>JBIKVI010000050.1:0-19256 GCA_044356935.1 Silvanigrellaceae bacterium | reverse complement strand
TCGGAGGGTACGCGGGAACGTCTTCGAACACGTTTGCATTTCAGGGTTCCTCCTTGACGGGCAGAGGCAAGTTATACCCACCGGCCAACCTGTCAACCAATCTATTCTCGGGTCGTCGGCACGGCCTTTCCCAGACGCCGCCTCGGAGTCACGCATGTTACACGAGATCTTCGGGTTGTTCCGCGCCCGTGAACCTATCCCATTCCTCATCCTTGCGCTCGTCGCGGTGGGTTGGGTCATCATCTTCGAGAGATTCCTCCTGCTGCAGTTCCTCTACCGAGTTAACTTCACGAAGTTCAACCACCAGTTGAAGAACATGCTCTCGGCTGGCGACACCGAGCGAGCTCGGAATTACTGTCGCGCCACATCCAAAACCGGGCTCCCCCACATCGTCTTCCGGGCCATCGAGGCCTTCGAGAAAGAGAACTTCAAAGTCCGGATGGTGGTGAGCGAGGAAGCCCTCTCGTTTCTGCCGCGCGTGCGCAGGCGCATCTCACAACTCCCCACCCTAGCCGCTTCGGCGGTTTTGCTGGGTGCATTCGCGGCCGTGCACGGTGTCTGGCAGAGCTTCCAGATTGCCGATGGCCTTGAACTGGGACTCAAGAGCTTCGCCTTCACAAAGGGTCTCAGCGGAGCGCTCACACCCCTGGCCCTCGCACTGCTCGCATCGGTCCTGCTCATGCTGCCCTACGGACTGCTCGATGCCATCGCCACGCGCCTCGAAGGAGAAATCGAGCACAGCCTGACCATAGCTCTGAACATCCTCGCTCCTGAAATGCAGCCCGTATTCGCGTCCGCTCCCGCGGCCCACGGTGGGGGAGGAGGCGGAGGCATGAGTGCCGCTGCGGCTGTCGCAGTTGGGGCAGGCGCGGGCGCTGCGGCGTCCCGCGGCGCGGACACGTCCGACCACGAACCCGGAGTCGCCTCCAGAGGGGGATATGAAGAAGCCGAATCCAATGACCGGATTGAGTCCGTTCCCGACGAAGAAGAAATCATTTGACTCCACGTGGGGGAGTCGCGCCTCGTGGGCCGCGATCTTGGGCGTGTGCATCGCCTGTTCGGCAGCCCTCACCGCCGCCATGGTCCTCCTCATGGCGCCGCGTCAGGTGCGTTTCCTTAACGTGCGTGCGGCGAATCTCCCCGACCTTCGCACGGCCGCCTTCCCAGGGGAGGTGGACGTGGATGCTTCGACGCCATTGCTTTTCGTGGGTGCGGAGACTTTCGTGCTCGGGACCGTCGGATCGGTGGTGGCGCCGCGGCCGGGCGAGAGCGTCGCCGTGGCGTCGAGGGCGCGCTGGAAGGAAGAACTCACGGCACGCGCGCGCGCGCTCCCCGCAATGGCACGCGCCCTGCCCTCGCGCGCCTTCGTGGTGGCCTACGATGAGCGCGGCGATGATCAAGGGAACATGAGTCTTGCGCGCGAAATAGCGGGCTTCGCGGCCGGGCTCAACGCGGACGCCACAAGACCCATCATCATCCTCGCCCGGGTTCCGTCGGCGCCCACGGCGCCTGCGGCTTCGCGCGGCGTTGCACCTTACGGCCGCGCGGCCCACTGACTCCGGAGGAGAGGCAACGTGTTCACGCAGTCGACCGCCGGTTTCGGCATCTGGAAGTCCGACCATCCTAGCCATCGCCGGCACACCGGCTCGCCCACGGTGGCCGTGATGGTGGCGTTGGGTGTGTGCGCCTTCATCTGCTGGCTCGTGTTCTTCCTCACACTCAGGCTGCGCGGGGAGTTCTTCGTGCTCGAGAACGAAGGTCTGCGCCTAGCGCAGGTGTCCGCGTCAGACCCGGCGCTTCACGAAGGTCGGACTGTGGCCTTGCGCATGGGCGTGCGTCATCGACCTGGTGGTGGTCTCGCTCTCTTACTTGAAACTGGTGAAGTCATTCGCTACCCCGGCGAGGCGCAGCGGTTGAAAGAAATCGTGGGTGCGCGCGCCTTCGAAATGGAGCGCACGGGCCTCCTGACGCTCGTAGCGAACCCCGCCATTTCCCGCGCGGAACTGTGGCCCGAGGCCGACGTTCCACCCGCGGCTTTCGATGCCCTCCTGCGCGATCTCGTGGAACTCGGTTACGACGACTTCGATGTCGCCATGGAAGTGCGATGACGATGTCCATGAGGTGCCCGACATGAGTAAGGCCAAAGCAGCCAAGACAGCCAACTCGGCGGGCTCCCGTCGCGCGCGTCCGCAGTCGCGTGCGTCCGTGCGAGCGCCTCGGCGCGCTTTCCTCCACGTCACCGTCCTGCAAAACGGCGTCCCGCAGATCGAGGCGCGCCTGCCCACGGGCGGTCTCCTCGGGCGCGCTGTCCGAATTGGACGCGCCCGACGAGCCGAACTCTTCCTTCCCTTCGCGCAGTTGCCCGATGCGGTGCGTGTTTTCCGGGTGCGTCGTGGCCGCGCGAGCGCCTTCGTGGATCCGCGTTTCGAAGGCTTCCTCAACGATGGGACGCGTTTCGGATCGGTGCGCGAGTTCATCGCTCCACGCGGGTCTCTGCGCGACCTCGCCACAGTGCTCGAGCCGCTGGAAATTCCCCTCCACCACGGCGCGCGCGGTGCGCTGCGTTTCGCCGACTATGAGATCCTCTTTCGCGTCGACGATCGTCAGGATGCGCGGGCGTTGCCACCGCGCGTCGTAGGCGCGAGTCGAGATCCGTTCTCTCCGCCCGCATGGAACGATCCCGTGGAGCGTTGGGCGCCTTGGGTGGGGGCTCTCGCGGCAGGGCTCGTTTTCGTGCCGTTGGTGGGTTGGTTGCTTAAGGCGCCGCAGGACACTCGCCCCGTCGTCGGCAGTCTTCCAATGGAGTACGTCCGCGAGCTCATTCATCCCGACCACTACGCGGTGTTGCCGCACGTGTTCCGCGAGCGGCTCGACACCGAGTCGCCGACTCTCCTCGCCTACGCGTGGGTCGACGACCTGCACGCGCGTTGGCATGCGGCCGAAGAAGGCCTTCCACCAACGCGATCCGGCGTGGCATTCCTTTCGGATTATCCGGCGGGGAGCGTGCGGCCTATGGACATCGAGGCGCTCGAGAGGCGCGCGCGTGCGGCCTACGGCACCTACTACGCGGAACGCGACCAGCGTTCTGACGACCGTTACTTCCAGGTGTTGAAGGACTATCCCCGCGTCGTGACGTCCACCGCCGGTGAGGCGCGTGGCTCGTTGTTCGTGCGCCAGGCGCGGCGCATTCAGCGCATGCGCGCGACCATGGCGGCGGTGCGATCGGAGGAGCTCGCCGAGCAGGATTTCCTCGCGGACTTCTATGCCCAAATGGGTGTCGAGGGGAAGGAGCGCTTCGTCGCTCCGAAAATGCGCGTCGTCACAGATCCGCCACCGCACGCCGACTTCGCACTCGAGGAGTCTCGCCGCGGATTGGCGGCAGCGCACGCTGCCGCTGCGGGCGAATCGGAGGTGCGTGCGCGTCTCGTGAAGTGGGCGGAGGCCGGGGCCAAGGGGCGGGCTGGCGTCGTCTGGCTCGGCGCCGACGGCGCCCTCGCCCCGGCGTTGCTTTCGGGGCGCCTCAGATTGCCCGCTGATGGTGCGGACAATCTGGTGGGCAACGCCCGGTACGCCGCCGGACTCCAAAAACTTCCGCCGCCCCTTAAACCGCGACCTGTGATAAACATGATGGATGTGGATTCACTCGTGTTCGGTAAGCGCGAAGAGTTGCGCGCCTGCTACGAAGCGGCTCTGCGCCGCGACAAGGGCTTGGGCGGCACGGTGGAGTGGAGCCTCGAAGTCGACCTTTCGGGCTCCCTGCGTGGCGTCCGCGTGGCGCGCACCGAAATTAAGGACCGTGAATTTCTCCTGTGCCTACAGGAACGCATGAAGGCGTGGTCGTTCCCCCCACCGAAGAACGGCGCCATCACTTTCCGTTACCCGTTCCGCTTCCAGCGGGACGTTCCCGCCACGAAGGATCCCTGATGCCAGAACAGAAACTGCGATTGATTCCCCTGGGCGGCTGCGGCGAAATCGGCATGAACATGACCGTGCTGCAAGTCGACGACAAAAACTACTTCATCGACTGCGGACTGTTGTTCCCCGACGCCGGTCTGCCGGGCGTGGAAATCATCCTTCCCGAAATCTCGTGGCTCGAGGACGAGGGGGTAAAGCCCGAAGCGTGGCTCATTACCCACGGCCACGAAGACCACATCGGTGCGCTCACGTACCACTACCCGAAGTTCTCCGTTCCCATTTACGCGAGCGAGCTCACCCTGGAATTCATCAAGGGCAAATTCCTCGAGGCTGGAATCTCCAACGCCATATTCCATCTGTGGGTGCCCGGCCAAACCGTCGCCTTCCGGAACATGAAGCTCACGCCCTTCACTGTGAATCACTCCATAGCCCATTCGTTGGGCTTCTTCATCGAGACCAAGCACGGCAACATCCTCCACACAGGCGACTTCCGCATCGACCACAAGCCGCCCGAGGGAAGCCGTACCCACGAGAACATCGCGCAGGTGGTGGGCCGCAAGAAGGTCCAGTTGATGATGTCCGACAGCACGAACTCGTTCGCTGTGGGCACCGATAAGAGCGAGAGCGATTTGCCCGCGGGCTTCGAGCGCATCTTTGCCGACTCGCAGGGAGCGGTGGTGTTCACGGCCTTCGCCAGCAACATCTGGCGTTACCAAAGCGTCGTCGACGCGGCGCTTGCCCAAGGCAGACGCCTTTATCTCCTCGGACGTTCCATGCTGCGCAACTTCGAGATCGCCGAGCGGCTCGGATTGGTGAAGTGCCCGCCCGGATTCATCGTGGAAGACGACGCCGTGACGCGAGTGCCCCGCCGGCAGTTGGCGGTGCTGTGCACGGGGAGCCAGGGTGAACCGTTTTCGGGCGCGAGCCGTCTGGCCTTCAACATGCACGATCGCCTCAAGCTAGACGCCAATGACACTGTCGTTCTCTCGGCGCGTGCCATTCCCGGCAATGAGCGTGTCATCGGACAGCTTATCAACCAGTTCTCGCGGCTCGGATGCCGCATCGTGACCTCAAAGGAAGCCGACGTCCACGTGAGCGGACACGGGTACCAGGAAGACCTCAAAGCTTGCATCCGCGCCGCTCGCCCCAAGCACTTCATGCCTGTGCATGGAGAGTACCGCCATCTCAAGAAACACATCGAGCTGGCCGTCGAGTGCGGAGTGCCACCTGAGAACTGCTTCCTCGCGGAGAACGGCGACGTGGTCGACGTTGGCCCCGACGCGCACGGGGTCATCGATCGGGTTACCGCTGGGCGCGACTTCGTGCTGCAGGGCGGAGTCGTCAATTCGCTGTCGGATGTTTACCGCACGCGGCTCGGGCTCGCCAAGAACGGCCTCATTTGCGTTTCGTTCGTGCTCAAGGAGCGCGGATACGACTTGGCTTGCAGGCCTCAATTGGTGAACAAGGGAGTCCCCGTTCCCGACGACGATATCCTCAAGAGGATGCCCCAAGCGTTGGAGAAGGCCGTTTCGGCCCTCACCAAAGATGGGGGTCGTAAGGACGCTCCCAAGCTCGAAGCGCTCACCGAAGAATTGCGCCTCCAGGTGCGCAGAGCAATTGAGAGCCGCACCAGTTACAAATGCATCGTCTCGGTTTTGGTGTCGCGCGTGGGCGCCTGATCATTCGATGCGTTCGGAGCCCTGAGCTGGCCCGTTGCTATGAGATTCGCCCGGACTTTGATGATCCAGTCGAGGAGCTCTCCGAATCGGTAGGGCTTTACGAAGTAGCCGTTGAAGCCCTTGGAAAGCGCCTCGCGGCGTTTGTGTTCGTCGCCGAACGCCGTGACCGCGGCGATGACGATAGAATGCTCGCCGTAGTGCTTGGTCGAAACGAGCTTCTCGATGAACGTGATGCCGTCGACGTGCGGCATGCTCAGGTCTGAGAGCACGACATGAGGTTGGAGTCCGACGACTTGGAGATAGGCGTCGCGCGCTTCTCCAAAGGCCTGGACCTCGGCTCCCTGGGAGGAGAGCCAGGAGCCCAGGATATCGAGGCAATCGGGATCGTCATCGACCACCATGATTCGCAAGCCGGCGAGTTTTTCGCTTGGCCGCAACGCGGGATCGAGGAGGACCTCATCGAAATCGCGGGGGGGGTTATAGTTTTCCGTTGGCAGTTTCACGGTGAATTCCGCTCCTTTTCCGAGGCCCTCGCTGCGCGCCTCCATGAGTCCGTCATGGAGTTCGGCGATGCGACGGGCGATGGCCAGTCCGAGGCCGAGGCCGTCTTGCCTGCGCGTGAGCGAGGCATCTTCCTGAGAGAAGAGATCAAAAACACGTTTCAAGAAGTCGGGTGCGATGCCTTTGCCTTCATTCCTAACACAAAGGGTCGCATCCTTTAAGTGGTGCTCTAAGGTTATCGAAATCCGGTCGCCGAACTCCTAGAAATTTAGAGCGTTCGAGAGTAAAGCGCATATGACTTGTCTGATTCTGGCTGGGTCGCCATTGACATACCCGGGTTGTTTCGGCGTGACAAACCCCACGCGAAGCGATTTGGCCTTCTTCAAGGCGGGCTTGAAAGAGCCGTTGGCCTCGGAACGCCTCGCCAGTATCGAAAGGCTTACCTCTTGTCGGCAAGCTGCCTAACGTGTTGCGCAGCGGCATCGTGGCTCCGGAGATCGTCAGGTCGTAGGAATGTGTTCTACGCTCTACATAGGTCCGGGTAACGGGGAATGCAAGGGCACTTGCGGCATTTTCCGTGCGATTCCTAGAGGAAAGCAGTCAGGAACGACCTCACATTGATGCCTAGCCGCTCGACCAGGTAGCCGCCTTCCTGCACGAGGACCGTGGGTTTGCCTAGCGCCTTTATCGTCTTGCCAAGGACGTGGAAATCCTCCGGTGAGATGCCGAAATGGCCGAGCGGGTCGTCCTGGGCGACGTCGAAGCCGCAGGAAACGACGAGGAAGGACGGCTCGCGTGTGGCGAAGGCTTCCTGGAGGCCTTGCTGGAGCTTCGCGAAATAGATCCCTGGGCCGGTTCCCGGCAAGAGTGGGATGTTGAGGTTGAAACCCACGCCGTCGTCGAGCCCGCGTTCGGTTTCCCAGCCTGTGAAATAGGGGTACTCGACCCGCGGGTGGCCATGCAGGCTGAGGTAATAGACGTCGTCGCAGTCATAGAAAATCGACTGCGTGCCGTTGCCGTGGTGGAAGTCGAAGTCGAGAACGAGCACGTGGCCGTACTGGCTGAGGTAGCGCGCCGCGATGGCGGCATTGTTTAGATAGCAGTAGCCGCCGAACATGGCGGCGGCCGCGTGGTGACCGGGTGGGCGCGCGAGTGCGTAGGCCACCCCCCCTGCGCGCTTTACGTGCTGCGCCGCTGCGTGGGCACCAGAGGCCGCGGCGATGGCCGCCTGCCAGGTGTCGCCCATGATGGGGGTGCCCACGTCAAAACAGTAGGCCCCGGCGGTGAGCCTCGTCACGGGTTCGTGCACGGGCAGCCGACGATCGCAAGGGAACACGTAAGGCCAGATGATTTCATCCTTGCCCAGGGTCGACGACGATTCGAGGAATCGCACGTAACCCTCGTCGTGGACGGCGAGGATGGCCTCCATGGGTACGCGCTCCGGAATATGCAGTTCGAAGCCGCCGCCGGCCTTGAGCTCACGAAGGATGACGTCGATGCGCGCGCGCTTCTCGTGGTGGCGGAATCGCTTGCCCGAAATGATCTCGTGCGTGAGCACGTGATTCTTCTGCACGGGGTCGTAGTACACTCTCATGACGGACACATGCCTCCCCGGACGGGGTAAGGTGTACGATTTCGGGGACGCGGTCCCCGCGCGGAGCGAGGGGGTCCAGCACCGCCCTCCGAGAGTAATGCATCCCCTTGCGGGGACAAAGCGAGGAAGAGGATTCCTATGGTGGTCAGATGCTCGGCGCGATTAACCTTCGTTTCCCTCATGGCGGCGGCGTGCGCGGCGGCGTGCGCGTCGACTTCGTCAAGCGACTCCGGCGCGGAGGCTGGGTCCCCGACCGCGGGTGTGGCACCCAGCGTCGGCGCGGCGCCCGCGACCGGCGTCGCGATGACCAAGGCGTCGACGTCCCCTGAGAGTCCGAATCGCGCCGCTTCCAACGCGCCCGCGGCCACTCCCACGGCTCCGCCCGTGGTGACGAGCGTCGCTTCCTCGGCCACTCCCGCGGCTGCTCCCACGGCCGCTCCCGTGGTGACGAGCGCCACTCCCGCGGCTGCGCCCACGGCCGCTCCTGCGCTTCCCCCAGCTGCGCGCTCGCCGTGGTTGTCCATTCCTCCTTTGCGAATGGACGCCTCCTCGCGTTCGGCATCGAAGATCACCGATGACATGCGCGGCGAAGTCACCGAGGCGAGCCGCGACGAGCAATTCTCTCTCCTGCCCCCCCAAACAGCCGCCGCCCAAAAGGAACACCTCTTCTTCCAGCGCCGCTACACGCCCAGCGAGCGCTTCGCGGTTTTCTCGCAGTCCACGTCCGAAAGCCAGAGCGGCGAGCTGCTCCGCAACATGCCGCAGATCCGCGATGCGTTGGTTTACTGTCCTTCGTCCAACGAAATTCTTTTCCAGGCGCCTCCCATGGAAGCGACGGGAAAATTCATCGTCAATGCTCGCCCGACGCGCGTCTACATCTACTCCCTCACATCGGGGAAACTGGATCTCGTGTGGCGCCGGGAGAAGGATCGCGAGGGAACCTTCGTTCCCCGGATGTCTGCCACGCCCGACTGTCGGCACGTCCTCTTGAACCTGCAGCTCGAGAAGCCGGGAAACAAGGTGCCATTCGGCGAGCTCATCTACTTGCGGAAGCCATCCGCGCCCACCGCTTCGGCAGCGGGCAGAAAAACACCTCCTGCGGAATGGACCTTCTCCACCATCAACGAATCGGCCGCCAATGGAGTCTGGAGGGGTTTCGGCGAGGCGCTCTTCGTGCTTCCGCGGGATCCCGCACGTTACGTCGCAAGTGAGATTCCCCCCGCGGTTTTCGCGATCACAGACATGGTGGAGAAGGACAGGAACGTTCCCCTCGTGAACGTCTTCTCGCCATCGGGCGGAGCGCGCATTTCCCAAGCCGGGGGCGTGCGCTGGCGGAGGGATAGGGTTAAAGCCGAGTCCACCGCGCGCGACTTTTTTTCGCCTACCACAGACGACTCCGGTGCGGTTTTCCTCGCCATGGAATCCAACGAGCGCAATGCCGCCGGGGCTTTCCGGAGCTCTGTCGTCGCGTTCGAGCCCGCGCGGCTCGACGCGGGCATGCGCCGTGTGGTCGACGCAGGCGAGCATATGATTTACAGCGTCGATGTGCATCCGTCAGGGGCGCGCCTCGCGTTAAGTTACGTGGAGGCCAAGTCGGCGTCGCAGGCCGCCGAACTCGCCGAACGCGAGATAGCAGGCGTGGCGGAGTTCACCTTGGATGCGGGGAAGCCGCGATGGTCGGCGCTCCTCAAGACGCTTCCTTTCCACGCGCTCGAGGCGCACTACGACCCTCGTCCCATCTACTCCGCCGACGGGGGAACGCTCTACTACGTCCATCCGCAGATCCTGGACTTGCCCGATGCCTCCCTCTTCGCTGCCACCGCTAAGACTAACAAGGAACTCCAGTTCGGGTCGCGATTCATGCGCATAGGTTTGCGCAAGGAAAGTAAATGATGCGGCTTGTGCATGGTTCCTCGACTCGAAGAATCCGGAGATTATTCCTCGCATGTGCTGGTTTTGCGGCTCTGAGCGTTGCCTGCAAAAAGCGATCGTTCAACGCCGATGAAATTAGGCCAAGTGCGGCTACCAAGAACGTCACGTCTATCTCGCAACCTCAAGGCCTCGACGTCAACGACGTCTCTATCCTTTTCGCCCTCGACGACGGACCCTTGGCTAGGCAGGTGCTTTTGCCATTATCGGCGCAGAACCTCATGGACGGTGAGCCGATTTTCCATCCGAACATGTGGAAAGATCTGCTGAGCGCGGCGCAAGGTGATTCCGACACGGGAGCTGAGGGGCTCAACGTCTGGGTCAAGGGATATTCCAACCCGACGGGCAACGACGACTTGAGCATCTACCGAGTCACGGGAATGCGTTTCGATCCGTGCGTGAACGACAAGGACGTCGAGAAGATCACATCCGACGGCGACATGATTGCCAAAGGAAGCTATCCCAACCCGCTCACTGGACAACCCGAGACACGCCAGCGGTGCAAGCTGCAACTGAGGCTCATCGCGCAGCCCATACGCCTTGGCATGGGCGCGCAGGATACCACCCTGCATCTGGTTTATGGCTTTCCCGCAGCCGGCCAAGACCGCGTGGATTTAGCTCGCCAGATGGCAGAGGAACTCCTGGCACTGAAGGGAGAGGCGCCGAAGCAAACCACCACCAACTACACGCCGCTCACGGCACATCCAGGGCTCGTGGCGGAACTCAATGCGTCCAACCGCCCGTTTACCCGTGCCGTGAAGGACTTCATCCTCAAGTATGCATCGTACAAGTCCATCGAGGCGGTGGCTTTCATGGGCCTCAATGCGGAGAACCTGAGGTTCTTTAAGGATCAGATTTGGAACTTCCTTGCCTTCGTTCCGTTGGATGCAGATCCGACGCGCCTTTCGCCCGCCCTTCGTTTGCATGAAGGAACAGATGAATCCGGTGCGAAGGTTCTCGCGTTTAAGCGGCACATGCGCCCCGACGATTCCGAGGAGTCGCTCAAGGGTCGCTCTATCGAGCCGGTGCCGCTGCCCGGAAGACTCTCAGCCGTAGGACTCATGACTGCCGGATCCGAGGCGTTGGACGCCGCCAACGTCAATGGCATCGTTGCGCGTTACAAGGTTGATCCCAAGCCCTTCGTCGACGGCAATCGTATTGAGAATCCGCGTCTGGCGGCCTTTACCGATACCGACTGCGTGTCCTGCCACCAGGCCACGGCGAAAAAAGCGCAACTTCTCGCAGCGGGCTTCGCAAGTGCGGCTGCTGCGGACGAGGATTTCGCGGCGAAGCTCGCAGTCGACACCTATAGCGTTCCGGCGGGAATCACAGGCGACTTCTTGCTCTCGGAGAATGTACAGGGGCTCAGCGGTCTCGGGGGGCCCCCGGGAACCTGGATTGTGCGTAATTTCGGACACCAGGGGTCGACCCCGCAGATTTCGTTGCGCACCGCGCATGAATCGGCCGACGTGGCGGACCTCTCCAATCGGGTCCTGCTGAAAGGCAAATCGGCGCCTTCGCCTCGGAGCGCTAAGTGTGACGCGAGTGCCGTGAGAGCTTGCCTCGACGGCAAGGGTGGTTTTGCCTGCTGGAAAAAAAATGGGTGCACACCATGATGAATTCTTTGGTATACGCAATGCCGGTTTTGCTGGCTTCCTTGAGTGCTTCCTTGGCCATCCCCGCGGTGAGCCTCGCTCAGCCGACCACGCAGCCTTCCGCTCAATCGGGAGCGAAACCCTTCGCGAAGACCCCCGCGAAGCCTGTCGCGCAGCAACTCGCCGACGCAAGCTGGCTCGTTCTCACGGCGCAAGGACAAGGAAACACAGCCGACGGAAAGTCTGTGGCCATGGGTTCGGAGATTCCCGATGGCAAGCGCGTGAAAACTGGCGCCAACGGAAGGCTCAAGCTCATCCATAAAGCGGGTGTGCTCGTCGTCCTTGCTCCAGGCACGGAGGTCTCGTTAGGGAGTCCGGGCAAGGCCGGCGTCGCCAACATCCCGCAGATGGTCGAAGGCTTTGCACGATGGGTTTTCCGCAAGGGCAACCCGACGTGCGCCAAAGGGGGGTGCCGCGTCGGTACATCCAACGCCGTCTTGGGCATCCGGGGAACCGACTTCGTCCTGATCCACAACGTGTCCTTCAAGGAAACGGAAGTCGTGAGCTTCGAAGGGGCGGTGGATTTCGGCAGCCGCGTCAACGAGGGGGATTTTCGCACCGTGCCTTCGGGGTTCTGGGGCGGAATCGGAGGACGTTACGGTCAGCAGATCGGGCCGTTGTTGCGAGTGCCCCCAGCGGTGGTGGAGCGTTTCAAACGCGACGGCGCGCTTGTCACGGAGCGTGCCGGCGGGAAATCGAACGCCGGCTACCATGGGGAGGTCGTGCCGGACGGGTATTGAGGCTTGAACGGAGCCGACCGCCGTGGTGGCCCCTGCTAAGGCGTTGTGGTCGCGCCCTCGGGTCGAGGTGTGAGTTCGTAAAGGCGTTCGTCGATGATGGGCGCGAGCGCATCGGCAGGATGCCCAGCGGGCGCGGTGGGAGCGGGTTCATCGTCGGGCGTGTGATGCGGCGCGGGCGTGGGATCAATCGAGGGTTCGAGAGTCGCGATGACACTCGTGGGAGCGGATTGGCCCTCACGGGTTGCCCCGCGTCCGAGAAGCGCAATCATGGCGCCCGCGGCGCAGAGGGCCACAAGAAACAGGCTGACTCCAATGCGGGTCGCGGACTTCGGCATGTGACTTCCCTCAGGTGCCCCGCGATCTTGCCAGGAAAGCGCCCGTGTGTAACGCTTCGGTGACAGCTAGCTTTGGTTTCTACCTTAACTCCTTCGGTGCCCGCCTCATTCGATGGCGCGTGTTGTGTGGTTCGTCCACTGTGTGCCGAAGCCTTCTCGGAGTGGGTTCCCATGACTTCCTTCCTTTCCCGTGGCCCGGGTTTTCCCGGTGCCGCCGGTGGCGCCTCGTCGTCACCTTGCGAACTTTCGCTTCCCGAGGCCGCCGCTGAACGACGCTCGCGCTTCATGGCGCGCGTTGAGTCCGGAGGGTGTTTTCTTTTCGACGGGAGCGTCTCCACGCTGCTCTACGAGCGTGGAATTTTCATTAACCGCTCCTTCGACGAAGTGAACCTCGACAACCCGGATCTCGTCGTCGACATCCATCGCGAGTACGTCGTCGCTGGCGCGCATGTCATCACGACGAACTCGTGGGGAGCCAACGTTTCCAAGCTCAAGGGCTACGGCCTGGAGGGCAAGGCCCGCGACATCAACGTCGCGGCGGCTCGCCTGGCGCGAGCCGCCGCAGGCGGCGCGGCGTGGGTCGCGGGCAGCGTCGGACCTTTGGGTGTGCGTATCGAGCCTTGGGGTCCCACCTCATTCGAGGAGGCGCGCGCGTCTTTTCGCGCCTGCGTATCGGGTCTGCTCGAGGGAGGCGCCGACCTCATCGTGCTCGAAGGGTTCGGCGATCTCGGTGAAATCCAGCAGGCGTTGCACGCCGTGCAGGACCTCGAGACCGATCATGGAAAAATTCCTGTGATCGCGCAGATGGCCACCAATGACGAGGGCCAGTCGCTTTTCGGGACGGAACCCGAATGGTTCGCTCGCAAGCTCGAGGAGTGGGGGGCTTGTTTCGTGGGCGTGCAGGGTGGCAATGGACCGGCTCCCGCGCTCGAGCTCCTCAAGCGCCTCAAGAGCGCCACGACGCGGCCCGTCATCCTGCAACCCAACGCCGGGCTGCCGCGACAGGTCGACGGTCGACTCATCTATATGGCGAGTCCCGAATACATGGGCGAGTTCGCGCGCCAGGCCATGCTGCAGGGTGCGCGCGCCCTTGGTGGGTGTAGCGGCACCACGCCCGCGCACATACGCGCTATGGCGGGTGCTCTTCGGCAGGAGCGCGCGTTGTCGGGACGCGAGCGCGAAACGCGCGTGGAGGTGGCGACGCCCGAAAGCCGTGCGGCGCGCGTACCCGCCGTGGAGAAGAGTCGTTGGGCGCGCAAAATTCACCAGGGCGAGTTCGCCGTGTGCATGGAACTGATCCCTCCCAAAGGGCTCGACACCGACAAGCTCCTGGCGCGTTCGGTAGCATGCCGTGAAGCTGGCATCGATGCCATCAACATTCCCGATGGGCCCCGCGCCTCGGCGCGCATGAGCGCCCTGGCGGCGGCTTGTCTCATCGAGCGAGACGCCGGAATCGAAACCATCCTTCATTACGCCTGCCGCGACCGAAATCTATTGGGCATCCAAAGCGACCTCATCGGAGCGGCGGGCTTGGGTTTGCGCAACGTGCTGTGCATCACGGGCGATCCGCCAAAGATGGGCCCTTACCCCAACGCCACGGCCGTCTTCGACATCGACGCCATCGGCCTCGTAAACATGGCCGATAGGCTCAACGGCGGCCTCGACCTCGGCGGAAGTTCCATCGGCCGGCCCACGGCCTTTTCGGTTGGCGTGGGCGCTAATCCTGTCGCGCCCGACATGGAGAAGGAGCGTTCGCGTTACGTTTGGAAGGTGGAGGCCGGCGCGGAATGGGCCATCACCCAGCCCGTGTTCGAACCAGAGTCGCTGTTCCGTTTCCTGGAGTTCGCTGCGCGGTTCAAGGTTCCCGTCGTGGCCGGAATTTGGCCGCTGACCTCCCTGCGAAACGCGGAGTTCATGGCCAACGAGGTGCCCGGCGTCTACGTGCCGCCCGCGGTGCTCGAGCGCATGCGGCGGTGCGCGTCAGCCGAAGCCCAAAGGGCCGAGGGCCTGGCCATCGCCCGCGAGCTCGTGGCCGCGATACGTGGCAGCGTGGCGGGCCTGCAGATTTCTGCTCCCATGGGCAACGTGGACTTCGCTTTGGAGCTCTTGAAATGACGAGCGAGAGCGGCCAGGCCGCCGAGCTCTCCCTTTCCGAGCCCACCGAACGAAGTACGCCGGGCGCCCAGACCGCGCTCGTCCGCTTCACGCTCGAAGACATGGACGTCGAAGTGCCTGTTGGCAGCTCCTTCCTCGATGTGGTCGAGGCATCAGGTGCCGACGTCACCTTTGGGTGCCGCAACGGAACATGCGGCACCTGCCGCCTGCGTATCGAGGAAGGCGCGGCCAACGTGGCTCCCATGAATCGCGAGGAACGCGATTTCCTGGGTTCGCTTGAGGCGGGTCCGTGCGAACGGCTCGGGTGCCAGCTCACCATCCTCGGCGACGTCACCATCAACTACATCGGCTGAACATCGGTTGAACAACGGTTGGGCCACATGAAGACCATCGAAAACGTCATGAAGGAGAAGCTCCTGGTCCTCGACGGGGCCATGGGTACGCAGATTTTTGCGCGCAAGCCGACCGTGGAGGACTACGGGGGCGTGGAGCTCGAAGGCTGCGTGGAGCTCTTCAACGAAACACGCCGGTCGTGGATCCAGGAGATCCATGCGAGCTACTTCGACGCCGGGGCCGATGCCGTCGAAACCAACACGTTCGGCTGCAACGAGCTCGTGCTTGCGGAATTCGGCATCGCGCACCGCGCCTTCGACCTCAACGTCAAGGCCGTCCGCCTGGCCAAGGAGGTCGCGCGCGGCTATTCGACGCCGAAGTTCGTGGTGGGCAGCGTTGGGCCGGGAACGAAGCTCCTGACTCTGCTGCAGGTCGACTACGCGACCCTCTACGGTAGTTACCTCACGCAAATGAAGGGTCTCCTCGAAGGGGGAGCCGACGCCATCCTCATCGAGACGAGCCAGGACCTCGGGCAGATCAAGGCCGCGGTGCGCGCCGCGCGCCATGCCATGCGCGACACGGGCGTGCGGCGTCCGTTGTGGGTTCAGATGACCATCGAAACCACCGGCACCATGCTCGTGGGCTCCGATGCGTCTGCTGCGCTGGCCGCCATCGAAGCCCTGGGCGTTGACGTGGTGGGCCTCAACTGCGCCACGGGTCCCGATGAGATGAGGCAGCATATCGCGTACCTAGGCGAAGCCTCTACCGTTCCCGTGTCCTGCCTTCCCAACGCAGGCCTGCCGCTCAACGTGGGCGGGCAAACCGTGTACCCGCTGGGCCCCGATGCGTTCGCGCAGAAGGTTGCCACCATGGCCAAGGACTTTGGGCTGGGTGTCGTGGGGGGGTGCTGCGGCACAAGCCCCGAGCACATCCGCGCGCTTGCCAATGCCACGAGCGCGCTCACTCCCGGACGTCCCAAGGGCCGCTACGAACGCGCCGTGAGCTCGCTCTACGCCTCCGTTCCTTTGACGCTCGAACCACGGCCACTCTATGTGGGCGAACGCACCAACGCCAACGGCTCCAAGAAGTTCCGTGACCTGTTGGCGCTCGAGGATTGGGAGGGCCTCGTGGCCATCGCCAAAGGCCAGCTCAAGGAGGGAGCGCACGTCCTCGACGTTTGCGTGGCCTACGTGGGTCGCAACGAAACGCGCGACATGGAGGAGTTCCTCAAGCGCGTCGTAACGCAAGTCAACATCCCCATCATGATCGACTCCACCGAAGCGCCCGTCATAGAGCGCGCTCTGCAGGTGGCTCCAGGAAAATGCATCGTCAACTCTTTCAACTTCGAGGACGGCGACGACAAGGCCCGCAAGGTTCTCTCGCTGTGCAAGGAGTACGGAGCGGCGGTGGTTGCCCTTACCATCGACGAAACCGGCATGGCAAAGACCCTCGAACACAAAAAGGCCCTTGTCGATCGCATCGTGGCGCTGGCCTGCGGTGAGTTCGGCTTGGCACCGGGCGACCTCATCATCGACCCGCTCACCTTTACCCTTGGCAGTGGCGACGAGGAGTTCCGTGCCTCAGCGGTGGCAACGCTCGAGGGCATCCGGTACGTTAACGAAGCCCATCCGGGGGTCCACACCATCCTCGGGCTTTCCAACGTGAGCTTCGGACTCGCGCCCTACCCGCGGCAAATCCTCAATTCCATCATGCTCTACCACGCGGTGAAGGCGGGCCTCGACATGGCCATCCTCAACGCTTCGAAAATCCTGCCGGTGGCGCGCATCGAACCTGAAGACGCGCGCATCGCCGAGGATCTCCTGTTCGACAGGCGGACAGAAGGCTACGATCCGCTCAAGGAGTTCCTGGCTCGTTTTGAGGGTGGTCGCAAGGCCGCTTCGGCCTCGGCCGATGAGCGCGCGGGCCTCCCCATCGACGAGCGCCTCAAGCGTGACATCATCGACGGCGAGAAGGCGCTCATCGCCGCCGATGCTTTGGAAGCCATGGCGACGCGTTCTCCCTTATCCATCATCAACGACGTCCTGCTCGACGGCATGCGCGTTGTGGGCGAGCGTTTTGGTGCCGGCGAAATGCAGCTTCCGTTCGTTCTCGAGAGCGCCGAGGCCATGAAGCTAGCGGTGAAGACGCTCGAGCCGTTCATGGAGAAGAAAGAGGGGTACGCTAAGGGGCGCATGCTCCTAGCGACCGTAAAAGGCGACGTCCACGACATCGGTAAAAACCTCGTGGAAATCATCCTCTCCAACAACGGCTACGAGGTGGTGAACCTCGGCATCAAGCAGCCCATAGAATCCATCCTCGAGAAGTACCGGGAGCTAGGCGAAGGCGCCATCGATTGCATAGGGCTCTCGGGGTTGCTCGTAAAATCCACGGTCATCATGAAGGAAAACCTCGAGGTCATGGCGGCGCGTGGTTACACCGTGCCCGTGGTTCTCGGTGGCGCCGCGCTTACGCGCGCCTTCGTGGAGGAGGATTGCCAAGCGGTGTATCCCGGACCCGTGCTCTATGCCGGCGACGCCTTCGATGGCTTGCGCTACATGGAGCGCATCGCCCATGCGAAAAGGAACGGCGAGACACTGCAAGCGGCCGCCTTGCGCAAAGTGGCTGAGGCGAGCGGCGGTGCGCAGTCGCCGGAGTCCCCGTCGCTCACGGAGCCTGCCGTGGAAAGCGAGGCGAATACAGCTCCCACTCAAGGGGCGCCGACGCGCGCCGCCATCAAGGTGGTCCGCAAGGGCGAATCCAAGGTGCCACTCGACGCTCACGGACGCAGCACGTGGGTGCGCCAGGACGTTCCCGTGCCCGCCCCGCCTTTCTGGGGAACGCGGACACTCGACATCACGACCGAGGAAGCGTTCGATTTCCTCGACGAGTTCGCTCTTGTGCGCAGCCGCTGGGGGTTCCAACAAGGGAACATGGACGAGGCCGCCTTCGCGCGCGTCCTCGACGAGAAGGCGCGGCCCGCGCTGGAATCCTGGCGTTCGCGCATCTCGCGCGAGGAGATCCTGCGGCCTCGCGCGGCATACGGGTACTTCCCGGCCTGCGGCGACGGCGAAACCCTCCTGGTGTACGCGCCAGACACCCCCGCGGATAGCGATCCAGGACGGCGTGAAATCATCGCGCGTTTCCCCTTCCCTCGTCAGACCTCGGGGCGTCGGCTTTGCATTTCGGACTTCTACCGCCACGTGTCCTCGGGAGATCTCGATGTGGTGGGCGTGCAGTTGGTAACCATGGGCGAAGAGGCCAGCGTCATGACGGCCAAACTCTACGCAGCGGAGAACTTCTCCGACTATTTCCTTTTCCATGGGCTCGCTACGGAACTCACCGAGGCGTGTGCGGAGCGGGTGCACAAGCGCATCCGCACTGAATTGGGCGCCGCCGGGCGCGACGCGACTTCCATTCGTCAGCTCTTCAGCCAGGGTTACCAGGGGAGTCGCTACTCGTTCGGATATCCCGCGTGCCCGGACATGGAGCTCAACGAACCCTTGCTCGCACTCCTGGGCGCCGAGCGCATCGGCGTGCATCTCTCCGAGAGCCATCAAATGGTTCCTGAACAGAGCACCTCGGCCATCGTGACCATCCACCCACAGGCGCGTTACTTCGCCACGTGAGCTGGCGGTCAGAGAACGTGTCCGTGGCATGGGACTGATGGGTTCCCCAGGAAGAGCGCTTCGCCTCGACACACTGCCGGGGCGAAGCTATTGTTGCGGGCATGAAGCGGCTTTTCAAAGGCCAACCCCTGCCCCCCGAAATGCGAACGGCTCGACTCGAGGAGTGCGTTCGGCGCGTCACCGCCTGCTCGTCTCCGCTGGCACTCATCGTATTCGGGTCTTACGCGCGAGGAGACGCCACGGAAGAGAGTGATGTCGACCTTGCGTGCGTTTTTTCTTCAGACGCGGAGGCGAAAGCGATGCGGGGACCCGTGGCTTCTGCGCTCCAAGGAATGGAGGTGCCCGTGGACATCCTTCTCTTCGGGAGCGATCCGTTTCTGGCAACTATTCCTTCTGGAGCAAAGTCATGAAGCCTCGAAAAACCCGAAATCTTCGACCCGAAGTACGCGCGTGAATTGCTGAGCATCGTCCAGTCGGATCTTCTAGACGCCAATGACCTCCATACCCTTCAAAGAGAGGAGAGGCGTCGAGCAAACTCTGGGTTGATTGCTTTAGCCTCACTCGTAAGCGTACTTCGTTTCGGAACGGAAGAGCGGTGCGCGCGTCGGGCGCACGCGTTCGCCCTTTTCCACGCGAGATAAGGGCAACCACCCCGAGCGGTCGTAGGTGAGGTCGACGCTCCCCTCGGTTACCGTTCCCTGGCGGAAGTCCTCGCGCTGTGTGCGCGCGCTTTGGGGGAGTCCGTTGCGATCGATGCGCACGTCGGCGCGATCTATGGCTGTCTTCTCGCCCTTGTCGTACAAGTGGATCTCCTGCTTCAGTCGCCAACCGTTA
>JBIKVI010000290.1:0-5722 GCA_044356935.1 Silvanigrellaceae bacterium | reverse complement strand
CACGGGGAAGTCGCCCTTCAAGAACGCCTGGGAACTCTCGTCGGCGCGCGCGACGGCGGTTCTCGAACTCCTGCGCGCGGAGGGTGTGCAGGCTTCGCTGTGGAACATCGCCGGCTACGGCGACTCCCGACCCCTTCAGGTGCGAGCGGGCGCGGGCACCAAGCTCGTGGAGGGTCAAAAGTCCGCCAGCGCCGAAAAGGCTGCGGCCACCGGCGCGCAAGCCGGCATCGTTTCCGCAAACCTGCCCGCCGACGGTTCGCTCACGCGCCGCATCGTCGTTCGCGTTTCGTTGCTTGGCCGCTCGGCTCCCGTGCCCAGCGTTTCCCGCGAGGAGAGCGAGCGCCTCAAAGCGCGACTGAAGATGTTCCTCGACGTCGAGGAGCCCGAGGGCGACGCGCCGCGTTCCAAACGAGGTGGTCGCGACGCCTCGGGACGCGCAGGCGCGTCCTCCGACGACGCGCGCTCGGAGCAGGCACCATCGAGACCCTCGGCGGGCGGGGTGCGTGGGGCACGTGGGTCGCCTGTTCCTTCGCCCGGTTCGCAATCGCGCGGTGTGAACCTTACCGACTCCCCTTCGCGTGACGGGAGCGCTCCGGGTACGGGTGGCCCTTCGGCATCCGATAGCCCTTCCCTCGCCTCTCCCGATGGCGGCCCAGCCGATGCTCGTTCCATAGGGACGGCACCCGCGTCCGCAGGCGGAGGAGGACGTTCCTCAGGGGCAGCTCCCGCATCCGCGGGAGGGCGGCCGGGCGGCGCGGCCCCGACCCCGATCCGTCCGGGCACCGCTCCAGTGCGTCGGTTTGGCTCCGCTCCTTCGGGCACATCCCCTCCTGCGGCGTCTGGCCGCTCGGACGCCGGGACCACGTCCCTCAGTGCGAAACCCCTCGGTGCGCCTCCTGCGCCCAACGCTCGTCCTCTAAACGCTCCCCCACCCGTTCGAGAGGTTCGCCCCGACGCCATTCCACGTCCAAGAGTGCCAGCACTGCGTCCCCAAACCGGTCGTCCGGGCGCTTCGCAATGAGCGCCGGGCGCAGTGTATCTCGAAAGGCATTGAAGGTCCTCGCCCTGCGCGGCGCAACCGCACGCGCTACCGCGCGCGCAGCTGTGATCCCGGCCGTAAGGACCGTCGTCGGTTCGCTCCTGGCGGCGTTGGCATTGGTCGCCCTTTCGTCGCTGGGAACGACCTTAGCTCCATTGGGCCAGGGGCTCGCACCGCGCCTCTCATCCGTTGCCCTCGCCCAAGGAAACGCTCCAGGAAACGCGCAAGGGAGCGCTCTCGGTGCAGCCGCGCCCGATCGCGCCCGGCAGATCCGGACGCTGGAAGCAGCCATCGAACGGCGTGCCCGTTCGGAGCTTAATTCCCAAGTCGATGATTTCTTGTCGCGCCGGCTCGAACGCAGCGACTTCACGCTGGGCTATGAAGTCACCATCGATCGCAAGGCCCTAGGCACATGGGTCGAATCCTGGAGCGACGCGGAATTCGGCGTCATCCTCGCGGAGGTTCAAAAGCGTTCCTACGACTCCCTGCGCCCGTTCCTTTCACAGGTGACCATCGATCTCGCTTTCGCAGAGAGGCTCTCTCAGGCGGAAACAACGCCCATCGTCGAATCGCTGGAGGCCTTCTACGCCGCACAGGGCGGCCAAATCGAAAGCGTCGAGTCGCGGACCATCCCGCTTCCGCCCGCGCTGCCCGAGCGCATCGCGCGCCTTCAAGTTCAAGAGGCCGCGCGCCAGGTGGAGCGAGAGGCGCAGCTGCGTCTCCAGGAGATGCAGGAGGCCAAGAAACTCGAATTGGCCAACGCCAAGGAAATCCAGGAAACCAAGACCCGTGAACTCGCCGCCGACCTCGAGGCGGCCAAACGCAAGCTCGTCGAACTGCGCGATCAGCTTCTCGATGGCGAGAACCTTAAGGATCGCATCATCAAGGAGGCGCCCATCCTCACCCGCCTCGCCGCCGCGGGTGCGGGGGTGGGTGCGCTGGTGTTCGCGGCGCTGTTCGTTCTGGGCGTCCTGCTCGTCCTCGCGTTCCGATCGCTCGGCGGATTCTTCGTTGCGGGAACAGAAGCGCTCTCGCAGGCGCTGCGCGAACAGGGCGGATCGAAGACGCCCGATCCAAAGCAGCTCGAGCCATTCGAGGAACCTCCCAAAAGCGAAGAACCGCTTGAGGATCTCGAGGAGGATGCCCTCGTCGAGTTCGACACCAAGCCGCAGCTCAAGGAAGCGGCGGAGCAGCTCAAGGCGCAGGTGTTGCGCGACATGGCCACCACGGCCGCGGTGCTTTCGAAGGTCGTCGAGCAGGAAAAATACGGCGAGGTCGTGGCCATTTTCGACATCCTCGGGCCCGAGCTCGCGCAGCGGGTCTATGCGCTCTTCACGTCGTCGGCCAAGCGCCTCATGCAGCGGGCCTTCTTCCAGGGGCAAATCAAACGCGTGGGGGCCGGAAAGCTGTTCAATCGCGTCAACGAGATCCGCACCATGCTCGCCACGACCGACGTGCTCATGCGCGAGTCCACCGACAAGGCGTTCGCGCAGGTGGCCCTCTCGTTCAGCGACGAGGAGATAGCGCAGGCCGTGAGCGCGCTCGACAAGGATCAGGCTACGGCCATGCTCACCGTGTTGCCGCCCGACCGCATGTTCCGGATCCTGCGGCAGTGCGACAAAGTGCGCCGCGCGGAGATGCTTACGATCCTCGGCGCCACCGTGGAATCGGGCGCCACCCTGTCGGCCGAGGCCGTCTCGACGCTCGCAAGCAAGCTGCTTGACGAGAAGAAGCTGCGCGTCCAGGAGAACGTCCGTTACCTCAAGAACGTCGTCAAAATAGCGGAGGACGACGAGCTCGACGCATTTGTTAAGGGCCTCGAGTACAACGCCCGCATGCTTCTCGACGTCATTGGCGTGCGGGCCACCGTCGACGACCTCTGGGCGCAGCCCGCCGAGATCATCGAGGGCCTCTTCTCGATGCTCGAGCTCGAGCCAGGCGCGGCCCTCCTATTCCAGGCCCCCGAAGCCGTGCGCGCCTCGGTCCTCGAAGCCTACCCCGAACGCAAACGCGCACTCACCGAGGACGCCCTCGACAACCTCCGCTCCGACGACGCACATCGCGAGCGCGCCATCACCGCCTCCAAGGCCTCGCGCAAGATGCTCCTCGGGCGCCTGTCCGAGATGGCCGAGGCGGGTACCGTTACCTTGCCTTCGCGCGAGCGCCTGCTGCGCATGGCCGAGGAGCAAGAGCGCGAGGCCGAGGGCATGGCCGCGGCGGCCACCGTCGTCGCGGCGGCGGCCACGGGTGGAGCGCAGTCTGGTGCGCCGCGGGCGAGCTGACGACGCTTGCGCTTATTCGCAGCGGCGCGATGCGCTCACTCGCAGCTCCTCGAGCGTCGCCCCGGGCGAAGCGGGATCGTGGCACACCTGGAAAGCCCCGGCGGCCCCCTCAACCACCGCGAAGGTGACACGACTGTTCCCTCGTCCCAAAGAACGCTCCACGGAATCGGCGCCCTCGGCGCGCGTCCAGATGCGCACGAGTCCTTGCGGAGTCGTGCGGAATGCGGAGCAGGCCGTGCCCCCGATGCCCTGGGGCGTTCCCGATTGGGTCCTCGCGCGACGCATGCGCACGCGGAAGGGAACCCTCCCAAGCTCATCGGCTTGGCCTACGTAGGTTACGCTCAGCGTTCCGTTGATGTCCTGGGCGCTCAAGCCGAACCCTCCGGAGCAGCCGGTGAAGAAGACTTCGTCTCCGGGGCGCAAAGCAGCCGCGCCCTGGATGAGGCTCGCTTCGGACGACCCCACCGCGACCTGCAACGGATTCGAGGCGGGTATCGAAAGGGTCGTCGTTTCAGGTTCGAGCGTAGCGTAGAGACGTGATCCGTCGCGTGTTCGGAGGAGCGCGCGCACCGTCCCCGTGCCTGGGCCTATCACGAGATCGATGGGCTCGAGCGTATCCGCGAGTGAAGCCGCAAGCGTCGCCACGGCGTTCTCGAGGGCGGCGAACGTCAAACGTAACGAGTCTTGCGTCGCTGCGAGATCGGTTGTCGCCTCCCGTAGGGAGATCACAGTGGACTCCACCGCACCGAGACGCGCCTCCACTCCCGCGAGGGTAGCCCGGGTCTCTATCGTCTGCGCCTCAAGCGCGAGGGTGCGCGCGGTGAGGTCCGCCACCAAAGTCGCAACCGCCTCCGACTCCGAGCGCGCGTCGGCGGCGGCTCCCGAAGCTCGCTCGGCGTCCTCGCGCAGGCTTGCCAACTCGAGGACCAGTTGAGCCCGTCCGGAGTCTAGACCGTCCACGCGATCTCCCAATGAACGCGCCAGAGCCGCGACACGAGACTCGAACTCGGCGCTGACGTCGCCGGAGGCCTCAGACGAGAGGTTGCACACGCGTTGCGCGAGGGAGAGCTCGGCTCCTGGCTTCGCCCGCAGTCTCAAGCAGCCGCCGGTGGCCGCCGTGTCGACGGCCTGCTTGAGGTTCGACTGCTCGATGCGCAGCGCGGCGAGGTCCTTTTCGAGGCCCGCGATTCGGGCGGTGGCCTCGTCGAGCTTTGTCGCTCGCGCTAACGGTTCGTTCTCCCGCGCGCGCACGTCGAGCCGCGACGAGGTGCCGCACCCGAAGAAGGGAACCAACGCGAGCGCAGAGGCAAGCCTTACGTGACGCCGGAAAAGCGGTGAACACCGTAACACCATGGAGTCCTCCTGGCGGCGTGTTTACCCCAATCCTACAGACTCCCCTTGGGTGACAACCCGGCAGCCACGCGCGGCCTCGTCATGGTTCCGCCGTCTCTTGCCTGTGGCCGCGCGAGTCGTCAACCCTCGTTTGCGGAACCCCGGGCCTTCAGTTACTTTGTTTCAAAAATACACGACGGATTCGAGTGTGCAGCCCGAACCGCTCCGCGTCACGGATTCGGTGCGACCGGGACCTCCCACAGGCGTGCAGGCCTCGACCTCGGCAATTTTTAACGTGGCCCAGTGGGCAAGCGGATTCGAATCACCTCATTTTTCTTAGGGTCAACATGATCACACTGAAAAAATCTATCTTTTCTTTCCCCGCGCTCCTCTTCTCGCTCTCCATCTCTTGCAAGCCGAGATCTTTCAATTCCGGAACGCGCTCCCAATCCGATGGCAACGCGCCCGAAAAGGTACCGGCGTCACTCCAGAGTGTCCTCGATGGCTATGAGGGAGACGACCTCACGGAGTTCTTCAAGTCGCTTCGCGAAGATTGGCGGGCGAAGGCAGTGCTCGCCCACTCGCCGAGGGGGACCCACGAGGGATCCCCCATGCTCCCGAGAATCGTCGTGCCAAACCTAGACGCTTCGCTCGTACTGAGTTTCTCGCCCCTCGCCAAAAAGAAAAATGCCCAATCACCGACCGTCGAGGTGATGGTGGAGGAGGAAGGGAACTTCGGCACATACAAATTCTACACCATCGTCCAAAAGGACGGAAAATTGTCCGCGTCCCATCAAACCTCATGCACCTCGTGCCATGCTCATTCCTTCCCTATCTGGGACACCTACAGTTTTTGGCCAAGTTTTTACGGTGTGACAGGGAATCGTACGATGAACGAAGAGGATGCGGCGAATGATCCCGAGCTCTCGAAATTCGATGCGTTCAGGAACGCCGCAGACATCCCCGACATGTATAAGGCGATACCATTCCTGATCGGCAACAAAAAAGGTTCGGCCTGTGTCACGAGGCCGACCAGTCGAGGCGACCGAGGCGAGAGCCGACGCAGTGG
>JBIKVI010000289.1:0-5727 GCA_044356935.1 Silvanigrellaceae bacterium | reverse complement strand
GACGCGCAGTTCGCCGCTCTCGGGCGAATCTTGCGCGAGAGTGCGCCGGTCACGCCCTCGCCCGAAATGCTTTTCGTGTGGCCGGCCCTGCGTAAAGGCATCAACCTTTACCTGACGGCGGGCGCGACGCCCTCGCAAGCCGCGCGACTGCTCGAGGGGACCGCGCGCGCTGCGGCCATGGCCTTTGAGCGGTTCGCGCGGCCCCCTTTATCGCCCGTTGCAGCACCCGTGCAAGAACCCTCGAAAGAACCCGTGCAAGAACCCTCGAAAGAACCCGAAGCGCCAAACGTTGCGCCGCAGGGGGGGCGTCAATGAACCTTTCGCGCTTGTCATTCAGCACGGCCCTGACATTGGCTGTGGTGTCGCTCATGGCCCTGCCCGGCAGCGTTGGCGCGGTCCTCTTCGTACGACAAGGAATCGCCGCCGCGCGCGAAAATGTCGTAGGCGAATTGCGCCTCGAGGCCCAAAACGCAGCGGCTCAGCTCCGGCGCGAACTGGAGCTACAGGTGACTCGCGCACGCACGCTGGGATTCGACTCCGACCTTCAAATGGGCATGCGCAGCATACTGTTCTTCGAGCGCATCGAACAGCGCTTGGGCAGCTACACCTCTGAAGCTCCCCTGGCCCTGGGCGCTTGGTTCTTCAGCGCGGAAGGCATTCTCATCGCCACGGCGCCGCAGCGGCTCGAGGTCCTGCAGCCGTTTCCGTTCGATGGGGATCTCGCCCCGTGGCTCGCCTCACAGCGCGAAGTTACACCGGCGCGCCAGCGGCATAGGTGGATGACAGCCAAAGCCGAAGCTTTGCTCTCCTCCCTAGGGAGCGTTCCACCGGACGCGGGCCCCGCCCTGTTCCTGTTTACTCCCGTGAGCGACTTCGTTGGTACATCGGCCGGCGTCGTGGTGACTTTGGTGTCACCTCTGGAGGTGCGCCGCATTCTCCTCTCCCAATTGCGCACGGATGCGGGCGTTACGGTTGCCCTAGATGTGGGTGTGTCGTCCGCATTCAACGATGGGCAGCGATCCCCTGCGGCTGAAAAGTTTGAGGCGGTTGGAGCTGCCGTGGTTTCGCGCCTCAACATCAACGGTTTGGAGGTGGAAATCCGACAAGACTTCCGCCATCGCCTCGCCGACGCGAGGCAGCGCGACCTCGCAGTGGTCGTGGTCCTCTCCATGGGATTGCTGCTCTTGGGTCTTTGCGCCTTTCTCCTCGCCCGCGTGTTCGTGCGGCCGTTCGGTCCCCTGCGCGGAGTGGTGCGCGCATTCGGGCAGGGGCAGTATGACATCCGTAAACCCGAGGTGGCGTTCCTCGAGTTCCGGGAGTTCATGGACACCATCTTCGCCATGGCCGGAGAGGTGAAGGAGCGCATCCTCGAGCGCGAGACGCTCGCGCGGCGCGACGCCGATCTCAAACGCGAGCAGATGTCGGCCGAGCTCGGAGCCCTGCGCAGCCAAATGAATCCGCACTTCCTGTTCAACGCCCTCAACGGGGTTCAGTCGCTCCTCGACATCGACGCGGGGGCGGCACGCGGCATGCTGCAGCAGCTCTCCGACCTGTTCCGCGAGATCCTCGAGTGCTCCCGCTTGAGCGTCATTCCCCTAGAGCGAGAACGGAACATCGTGGAACGTTACCTCGCTCTGCAGAAGCGCCGCTTCGGGCGCAGGCTCGTGTGGAGCTTCGAGGCGTCGCCCGAGGCCCTGCGGGTTCACGTGCCTTCCCTCATGATCCAAACCCTGGTGGAGAACGCCGTGAAGCATGGCGTGGAGACGGACCGCGCGGGAGCGGCGGTGACCGTCGAGGTAGTGCCTTGCGCCGACGCGCGCGGCGGATGGCTTTGCACGGTACGAAACACGAGCCTCGGCGAGAGGAGTGATTTGGCGGAATCAGCGGATCTGGCGGAGTCAGCGAAGTCAGAGTTTTTGCGCGACACGAGGAGCGATGGCAACGGCGCACGCGAAGGCGGAGGGGCGGGCACCGGGACGGGATTGACGAACACCCGTCGCCGCCTGGCCCTCCTTTACGGAGAAGCGGGCACCTTCGCCCTCGCGTTGGGACACCAAGGCAACGCCACAGCGGCGTTCTGGTTTTCGGGAGACAGGGTCGCGGCCCACGAGGCCGACGCCACGAGGAGATCGTTATGACGGGGAACCCGGCGGGGCATGTGCCATACGTACTTGTAGTGGACGATGAAGAGCTCGCGCGCGAGCGTTTGCGCCTGCTCGTGGGGAAATACGCTGAGACGCGCCTGGGAGGAGCCAACGCACTGCGTGTGGAGGAGGCTGTCGACGGCATCGACGCCATCGAGCGGATCCGTACGCTGACTCCCGACGTTGTGCTCCTCGACATCCAAATGCCGGAGGTCGGTGGATTCGACGTTCTCTTCCAATTCCCCCAGCGCACCTTCGAGATCGTGTTCCAAACAGCCTATGGCGAATACGCCCTCAAGGCATTCGAGGTCGCCGCTGTCGACTACCTCCTCAAACCCTTCACACCTGAGCGCCTCTACGAAGCCCTCGACCGCGCGCTCGCGCGGTGTGCGGCAAGGCGGGCGACCGGGAGTGCCGGGGCGGCTGGGGCGCCTGGGGCGCCTGGGGCGAGCGACGAATTGGGGCCCGACTCCGCTCTCGTGGCGAGCCTGCGGGAGCAGCGCATTCACCTCGACCATCTCGCGGTGCGCGTGGGCTCGCGAGTGCGCATGGTGCCTGTAAACGAAATCCAATACTTCCTCAGCGAAGATCACGTCACCACGCTCTTCACCCGCGACACGAGCTACGCCTGCGACCCTTCGCTTTCGGCGCTCGAGGAGCGGCTCGATCCGCGCGGGTTCTTGCGTATCCATCGCAATGCCATCGTCAACCTACGCGAAATCTCCTCTTTCACCTTGGAGTCGAACGCATCGCTCACGTTGCGCTCCGGAGTCACATTGAAAGTGTCGCGGGAGCGAAAGAAGGAACTCAAAGCCTTGATTGGCGATGGGGGCTAGCCACTGCGGTCGCGTCCAGGCTCGTCGTTAGAAAGGAAGAGCCCCGAACCGCCTGGACTTCATCGCCTGTTGCATGCTACCTTCTACCGTTTGAGCCGCTAGGCTCTCTATTTTTTCCTTAGGGGGTGAACTGGTTTCGACGGAGAGCGATGAGCGCAAGGTGCATGCAGGCGTTGGTTACAGCGCGCCTTAAACCGCTGTGGCAGGCAGAAATGCCAATGACTACGCTCTCGCGGCCTAAATAACCGCGACGTCCACCGGGAGGTCGGCAGCACGTGATTCCCGGTGGACGCAATTTACGTGCGGGCGTGTGGTGGCCGCTGTTCGAGGCCACCCATTCCTAACAATCGAACTGGTGACATGACGGGGGAGCCCCTAAGCCCGGTGTTACGAGATTAAGGATGGGGAGAAGCATGTGGTATCCGAGCGTAGCTTCCTTTTCGGACCCGGGTTCGATTCCCGGCACCTCCACCAATTTACACGAGTTGTCCGCTCTCTGAGCGGACTTCTTTCTTTTCAGCGAGGGGACTGTTGCGAAGTGTTGCGACCCTTTGCCTCCACGGTTTCCTCCTCGCGCGTTTTTGCAGCGAGGCGGCTCCGCTCCCAGTGAGTGGCCGCGACCTTGGTCAGCGCCGATTTCTGTCGCTTCGCGTATACAAGGGTCGTCTCCAGATCGGCGTTCCCGAGCAGCTGCTGTGCAACGGCAAGGTCACCCGTCTCGTTGTAGACGTTCCGGGTGCCTCCATGCCGAAGGACGTGCGTGCCTGAGTACGGAAGCCCGGCTCTGGCGAACGCATGGTCATAGGCGTGCTGGATCTCCCGGTAGATGAAGAAGCTCCCGCACGGCGATCGGAAGACGAGCCCCCGGGCGCCGATGTGGAACAGGGTCTTGAGCGCCTCGAACGTCATCGGGAACATGGGCTGTTCCTTGATGGGTTCGTCCTTCGACGCATTCTTGAAACCCTGCTCGATGAACGACTCCTTGCGGCTGCCGCGTAGGAAGATCACGTGCCGCGTGATGCGGACACGAGAGTTCTCGGGCTGTTTCCAGTCCAAGACGACGTCTTCCCAATGCAGGGCAGCAACCTCGGACACACGGAGTGCCTGAAAGTATTGCACCGTTGCGAGCGCCGCCATGACCTCCGGCGACGGGCCTTTGAGAAGCTCGTCGCGGAATCGCAGGAACTCCTCGCAAGTCAGGTCCTTTTGCTTGCTCGACCCGCTGTTGGCTCGCCCAACTTGAGAGGCCTCGTTGTGGCGCGCCTTCATCGGAAAGCGAAACTCCATGCCCTCGTAATAATCCCCGTAGTACTTCAGGATCACGCGCATCACGCTGAGCTCGTGGTCGAAGTTCGTGCGCTTGCGCGATTGGAATCGGCGACCGACCCCTTCCTTCCTGGAATCGAGCCAGCAGTCGATGAACCTCGGCGTGATGTCCCGAATGCCCACGCTCATTACTTCTTGGAAATGCAGCTTCAGATACCGCTCGTAGTTGTTGCGCGTTCCCACCGCGAGCCGAGGGTAGACACGCCGCTTCCACTCCTCGACGACTTCGCCAAAAAGTGGACCTTTTGCGCCATCCACAGCAGCTTGTTGAGGCGCTGGCATCTGCACCCGGGCGACCAGGGGCTGATGCTTCGGCTCAGCAGGTGCGACCTTCGGATCACGCAACTGCCAGGCACGCGCTTCCTCAAGCGTCTCAAACATCATCGACGTCAGCTTCCTGCCGACTTCGGTGAACTCGTAGCGCCGCGCGAAGTACTTCAGGCCCCGAGGCGGATTGCGATACTCACAGACGCTGGTATCCCATTCCAGGACGCGGAAGAGATTCACCGTCCCGGGTATCCCGCGCCAGATTCTGAGCTTGTTTTGGTAAACTTTCGGATTGAACCGTTTCGAATCAGATTTCGAAGTCATGGCATTTTCCTTTCCAGGAGCCACGACTTCACGCTTTTCACTTCATATCGAACTGCTCGCCCGATCTTGAAATAGGGCAACCCTTCTTCCACCATCATCTTGCTGATGAAACTCGGGCTGACTCCAAGAAGACGAGCCAGTTCTCCACGGTCTATGAGGTTGCCAAAGAGCAGCGGGTCGCTCGACGAGGCTCTGTGCCCCTCCGAGTTCTCGAGATATATCGCTTTTTTGGCGAACATTCCATCCCCTCTGTGTTGCACTTCGAATCGTGGAATCCTGACGCCTTCACATAGAGAGGCGCGAACCTTTTCGTTGTCGGCGCTCCGCCGACTCCCTGGCCGCTAAAGCTTCCACCTCCGAACGTACGGACGGATCGACCTCTTCAGTTGCCGTCTTCTTCGTTGTGTCCTTGAGAGCCTGCGCCTTGAGCGCCTTGGCGGAACTCGCGACCAGTGCCACCTCGTTTACGGCGCGTGTGACACCGACGAGTAGGTCCTTTTTCAAGGTCTTCGTGTCGACAAGCTGAATGACGCGGTCGCGCGTCTGGCCCTGGGCCTTGTGGACCGTCATTACCCAAGCGTGCTCCGCGAAGTGGCGCTCTTTTCTGTCCAGTGTGCGCACCTCGCCCGCTTCGGTCTTGATGGTCACTTCGTCGTCATCGACGCGAACAACCTGAAATGCGCGGTTGTTCATCTGGCCCTTGGTAACCCCTCGTTCTTGGCACATTGCGAGAGGGCTTCCGTGGCGTGATTCTCTCCTTCGCCACCAACGGCGGAGGTCCCTATGGCAAGACGAGATATCGATGCATGGTTGACGGACGTCGCGAAGAA
>JBIKVI010000288.1:0-5734 GCA_044356935.1 Silvanigrellaceae bacterium | reverse complement strand
CCGATTGTCGAATTCATCATTTATGGTGCATATTTACGAGATATTGGAACAATTATATCTAAAAAAGTACGGGATCAATGATTTTATCGACTGTCCCCTTCCGGTCTATGAATGCTGAGCGTAGGTCCTGGAAGACCTGGAAGATGGATTCCAGGGTCAGCAATCAAGGAGAGGTTTCATGAAATCCCGCCATGTGTTCGTCCCGTTTGGTCGCCTTTCATTCACACTCGTCCTGCTCGCAGCCACGCCGCCGGTTCTCGCGTCGGCGCCACACGAGAAGGTCCACGCGCCCAAGGCTCAAGCGCCCAAGGCTCAAGCGCTCGAGGCTCAAGCGCCCGAGGCGCCGCGCTTCGTGTTCCGGTCGTCGTCGGCATGCCCCGTGCCGTTGACGTTCTCCATCGACGAGGAATTCAAGCCGACCTTCGTCGTCGGCACCGGAGTTGGGGATATCCAAGTTTCGCTCGAACTCGCCGAATTCATCCCGTGCCGCTCGGCTCGTTATGTTTCGAGCCGGCCCGATAGAATTCCTACCGTGGAGGTCGAGATTCGCGATTTGTGTATGGGGCGCTTGCCGTCGGGGACCGCAAGCGTCGCGTTCTCGGGAGTCGCGTTCGCGTGCGACCTGAACCTCGACGCGCGCTGAACGACATGGAGTGCGCGATGCGGAGCGCCCCTCGCAGGCTTAGCGCAGTTCCACGGCGGTGGCCGCGAGGGTGAATTCTTCCACCGGTTTGGTGATCTTGCGTGGCATTTCAGACGTTCCTGCGACGCGGTCGTTCTCGTAGTGTTGGGCGAGGGCTACGCTCAGCTTCTTGACCTCGAAGCGCCCTTCGACGGTGGCTGTGCGCCCGCTCGCGTTGGCGGGCACGAAGAACTTGTAGCCCATTGAGGTGATGCGAATGCTCTCACCCTTGGAGCTCTTGAGCGCGAACCAACAGCCCTTTTCTTGGCAAACCTGCTCGACCTTGCCGGTGAGCTTGACGTTGGTTCCCGATAAGGCTTCTCCCTTGGCCACGACGTCTTCGATTTTGAGAGTCGGACCTTTGGAAAACGCGTCCCCCCTTTTGGCGGGATATTCGCCTGCGCGGGCGGCAAAGGAGGCGAGGGGGGTCAAGGAAACCAAGGTGACGAGGGAGGCGAGTACGGGAAGTCGTGCGCTCGGCGTGAGGCGGACAAGACGGACGCGCGCGCTAAGGTCGATGGCCATGGGAATATCTCCTCGGTAAGGACGCCGGCGGCTCGCCTCAAACGAAGCGGACCTCAGCGGGTGGAATGCCGTTGAAGCTCGAGTTCCAAGCGCAACTGTATCCTGTGATGCCGCCAAATACGACGGTATCGCCCTCGGGAAGGAGGGTGCGACCGTTGCCTTCGGCCGCCTCGCCGACCAGGACTTCGGGGAACGTGTCGTCTTCGTAACATGTGGGCCCCACGCACAGGAGGCGCGGGGCACCCGCAGACGCCTTTTTGAGCTTGGGCAATGCCCCCTCCGGAGCCGGCACGACGTTGAGGAGCCGGGGGTGTGCCCATCGCACGTGGCAGGCGCGCGAGAGATTGAGCAGCCGGATGCGTGTGGAACCCACCGTGCGGGCCGAGAGAACTCGTCCGACCGCCACGCCCGCCTCACGCGAGAGGATGCGGCCCGGCTCGAAGCGCACGCACGTTCCCGGACCCACCGCGCGCTTTATCTCTGCACATAAGCGCTCGAGCACCGGGAAGGAGAGGGTCCAAAGACCTCCTCCAAGGTTGATGGAGGGCAAGGGGACGCCAGCTTTGGCGGCGAGCGCCTTCATGGCGAGTGCAAAGGCCAGGTAGACTTCGGGACTATTGGCTTCGGCGAACCCGTGGTGGAGGTGGAAGCCTGCAAACGCTTCGCCAGCCGCATGAACCGCTCTGCTCAGCTCGGCCGCTGCGAGTTCGCGGTCCTGTCCCTCAGAGGTATCGAAACCGAATCGGCTGCGTAGAGCCTCGCGAGGGGGAGGGAAGGGAACAAGTGCTCGGGTCGTGGCCGTTCTCAGGAGGGTCGGAGAATTGAGGCGAAGGGTGATGGCACGGGCGCCGCGTTCTCGCGCAAGCACCACTTGCCGCAAGGTTTCGCAGGAGACCACCGCATCGGGTCTCTGCGCGAGTATGCGCTCTAGGACGGGCGCCTCGAGGCCAGGGCATGCGAGCGAGACGACGTTGCCGCTCGCGCGATTCGTCACCGTGCGGTCCGAGGCGATGGACAGGGAGGCGTTGGGATGTGCCAGCTCGAGTTCGTCCCCATTGGAAACGTCGAAGCCCGATAGAAGCCGCGCCGCGCCACGCACCACCTCGGCCCTTGGAAAGGCCTTCACAGCAAAGAGGAACTCTACGCCCGTCCGCTCACTCACATCACGTAGCGCCCGCGCATTCTTTTCTATCGCCCCTAGGTCGTAGAGCAGCGTCGGGGGGGCGTCGTCGGGAAGACCCGTTACGAAAGCCCGCATCTTCGGAGTCATCATGCCGTTCTGTTTCCTTTCCCTCGTGCCTCGTCGCGCGGCGTCCCGTGCCTGGTCTTGGGCTTGTGCCTCAGTCCTGCTTTTCGCAGGCCTCTTAGCGCTGGCTCCTGCGCGTGGCCAAGCCCAGGACTGGCGCTTCGCCGACAACAGCAGCGCTGGACTCGCTCCGCTGCCAGACGATGAACCTCGCGCCGTAGTCCAGGTTTACGCGGCCCGCACGGTGCGGTGGCGTGGCTATTTCGCGGTGCACTCGTGGATTGCCACCAAGCCCGAGAACGGAACGCGTTGGACCACATACCACGTCTTGGGCTGGCGTCTGTTTCGAGGAGGAGCAGGTGCGGTGGCTGTGGAGGAAGGCGTGCCCGATCGGCGCTGGTATGGCGCGGAGCCCATGCTCATCGACGAGGTCCGTGGTCCTCGTGCGGCGGCTGCTATTCCCAAGATCGCCGCAGCGGTCGAGTCGTACCCTTATCCCGACTTCTACCGTGCGTGGCCTGGGCCGAACAGCAACACGTTCATTTCGCACATCCTGCGCAACGTGCCCGAGTTGGGCGTGGAGCTGCCGCCCCTTGCCATCGGCAAGGATTGGCTTTCGATCGCACGGCCGGTGGCGTTCACCGAGTCTGGAACCGGCGTGCAGTTCTCGCTCCTCGGTGTGCTCGGACTCACCGTTGGACTCGCTGAGGGCGTCGAAATCAATCTCCTCGGGCTGACCTTCGGAGTCGATTTCGCGCGCCCTGCCCTAAAACTGCCTTTGGTGGGGCGGCTGGGCATGAAGGACTCACCCGTCTTCAGCGAGTAAGCCTAGGGCGTGTTGACGTTTTGGTTCAGACACGTCAACACGCCCTAGAATCTCGAACCCTCAGACGCGAGGCGGCTTGGGATCGAACCCGGGCTTCGCAAACTTTTTGGGTCCGAAGGCCTTCTTGTCGGCGAAGGGTTTCTTGTCGGCGAACGCCTTCTTTTCGCCGAAAGGCTTCTTTTCGCCGAAAGGCTTCTTTTCACCGAAAGGCTTCTTTTCGCCGAAGGCCGGCTTCTCGCCGAAAGGCTTGCGCTCGCCGAAGGTCGGCTTCTCGCCGAAAGGCTTGCGCTCGCCGAAGGCCGGCTTCTCGCCGAAAGGCTTGCGCTCGCCGAAGGCCGCCTTTTCGCCGAAGGGTTTGCGATCGCCCCAAGGCTTCCTCTCACCCCAAGGTTTCTTTTCGCCCTCAAATGGCTTGCGCTCGCCCCAGGCCTTCTTTTCACCCCAAGGCCTGCGCTCGCCGCGGTCGTCGCGCGCAGGGCCGTCGAAGCGGCCGGCACCTTGACCGATGCGCACGAGGGCGCGCGCGGGCATCACATCGCTCAAATGGAAGCCTTCGCTGCGGCTCACGGTTTGGATGAGAAGAGCGGTGAGCATGGCGTCTTTGTCGTCGGTGGGGACGTCGATCAGGGCGCGTTCGACGGCCTTGCGAACGACTTTGCCGCCCACGTCGGCGGGAGCCGCCATGAGAGATTTCACGGTGGATTCAGCGATACGCGCGCTGATGTCGGCGGGAGACGGCACGGGCACGAGCTTGGGCGTGATGCGCAGGCGGCTCATGAGCGACTCATAGCCGCGCGCCACGCGTGGGGTGATGAGGGTCCAGGCTTCGCCGGTCGCACCCGCGCGGCCCGTACGGCCCGTGCGGTGCGTGTAGCTGTCGACGTCGAAGGGAACGTCGACGTTCACAACCAAGGGGAGGTCTCGCACGTCGATGCCGCGTGCGGCCACGTTGGTGGCCACGAGGTAGCGCACGCGCTTTTCGCGGAAGCGCGCCATGGTGGCGTTGCGCTCGTCCTGGGAGAGGTCGCCGTGCAGGGCTGCAGCAGGCAGGCCGCGCGACACCAGAGCTTCAACGAGGTCGCCGCATTCCGCGCGCGTCTTGCAGAACACAAGAGCCTGCTCCGGGGCGTGGTACAGGAAGGCGTTGATGAGGGCTCTGACCTCGCCACCGGGCAGCGTCTCGAGGTAACCGTGCTCGATGCGCGCTGCCGACTCGGGGGCTTGCTTGGCGATGACTTCGAGGGGGTCGTTGAGCAGGTCGCGCGCCACTTTACGGATGCGCGGCGAGAGGGTGGCGGAGAAGAACAGCGCCTGCGCCTCGGGGCCGACCTTGGCGCGGATCTCGGCGAGGTTGTCGGCGAAGCCCACGTCGAGCATCTCGTCGACTTCGTCGAGCACGAACATGCGCACATCCGCGAGCGAGAGCGCGCCCTGCTCTAGGAGGTCGCAGATGCGTCCAGGTGTTCCTACGACGACGTCGATGCCGCCCCGCAGCGCGTGCTTCTGGCGCATGTAGCTTTCGCCGCCCGTCACGGCGAGCATGCGGAGATCCATGGTGTGGAACACGGGTTCGAGCGCGCGCGTGACCTGGGTCGCGAGTTCGCGCGTGGGCGTGAGGACGAGCGCAAGCACGCCGCCGCGCTTGATGCCCTGCAGGCGGAGAGCCATGGAGAGGCCGAATGCCAGCGTTTTGCCGGAGCCCGTGTGGGACTGCGCCAGCACGTCGCGTCCTTGCAGGGCAGCGGGAACCGCCATGGACTGGATGAGCGTGGGAGCCGCAATGCCTTGTTTGGCGAGGAGCGCGCGCGCGCGCTCAGGAAGGAACGCAAATGGAACCGATTCAGGAGCGGTTTCAAGAACGGGAGCGGTTTCAGTAACAGAAGCGGTTTCAAGAACGGGAGAAGTTTCAAGTACGGTTTCGATCACGGCGTCGACGGGAGCTGGGACAATGTTTTCCAAGGGAATCTCGCTTTCGAGGGAGGAACGCGAGTCCCTGTGGGGGCGCCGCGTAGTGGGGGGTGTGACAACCCCGGGGACAGGGGTGGCTACACCCGATTGCAGGGGTCTACAAGCGAAAGAGAACGCGCGTCAGTAGGCGCGACCCAGTGGGGATTCGAGACGTTCCTCTCGGGCGAAGATATTGCAACCTTCCAAAAATACTTGCTCAAATTCAGCGCGGAATCACGGAGGCACATGGCGTATATGCCTGTGAACACCAACAGGGCAGGAGATGCCTACGCGTGCCCCCTGGATCTGGGGAATGCTTATTCCATGCCCTCAATGGAGACGTGTGCAATGTCCGTTCGAATCCTCGCCTTGAATGCGGCCCTCATTTTCGGCCTGTGTCACCAGGCCGACCAAGTGCTCCATGGCCGGGATTCATGCCGCCCGGACTGCTGAATACCTCGGCCGCTTGAGGTCCCCCATCGATGCGATGGTCTCGCGTGCGATGTCG
>JBIKVI010000287.1:0-5754 GCA_044356935.1 Silvanigrellaceae bacterium | reverse complement strand
CACGACGAGGCGGCGCGAATCGGGGTCGCGCCGGATCCGTTCCACCAGTTCAGAAATTTGATCGACCCCAGGGAGTTCGACCCGCGCAGTGCGTCCCTCGACCTCCACCTCTGCCGTGCGCGCGCCGAAGGAGCGCCACTGGTGGCCATACACTGGCCCGAGCTCGCCGTCCTCGCGCGCCCACTCGTCCCAAATGGAGACTCCATTTTCCTTCAGATAGGCAACGTTCGTGTCGCCTTTGAGGAACCAAAGCAGTTCGTGGATGATGGAACGCGTATGGAGCTTCTTGGTGGTGACCAGTGGAAAGCCTTCCGACAGGTTGAATCGCATTTGATGACCGAACACGCTGAGCGTGCCGGTGCCTGTGCGATCGTCCTTGCGAATTCCCGACTGCAGAAGCGTCTGCAGGAGATCGTGGTATGGCTTCATGTCGTTCCTCCCAAAGGGGGAGCATAGGGGATTTGCCCATGACTCGTAAACCTGGCTCCGAAAACGCGGGGCAGCCCGCTCCGCGCGAGGTCCTGATCCTCCTCCCGCGGCAATTGGGCGATATCGTCTTGGGCCTGCCGTTGGCCCATGCCCTCAAGGCGCGCTTTCCTGGAGTGCGAATCAGCTGGTACGCGCACCCCATGGGGCGCCTCGTGCTCGAAGGACACCCTTGGGTCGACGAACTTCTGTGCTACCCCGTGCCCCCCAAGCCTCACGCGAACGGGGAGAGGCCGGGGTGGTGGAAACGTGCGCGCGTGGCGATCGCGCATGCGCGCGCGGAATTCGAGTTCGCCCTCTCCCTGCGCGCACGTCGGTTCGACACCGTCATCGACGCCATGAGCAATCCGCGCACGGCGCTGCTTGCCCGCCTCACGGGGGCGGCCGTGCGCGTCTCGTTTTACTCTCGCTTTCCCCGCACGTTGGCGTTCACCCATCTCCTGCCGCGCGCGCGCCTGGCGCAAGGCTACGTGGCAAAGGCGCGCCTGTCGCTCCTTTCGCCCTGGGGGCTCGACGCTTTTCCCGACTGCGCCGCCAAGCTGCCCTGCACTGAGGGCGAGCGCTCGCGCGTCGACGACGTCCTGCGCACTCACGGGCTCAATGCTCGTGGCTTCCTCGTGTGCGCGCCCGCGCACAGGCACGCCGTTCGGAAGTGGCCGGGCTCAAGTTACGTCGCGTTCGCCCGCTCAGCGTGGGAACGTCATGGTCTGCGGACGGTGTGGCTGTGGGGACCTGGTGAAGACGTGGAGGTGGGAGAACTGCAGCGGGCACTCGTCGAGGCGGCCGGACCGCTCGCGGGTGTTCTGCCGCCGCTGCTCTCTCTGCGCGAGACGGCGCACTTGGCGAGCTTCGCAATCGCGTTCGTGGGCAACTCGAACGGGCTCTCACACGTCGCCGTGGCCGGTGGGACCCGCAGCGTGCAAATCCATGGGCCCACCGATCCCACGAACTGGACCTTCCCAGATCCTGGCCGCCACGCGGGCGTGCAGCGTGCGGAAGGATGCGTTCGCTGCGAGCGGAACACCTGCGCCTTGGCCCGGCGCGAGTGCCTCGACGATCTCGAAGTCGGCGCTGTTTTCGCGGCTTTCGAAAAGGTGTGCGGGATGCAATCCGTGCCGACTTGAACTGAGGCGCGCCAGGCCATGAGAATAGGGGGTGATTCTCTGGAGGTCCGCAATGCTTGATCGTCATCCACGTCACCCTCCACGTCCTCGTCTCCCTCATCGCGCGGTGCAACGCGTCGTGGCTCTCCTGTGCGTCGCTCTGTGTGCCGCGACGTGCGCGCGTCGAGCACCCGACGGCAAGCCCGATGTGGACGGCGATGGGAATGCCGGTGAGGTCCAGCCCTCACCTGCGACGTCGCCTGGAGTTCCGTCCGACACCGATGGCAAAACGGATACGGGCGGCCAAACGACAACAGATCCGGGCGGGCAAGGAAACCCAGATCCCAATGGATCCGGAACGGCGTCCACCTACATTCCGTCGGGCCCCCCCTTGCCACAGCTCACGACGTTGGCGAATCCGTCGAACATCACTACCGGAGCGCTGAACGAGAATGAGATCATCATCACAATTGACGAGGTTCCGTTCTCGGTCGGCGCCAAGATGTGGTCCGACGACCTCGCCATCAGTCTCAAGTCGGGCTCCATCGCCCAAGCCGCTGGCACTCCCGTAGCGGCGCTTTTCTTCGTGGTTGGTAACAAGCTCGTGACGGGGCCAGAGGCTTACGTAACGCCAGCGGAGGGGTCCAACCTTTTGACTTTCAGCAAGAAGTCGGCGCACTGGAACGCCTCGAGGCTCAAAGGGATTTATCAAGAGGGCCACTGGGTCGCTAATCACACGTTCTTCCATCCCGTGGGCAGCGCGGGGTTCGATGAGCTGCACGTCTCCGATCCCGTCAAGGCCTACAGGGAACTCCTCTGGACCCATCAGGTCATCTTGGAGTACCAGCGAGAGGTCGGTCACGATGGCTCTCGTTACCTTCGTCTTTTCCGGCCGTCGGGGGGCGAATGGGCCGGCATCGCGCAGGGCAATGATCTCCAAAACCGCCTCACGTCTTCAGGCGCGATAACGGGTGGCTACGGGGGGCCGGTGGGGTGGAGCGTGCCTGCGCCAGGCAAGAAACCCGATTGGGAATGCATGCGGGAACTTACCGTGGGAGCAACCACGAAGCAGGTGCTAGACAAGGCCAGCGAGTGCGCCCGCGATCATTACGTGGCGAGCCTTTCGACCGCAGGATGGAAGGGGCTCGTCCTTTTCCACGGAAACCTCGTTTTCTCCGCCCGCGGAGCGGGGGGAGCCATGGAGGACGTCTATTTTTCGGAAGCCATTATCCGGGAGTTCGTGAGCCAGGCGAGGGCGGCGAGGAGTCAGGTCCGTTTCCTCCCGCCTCCCTGTTTCGTCAGGGTGTGCGCGCTGGCGCCGGCGCCAGCTGCGCCATGAGGTTACGCGCTCGCAATTCGAGGCTGCGTTACTTTCGAAGCGAGCCTCAAAGCAAACTGGGCGTGTAGACGCGGGGATAGGCGACCTCCCCTCCCGACAACACGCCTTCGTCGCGGGAGCATGCGACGACGTGTCCCATCGCGTCGCGGAGGATCCAGGACGTCATTCCCACCTCCTCCGAGATGAAGAAGTGCCGGACGAGGAATTTACGCCGTCGCAGGAAGGGGATCTGTTCGTCGACGCGGTTGACGATGTCGAGGGTGTAGCCTCCGCGGGCCCCCGTAATGCGTCGCTCGCGAGGTATGCGCGCGCGAATGTCGGGATGGTATTCCGAGTCGCTCCAGGACAAGCTGAAGTCGCCCTTGCCGAAGCGCGTGTACTTGCGCACTCCCGACTCGGTCCAGATGACTTCAATGAACCGCATGGCATCGCTGCGCAGGTAAGTCTGCATGACAAGGCCTGCGCCGTTGGCGAAGTCCGGCGCGAACATGAAGTCCCACCCGTGCAGGAAAAGCGGGTTCATGCCGAAGCTATGCTCATAGTATCCCGAGCCCTGGAAAGTGGCTTCGAGGTCCATGCCGCGCTCGCCGCGGGCCACGAGGCCGTCATCGGCAAAATTCGGATACGAGCGCTCGGAGCGAGATCCCAGAGTCGCGAGCAGCTTGGCAGGGAGGCGGAAGTGTCCACGCACTTCCGCTACGGGACTAGGGCAGTGCACTATCCAGTGCGCGCCCGGAACCCGCTTGAGATCCTCCACGACGAAGGGCTCGAGCGCGGCATCGGACAGGCCGACGTGAGTGAACGAGATCTCCGGTGCGCCGGGGCCCGAGAGTTCCACGTGAGCCGCGTTGAGAGCCGACTGGTGGACGCGAAGTGTAATGCCTTCGTGGTGCCCTTCGAGCACTTCGAGGCGCGCGCCGCCGAATCGGAGGCTGGCCAACGGGAAGACGTGTTGCCAGCAAAGGGCCTGAGCGCCGCCCATGACCGTGCCGGCGAAGATGGCGATGAGTCCCCCTTCCGCCATGGAGTCGAGCTGGCTTCGGGGATTGAAAAACGAGAGGCCGAGGATTCCGTGGAACTCGGGCGTGAGGATGGCGTAGTAGCGCCACTCCACGAACGAGGCTGGCAAAAGCCCTTTGACCAGACCCGACAGGGCGTTTTGGGCGGCGTTCTGGGGGCCTCCGTTCCCTTGCGCGTCGACGTTCTCCAGGAAGTCGCCGCGTTCGAACCACTGAAGATATGTGGGAAGACGCCAGCCAACCGTGCAGGCAGCCGCCTCGCGCAGGTATTCGCGACGAAATCCTGCGATGAGATCGGACAGGTGAGGTCGTTCCCAATGGCCGATGCGATGCGCCAAATGGGCGAGAGTGTCCGAGAGGTAACCAGTGGTGTCGGGCGTCATCGGAGCTTTCAGCCGTTGAAGTGGGGTTGGAGCCTGCGCGCTCGCGCAATGAACTCTTCCAGTGTGGATTTGCTGGCGTCGAGGCTCACGGCCGCCTTGAGATCCTCGAGAACGGCCAAGAGTCCAGCGGGGCGCCCCGCGTCGATCAGCGCCGTCACCAGGGCTTCGTAGGCGAGCAGGAGTTGCGGGTTTTTTACAATACCTTCTCGGAGGTAATCAACGGCGCGCGCGGGATTTCCAGCCTTCAAGGAAACGAGGCCCTGCTTAAGCTTGAGGGCGGCAATCTCAGTCTGGTCGCGCGCGAGCGCTTCGGCCTGCCCGAGCGTCTCGAGAAGCTCGTCGTAGCGCTCGAGGCGCTCGAGGGCCTCAACGAGGGTTTGACGTATGTCGAGCTGCGAGTCGGCGCAGTATTCCTGGAGGATGTCGCGGGCGCGCTCGGCGTCATTAAGATTGTAGAGGTACAGTTGGGCCAGTTCATGGGCTGCGCGCTGCCGTTCGTTGGCGTTGCGCGAGGCGGTGATGAGCGCCTCAAGCTGTTCGCCGACCTCCTTCCACTTGAGACTCTGCATGTACCAGAGCTTGTAGAATCGACGGGCCTTCACGTTGAGCTGGTCGATTTGGAGGATGCGGTTGAAGACGGGCTCGACCTCGTTTTCGAGGAAAAGCTTCTTCTCGTAAATCAGAGCCAATCGTTCAAGGAGGATGACCTTCTGTGTGTTGTCCACAAAGTTGTCCACAATCGAACGGTAAAGCTGGGCTTGGTCTATCCAGTTCTCCTCGCCGAGAATTCCATCGGCCACATGAAGCCTAACCGTGGCGAAAGGCAGCTTAAGTCGTGCCACGCAAGATCGCGCCGTCGCAATGAAATCGTCGAGCCGTTCGAGGCCCAAAAACTGCACTCGAAGAAGCCAAAGAGAATCGTCGAAGTACTCTTCATCGCCTTCAACCCCATACTCCATTCGCCACTTGAGGAGCGTTGCGACCTGGCCGTGGCATTCGTAGGCCTCGAGCTTGGCCAGGAGTGCGTCCTGTTCGTCGCGCGTCAGGCGCGCGAAGTCGCGCACGTTGTGTCCCACGGCCACCAAGAGCTCAAGCTCCTCCGTCGAGTGGGGAGCGGGAAAGGTAGCGAAGCCGAGGGTGGCGGGCGTGACGTCGGCTCTCACGACGGACCTCCTGTTGGGGCGAGGAGGTCCGTTGCGCGTCCGTCAGCTCATTTCATGACGAAGCGCAGCACGAGCTCTTCGCAGCTCTTGACGATTTCATCGTACACGAAGACCGTTCCGTCGAAGAGCCATTGCAGCGATACGCCGTCAACGATGGCAATGACCATGCTAGCAGCGTGACCCGCGTCGACGGCCTTGAACTTGCCGGAGTCAACACCCTGCTGAATGACCGACGCCGTGGCCGAACGGAACTTGCCATAG
>JBIKVI010000286.1:0-5761 GCA_044356935.1 Silvanigrellaceae bacterium | reverse complement strand
ACGCTGCCTCGTGCTCGTTGCCATCACCTCTGGCAAATCGCTGTTGGGCTGGATTGCCCTGCCAGGCACGACCGTGTCGGACTACGGCAAGCTCGACGTCGAGCAGGACCTCGTTCTTCTCGGTTTACATACGGGTTATCTGGTTCGCGATGCCTACAAACGCAGGCGCGCTCAAGCCACTGACACCGTCGCCACCCAAGGAGATACCATCGCGTCTTCGGCCACGCATCCTCCAGGTCCGCCGCTCGCGCGAGCCACGTCGAGGGGACGCCCGCAGGCTTCGCTCCAGGAAGGGGATCGTTCCGAACGCACGCGCTCATCGCTGGTGGTTGATGGAGAGCTGCCCAAAGGAGTGGTCGTCGAGGATGCCAGCGCTGGGGTTGAGGGCAAGTCGCGCGGTGAGTCACGCGGACGCACCCGTGGCCGTGTGTATGGCCTGCCACGCGACCGCGCTCTCATCGTCCAATGGACTCTGCGTGGGCGAGAAACGGATGAGGAAAAGCTCGACGAACTCCTGGCTCGCCACGCCGATTTTTTCGTCGCTTCCTTACGCGGGAGACAGGACACGCCACGCTTGGCCACCCTGTCGCTGCGCCTCGCGTCGGACTTCGCATCGCTTTTCGAAGGCTACCCGAAACTCAAAGCCTTCGATGAATGCGCTTTGGGTTTCGTGCTCCTCGACGCGCGCGCAGGGACGTCCATCGACGGCATGTTCGGCGATGAGCGGTTCGGCTTCACGGGGCCTTCGCGCGTGGAAAACGAGTTCCTGCACGAGGTGGCGGCCGTGCGAGGGGGCGACAAACTTGTTTACCGCGAACGGGCGCGCGTCCTGCAAGGGCAGGCGGGGTGGATGTTCGCACTCGACGAAGCCGCGTGCGAGCTTCTGCCGGGTTTCGCGCGGGCCGACTTCATGGAACGTTACCTCGCCGCGCTAAGGTCTGCCGGGGGGCTGCGCGTGGAGGTGGGTAAGGCCGAGAGTGGGGCCCTCGCCCTGGCGCTTGAGTCCCGGGGAGAGAGCGCGCGTGGGGCGCGTTGCCTTTGCGTGTTCGTGGTGGGCGATGAGGAAGCGGGACCCGGGGCGCGCGTGTCCTAACGGAGTCTCGTTAGCGTCAGCTTCACGACATGGTCTTGGGCGGCCCCGGAACGTAGCATCGGGGGAGCGGCGTGCGTGCCGCCCGCGAGGAGTTGCACTATGCGTCGTCGCCTTCGCGCGTTCGGATTCTTCAGCGCGTTGAGCCCTGGATTGTTAAGTCTAGTCGTGGGGTGTGGTTCCCTGGACGCACCCGAGCGCGAGTTGAGGGTCGGAACCTTCCAAGGGCGCGTCGTGGACACGAGTCTTTCCGACCGTGACATTTCCGCGCTTGGCGCGCGCGTGGTGTATAGATTCCGTTCGGTTCCAGGATTGGTTTATGTGAGGCGGGTCGACGATCAGATGGGCTTGACGTCCATCGAAGACAGCGCGCGCGTCGGCAGGACCATCGCCGCGGCCTCGAAGTCCAAACGCACTTCACCCCGCGCGCTTGCCGCTTCGGGGAACGCCGAACCGATGCCCACATATTTGGAGGCGGGTTTCGATCTCGTGGGCCCCTTGCTCCAAGGCGAGCGCGCGGGCCTCTCGCCGGTGCGCGTGGCCATCATCGACTCAGGCGTGGTGGCTTCCACGCGCACGCTTTCGCAGGCGCTTGTCGAGGTCACCAACTACACGCGCAGTCCCTCACCGGATGCGTGGCAGAACCATGCGACGGCCATCGGTTCGGTTTACTCGGGCCTCGATTGGCAAGGCGAGACCATCAACGCTTACGCGCCCAATGCGCGACTCCACTCGGTGAAAATCTCGTTTAGCGGCGATCGCGACGACGAGATCAGTGAGAGCTACGGAGCGCTCCAGCTCGCCGTCGCCCTCGACGAGGCCGTGGCGCGCGGCGCCCGCGTGGTGAACATGAGCTTTTCCTATCGCGGCCGGTTGCCCGAACCCGTGCGGCTCGCGGAGAAGGCGATCATGGCCAGCGCCTTGGCCAAAGGGGTGGTTTTCGTTGCGGCCGCAGGCAACGCCGGCGAGGACATCGACGCCAACCCCATTTACCCAGCGCGTTACGATCTCGAGAATATCGTCGTGGTGGGCAACCATTCTGCACTCCTCCGGCGCGCGTACTCCTCCAACTATGGCCGGGGCGTGGATGTGACCGCCCAGGGAATGAATCTTCCGCTGTCGAACAAGGACGGGACCTTCGACTATTACTCGGGCACGAGCTTCTCGGTACCCGTGGTTGGAGCGGCGCTTGCGAGTTACTTTGGCGTTTTCCCGCGGGCGTCGGTGCGCGAGGCCCTCGACGACCTTTACGCGTCGAGCGAGAACGTCTACGCGAGCGAAGACTTCGGTGGAGAGGGGGCCGCGCGGAGGACCGTCTCGCGCTTCGGCCGTTTGCGCGCCGCCAGGTTCTTGGAACGGGCACTAGGCCGTCCTGCCTACCTGCTCTCACCATCGAGCCCTGCGACACCCAGTCCGGATTGGCGACTTCCGCGCTGAGGCCGGCGTCGCTCGCAGGGCCACTCGTCCTTGCTCGCCTTGTGGGCTCCGCTTCGTCATCCTGAGCCTCCTCGCGCACCCCCCCGCAAGCGACGAGTTCAACGTGGGCAAATTGCTCACCCCGCGCGAACGCTCTCTACGTCTTTGCCCTGAGCCATGGCGGCTCCCAGGCCGGCGAACACGAGGACCGCACCCGCGCCCCAGGCGAACCTCAAGGCGAGTTCTTCCGGCATGGGCGACTCCCATGCTCCTTGGAAGCTCTCGAGCACCAGGAAATTGGGGTTCCAAATGCGGAAGGCTTTGAAGAGGAACGCAGCCGGACCGGACACCAGTTCTTCCGGATTCTCGGCGAGTCCGCGAAGGCCTGTGACCCCGCTCGAGAAATGGCCAAAGAGGAACAGCGCCAATGTTCCGAGCATGGCGATGACGGGGCGGGTCACTATGCCCAGGAACGCTGCCACGCATAATGCGACAGTTAGCTTGAGGCCCGAGAACGCCGCCATCAGGAAGGTGACATTCCATGCGCCGGCTTTGCCTGCATCCGCCAGGTGGAACGCGGCATGGCGGAAAACAAAGAGGACGATGCACAACAGGCCAAGCAGCGAGGCGTGTCCTGCCAGGCGCGCGAGATAGAGGGGCGCCTTGCCGTACCCGCTCGGCACAAGGATCTCCGCGAGGCCCCTGTTGGAGAAGTCTCGGGGAAAAACCTGAGCACCCACGAACACCGCCGTGAGGAACAGCGTGGCGTCGACGAGGAAGTAGGTTGAGACGTCGAGAAGCCTGTCCTGGTGCGAGAGTGCCGCGCCTGACATCACCGCCACGGCGCTGAGGATGAGCACTCCGACACCCGCGGCAATCCAGAGGACCTGCCCGCGGATGTTCTCGTGCCAGGTCAGTTTGCAGAGGCGCGCGGTGAGCATGGGGTGTCCCTCGTAGGCTTTTCGACGTTTAATTCTATTTTTTTTGTTACGTTTATTTAATGTAATGCCGCGCGGGTCACTGCGGCGCGTGTTCCTATCGGGCGGAATCCGCTCCGTCCCTCATTCGGGCAGGGCGCATCCCGGGGTCACCTTCACAGTCGACTCATCGATGAGCCAGGTGCGTGCGCACACGTCGCGCAGAGCGCGCGGCATCTCGTGCGTCGACATGACGATGAACAATCCATGCGCGCGCGTGAGCTCCACGAGCAGCTCCGCGAGCTCCACGCGCGCCCAAGGGTCGAGGCCCGAGAAGGGTTCGTCGAGTACGAGTCCTTTTGGCGCCCGCGAGAGCGCCGACCACAACAGCACACGCTGCTGCTGGCCCTTCGAGAGTCGATGCGCGGGCACGTCGAGGAACGCGCTCACCGACAGGCGTTCGAAGCGCGCGAGCAGGCCATCGCGTTCCGTAAGCATTTCCTCCACGGAGCGTCCAAGGAGGAGCTCGAGGTAGGTGCGCACCTTGAGTGCGGGAGGGAGGATGGGAAACTCGGGAAGGTAACCGAGCACGTCGGCCGAGAGCGAGGGCCGGCCATACCAGAGGACCTTGCCTCGAGAGGCTTTCTGCAGTCCTAGGAGACAACGCAGGAGGGTCGACTTTCCCGCGCCGTTGCGACCCGCCAAGCAGGTGAAGTCGGACGTCTCGAGGGCGAGGCGCTCCACGCGCCAGAGTGTGCGGCGCTCACGCCTCTCAAAAAGGCTCTTGTTCTCCACGGTCTTCTCGAAATCTGTGGCGAGGAGCAGTGGCGTCGCGCTCATGGCGAGGAGCCTCCCGGTGTGTCGATGGCGTCGGCGCATTCCGTGCGGTGATGTCGCAGGTACGAAGCGGCTCTTGGGAACGATTTCGCGATAACGGAACAAAGCCTGTCGCGGACCTTGGGGTTCGTGACGAAAGGGTCCTCCCCGCGCGCGAGCTTTCGGGCGAGGTCCCCAACCCATGCGGGCACGCCCTCCCGTTGAGCCAGTCGTTCATAGTAGCCTGCCGCGGCCGGAACGTCGGCCAGGAACACGTGTGCGACGAAACCCGCAAGCAACGGGACCTGGGCGTTGACGCGCGGGTCCTCGACGCCCCATCGAATGACGTCGAAGGAGGCGCGCGGGTCGTCTTCCTCGAAAAGGAAGTACATGGCGGGCAACGTGTAGGCCTCCGACATGCCGATGCGCCTGCGAGCGAGGGTGGGCAGGCCTTCGAGCGCCGCCACAAGGCGCTTGCGAACGATGTGCGTCGGGTCGACGCGTATCGCCGGCGCATTGGCGAAGGCGTCAACGGAGTGGGAAAGAATGGCGAGACCTTGAAGGACGTCGGACATTTCGGTGTGGCCGAAAAAGAAACGACGGCGCGTGAACGCGGCCTCTCGGCCGACGTCGGCCTCGAAGCGCTCGTTGGCCGTGGAGGGAAGGGCTGTCCAAGACACCGCACCACACAGGGCGATGCCCCCGAGTGCGCACGCGAGGCAGGTCTTGCCTAGGTTGTTCATGGACGTTCCCGTCCCTTCAGATGGCGGTCTTGAGATGGCCCAAGGCGATGATGACGCACCCGAGTCCCACCAGCAGGACGATGGGGCCTAGATCGACGACCTGATGTCCGCTGCGGATCACGAGCCGAGGGAAGCGTCGGGTGAGGGCGCGTGCCGGAGGATCGCAGAGGACATGGACCATCCTTACGATTCCCGCCGTTTCGTCGGCCCGGACGAGGCGGAGGATGGCCGAGGCCAAGAGGATGAAGGTGTAGATGCGGATGACGTAGATAAGAATGTCGATAAGAGCATGAACGATGGGCACTTGGGCAACCTCGCGTCGGCGTTACGTCTTGCAGGTCTTGGTTTCCGGGACCGCCGCGGTCCAGCCCGTCCTGCGGGGGCCCACGCCAGCGTAATCATAGCCGAAGGCAATCTTTGCCCTCAAGGGGCCGACGCCACGGGCTCAACGGCGGCCGCGGGATGCCGATACCCTTCCCAAGTCGCACGGAGCGGGACGGGCCCGTCGGTGCACAGAAGCGAGAGGATCTCATGAGCCTCGGTAAGCCCCTTCTCGAAGTGGGAAGCAATCTCTTCGAGCTCATCGAGTTCACGGTGTCCAACAAGCCGTTGGGTCGGCCGCGCGCGCTCAAGGAAACCGCAGGTGAGCAGTCAGCGCTTGGCGACCCCACCGTATTCGCCGTCAACGTGGCGAAGGTGCGCGAAGTCATCCGACTGCCCGACATTACTCCCTGCCTCACCAACACGCCCGAAGTGCTCGGTGTGTTTAACCTGCGCGG
>JBIKVI010000048.1:0-19638 GCA_044356935.1 Silvanigrellaceae bacterium | reverse complement strand
CTCAAGAGCAAGGACTCGTATGGAACGTTGGGCGTGCTTCTGCGCGATGAATTCGCCAGCTCCCGTCGCGGCGGCGGGAAAACGACGGTGGTAGACGTCGCCACGTTCGCGCGTCATCCCAAAGAGCCCGGAAAATGGATCTTCACCAGCGTCTGCCAGCTCGCGGCACGGCGCGAGGATGCGAGGTTCCAACAGAACTGCCGCGTGATCCTGACGCCGGAAGGGAACGTGCAGATCGCGCTCGTCGACCAAGTGCACGACTCCAAGGCTTCGGAGCTGTCGAGAAGCCGCGCGCGTTGAAACACTGCCGCACCGAGCTTGCGACGGTGCACACTTCAAAATCCACCAAGGATTCCAGGAGATTTCCGGATGTCTGACCCCAAAAAGGCTCAGGATACACAACTCGATAGCGACTCAACCCCATACTCAATCAGTCGACGTGACGTTGCCCGAGGCGCGCTCTCGGGTGCTGCGGCGTTGCTTGTCTCTCAACTGCTCCAAGCCTGCCAGTCGCGGGGCTTCAATAACGCCTCGACGCGCTCCACCGCCGACCTGCTCAAGGGCGACTTCATGGAAGTCTGGGATCGCCTCGGAAAAGAAGAATCGGGCCAGTCGCTCGCGTCACTTCGTCAGCGCCTTATTCTCGAGTGGCTCCAGGCCAAGCCCCAGGCGATGTTCGCATCGGCGCGCAAGGCGAACGTCAAGGCTCTTTCCGTTTCCGCCGGGAGCGGAATCAACTTTATGACCACGACCGGTTCCCTCTTCGAGAACACAATCTACTGGGACTACAGCGTCAAGGATTTCGGAATCATTTTCGACTACGAGCAGGTCACGCAAGCCCTTCTCGTCCCGGATGTCCTCCAAGTGCGCCATCTGCAAAAGGAGATGGCCTTCGTCACTGGCCGCTTCGTGTTGTGTGACGACGGCGTTACCCATAAGCGCGACAAGGACATGCTCTGGGAAGTGGTCAAGCCAAGCGACGTAACACTCATCTCCGAAGTGGCGCGCAAGAACGCGGAACAGCTCGCGGCCACACGCATCGACGTCAACGGCAAGCCTGGCATTGACGCCGTGCGGAACCTGGCCCGATTGCTCCCCATAAGGATGGTCAGCGACTACCTCGGCGTTCCCTCGGGCGATAAGGCCCTGGAAGTCAAGCTGACGGCAGCCGAGAAGGAGTTGCTCCAAACCAAGCAGGACACCTTCAAGCCCCTCGAGTGGGACCCCGCCGGCGCGCGCGACGATGATATGTATCAATGGATAGCGCGCAGCTTCCGAAACCTGTTCATCAACCTCACCGCGGATTCCGAGATTCGAAAGGCTGGCCGCATCGCCGGCATGAGGCTCGCCTTCTACATCTCAAGGGTCGTCGACGATCGCCGCAAGCGAATCAAGCAGGGCGACCCCGAGCCGACCAACATGCTCGACCGGCTCGTGTGGCTGCAGGCCAACGGCAAGTATACGGAAATATTCACCGAGAAGGTCGTGTCACCTGAGCGAGCGTGGTCGAAAGGAGCGGTCGGGCTCACGTCCGCCACCGAGGAGTGCTTCACGTCAGATTACTTCTCCCGCGACGGCGAGTTCTATCGCGAGCAGAGCACTGAATTCACAGGCATGGGAATGAACTGCCTCGTGCCCGAGGCCAACCGTCGCATCGTGGCGAACATCGCCGGAGCCGTTGCGGGCGCTGGCGTAACGGTGGAGGAGGCCATGGCGAACACCATCGACATCCTCACCGATGCGGAATTCGGCAAATCCTTCGGCGTGCCTCAGAACGCGAATCTCGAACTCCTCGCGGCGGCGGCCACGGCGGCCAAGTCGAGCGACGCCACGCGAGAGTTGATGGCTTTCTACAAGGAGGCCATGCGTTTCGCACCCCAGGCGGAAATCGTCGGGCGCCATTTGAGTCAAGCGTTTTCGTTCACCGACCCATCCCGCGGGAAAGTTGAGTTCAAGAAAGACGCGCTCGTGCTTGTAGGACTGAGCTCCGCGATGCGCGACAGCAAAGTGACTCTGAGGGACAAGGACGGCAAGGTGGGCAAAACCCTGACCATTGCCGATGCCGACCTCTTCAAGCCCGACCCCGACTTCGGCGACACGCGCCCGTCCGCATACTATTTGGAAATGGGGTACGGCCCTCACGAGTGCTTGGGCAAGTACTTGGCTCCCATCCAGATCGCCGAAGGCCTCCGCGCGCTCCTGCTCCAAGGCAAAATCGTGCGGGCGGGCAAGTATCAACGCAGCGACGGCAACCGAGGCCCCTACGCGGACTCGCTCCCGCTCAACATCGAGTGAACGAGTTTCCCGCGATGCTCACTTACGGCCTCGAGGTAGAGTGGCACATCGATTTCAATGCCGCGTACCTCGAGGATTACCGGCCCTTCCACACCGACGACGACACCTGGGTTCCACTGTCGCTCGAGGAGCGCGTCCGCCAGGCCCGCGCTGTCATGAAGGTCGCCGTGCGGACACCCGGACCGACGCTCGTCTTCGAACGTCTCTCGAAGGCCGATCGTAACCTGCCTTTCGAGCTGTTCTCCGATCGGACGGGCGCGGTCGAGGTGAGGGGCTCGGTTTACGAAACACTCGACGAGGTGGCCTCCGTTTTGGGCCATCTCGAGAGCCGCATGGGACCAGGCCAGATTCAGGGCCACGTCGCCTTTCCGCGGCGCCCCCTTCCCGGCCTCACGGGTTACTGCCTCTTCGAGTGCGACCGCGCCCTCAGTTTCATCCTTGAGCAGGAGTACCAGGCGTGGCAGCACACGGGGCGTCTGCCCGCCGGCAACTTCGTGAGCTCCACCCTGCCTCCACTCCATGCGGAAGACCGCGCGATTCTCGTTTCACTCGAGCGCGCGCTCGCGAACGATCCTGCCGATTTCGACACCACCGTGCTCAAGTTCGTGGCGGCACCGGCTTTGCGTGGCCGAGAAATCTACGGCACAGAGGATCGGTTCGGCATCGAGATCCGCCAATGGGACATACCCTCCGTCGGCGAGCGCCCGCTCACGCGCACCCACAAGCTCGTCGAGAGCATGGACCTCCTGAAACGATGCATCGAACGCGACGGCGATCTTTCCGCTTTCGAGCCGTTTGGCGACATGGAGCTGGTCGATGACAAGACCCTTGCCAAGGCCATGGAGCGACTGCGTTCCTCGCCACAAGAACGAGATGGGCTAGATGGGCTAGATGGGCTAGATGGGCTAGATGGGCTAGATGGGCTAGATGGGCTAGATGGGCTAGATGGGCTAGATGGGCTACATGGGCTACATGGGCTAGATGGGCTAGATGGGCTACATGGGCTAGATGGGCTACATGGGCTAGATGAACTACCTGGGCACCATGAGCCGCGCACGGGAGGACTCGCGCACGACGCGCAAGCGATCATGGACAAGGTGGTGTGCCCCGCGGCGCGCAGCTTGAACGCGCCCTGGAAACCCTTCCGGCACGATCCCGCGAGCATGTTCCTTTGGCCTCTGCGCCCCTTCGAGGATGCTCCGTACTTCCCGAAGCGCGGGGACGCATCGTACCGATCAGACCTTGAAAGGCTGCATGGTGCGACGTTCCGTTACCTGGAGCTGTTGCAAGAACTCGCCGCCGAGAGCAACGTCGCCGTCGAGGCTATCCTCGAAGGAAAGTTCGCTCGCGAGTGCGTGACTCGGCTACGGATAGGAATCTCGCGCTGGGCATCGGAGTCGGGCCTTTCCGCCATTATCGAGCGGTCTCCCGTGCTCAGGATCGCACGAGGTCTGGGGAACGAGGCAAGAGATTGACGAGCGCGCAGCCAGGAGGTTCAATTATGGATTGGCAAGCGGCCGTCGTGGGCCTGTGCATGGGCGTCGGCTTGGCCGCCGCCGCGGGTTTCCGGATCTTCGTTCCCTTGCTCGTAGCGGGCCTCGCATTGCGCTTCGATCTGTTCGATGCCGCAACAGCGCTTTCAGGAAGTCCAAGCTGGCTTGCCTCCGACGCTGCGCTCGCGTGTTTCGGCGCCGCGACGATTTTTGAAGTGGCCGCATTCAAGATCCCCTGGGTCGACAACGTCCTCGACGCCATCGCCGCTCCCGTAGCTCTGGGAGCGGGCGCTCTGCTGGCCACGCAATTCCTCGCGCCGGTGGATGACCCGTTCCTGCGTTACGGCCTTGGCATCGTCGCGGGCGCGGGAAGCGCGGGTGTGGTCCACGCCGCTGCGGCGGCGACCCGCCTGGCCTCGACGACCACCACTGGCGGCCTCGCCAATCCCCTTGTGGCGGCAGGAGAACTCTTGGCTTCGGTCATCACGTCTTTCCTCGCGCTCGTGCTCCCTGTGGTCATGGCCTTTCTCGCGTTGGTCGGCGCAGCCGCGGCCATGGTGTTGGCGCGGCGCTTCATCCGGAAACGACGTCGTGCGGTAGCCTGATCAGTGCAAAAAAGCGGCGCTTTAGCCCGTAACGCCCCGCTTCTCGATCCATTCCATAAGCTCGCCGTAGGCTTGGGCGCGCAGCTCTGGCGACTCATTGAGGATTTCGTGGCCCGCACCTTCAATGACGCGCAGCCGCTTGTGGACAGTGCCGAAGGCGGGAAAGAGTTCCCTCACGCGCGCTGTGTCGACGAGCGTATCGACGCTCCCAACACATATCGTTACGGGCGCCTTGATGCGCGCGGTGGCAGCCGCGACGTCGCCGTCGTCCACCGCACGCAGGAAGAGCTCGCCGAAACGCGCCGAGATGCTGAACAGGTTGAGCTCGTCAGCCTGGTAAGCCGCGATATTCTCCTGGCTCACGGAGATATTCTTGGGATCGATGCCGATGGGAACTGGCGTAAGGGGAGCGACGCGCGGAAGCACGCGCGCGGCCATCTTCTTCCACTGTGGGACGTCCTGTTTGACGCGGTAAAGCGGAGAGCTCAAGAAGAGTGGAGGACACACGTCATGCAGAATGTCCGCCGCGTAAGTAACCAAGAGCGCGCCGAAGCTGTGTCCGAGCAGCCCGAAGAAGATGTCGTCGCGCCGCGCGAGTCCGAGGATGCTCTTGGCGTGGTTGGTGACGTAGAGGACATCGAGGATCATGGCGTGGAGATTCTCCGCGTCGCCGCGGCGCGGCCCCGACTTCCCGTGGCCTCGCAAATCGAAACTCGCGAACGCGAGCCCCTTCCCGCAGACCGCCTCGGCAACTTCTGCATAGCGACCGCTGTGCTCTGCGAAACCATGCACGGCAAGGACGAGTCCCTCGGGACGAGGGCTCCCCTTGGGGGTGAAGCAGCGGAAGAAAAGATCATTTCCATCGAACGTCTTCAAGAACTCTGTGCGTTCGGTCGTCACCCTCGTCCCCCTGCACTGACCAAATTTGCCTCGCGCCGCCTTGGCGAGGGGCGGAAAGGTTTGCTCCTCCCCCGCTAAAGGATTCCCCGTATCGTCTGGAGAGGCGTCGACTTTGACGCCCGAGGAGGGCACGACATGCTCCGGAGCCTACAGACGGCAGCGACCGGGATGGACGCGCAGCAGCAGCTCATCGATACCCTGTCGAACAACATGGCCAACGTCAACACAACGGCTTTCAAGAAGGCGAGGCCGCACTTCAACGACCTGCTCTACCAAAACCTCCGCGCGCCGGGCCTCTCCTCGCAGGCAGGCACCATCGTACCGAGCGGCATCCAGGTCGGCAACGGCGTGCGGCTTGTCGCAGTCGAGAAGATGTTCCAGGAAGGGAGCATCAAGGTAACCAACAATGACCTCGATCTCATGGTGAAGGGGCGGGGCTTCTTCCGGGTGCAGATGCCCGATGGGAACATCGCCTACTCCCGCGATGGCTCGTTCAAGCGGTCCCCCGACGGCCGTGTGGTCACCACCGACGGGCTTCCGCTGGTGCCCGAGATCACCGTTCCGCCAAACACGCTCTCGTTGAAGTTCGGATTCGACGGCACGGTAACCGCAACCGTGCAGGGAGAGCAGGAGCCCCGGGCGTTGGGCCAGCTCCAAATAGCCAACTTCATCAATCCGGCGGGACTCAACTCAATGGGCCGTAACCTCTACACCGTGAGCCCGGCATCGGGTGAACCAACGGTTTCCGTGCCCGGGGAGAACGGCACGGGCCAAATAGGCCAGGGCGAACTCGAATCGAGCAACGTGAACATCGTCGATGAGATGGTCCAGATGATCGTCGGCCAACGAGCCTACGAACTCAATAGCAAAGTTATCAAGACGGGCGACGAGATGCTCGCTTCCACCAATCAAATGAGGTGATCCTCCTCGCCATGACCGGACCTCATGAAAAGTGTTCCCAACCGCTGCTCGGGGCGATCGTTCGGGCTTGCTCGGCACTCGCGCTGCTCCTCCCCGCGCCGGGCGCCTTCGCCGTGGCCCCCACGGGCGAACGCCCCATCGTGCGCGTCCGTTTCGAGCGTCTCTCTCCGGTCGCCCAGTCCGCAGAAGCGCAAAAGGACGTCCTCTTGCAAATGCTCCGCACGGTCCACGTCGCAGGGGCGGTGTACCTCGAGTGGAACGACGAGGATGTCGGCACCTCCGCCTTGGACGTGCCCGGCCGGCGCCTGTCGGTGGTCTGTCGCACCTGTCGGGTACCGCTCCCAGGTGAGACGTTCCTCGCAGAGAAGCTCGAAGTCGAGACGCCCGCAGGCCAGAAGGGGTCTCGGCTGGTGCGCTTCGCCGTAGGCGACTCCGATGACCTTGGCGACGCTCGGGACCGTGCCGCTTCCGCACGATGGGTCGTGGAACTCGCCGAACGCCGACCGCGATGGGTGGTCCGCCTCTTGGCCGACGCACGGCCCGGAAAGACGCTGGACGTCTCATCCGCGCGCGTGGAGGCCTGCTGGGAAGGTGCCGCGTGCCGCGGCGAGGCAACCCACGCCGGCGAGGCCGAGGCGTTCGCGTTCGCGGAGGGCCTCGCTGGCAAGGAAACAAACAGGGCGTTGCCCGCGGGTTCGCCCGTCGGTCCGCGCGACGTGCGGGCGCCGGTCGTGGTGCGCATGGGCGACGCTGTCCTCGTGCGGGTCCTGACGGGCGCTTCGGGTCTCTCCATCCGCGCGCGCGGACGCGCCCTTCAAGCTGGGGTCGTGGGGGATACCGTGAGCGTCGAAATCGCGGGCCTCGGAGGTTCCGCGGCCGCAACGCCGGCTTCGCGCAGGACGTTATCAGCAACGGTGAAGGGCAAGGGGGAAGTCGAGTATGTCCTTGAATAGCCCATTGGACACGGCGCGATCGTCCCTGCGCAGCGCGAAGGTGAATTTGGCGCGAGCGCGCGTTCGTTACGAGGGCGGCCTCGACGCGTGGGTCGGTTTTTCCGACCGTGTGTTCGTGGGAACAGAACGCTTTGGTCGACGTCTTGGACGTGCGGCGTTCGAGAATCCCTTGGTCGAGCCAGAGTCGAAAGCGCTCATGCGATTGACCTTGGCCTGTCTCCTCGCGGTGTTCGCCTGGATCCTCGTGAGCTGCAAGTCCTTGCCACCTCCACGCGCGAAAAAGACTCCCCGCGACTCAACGCGCGTCGAACGCGTCGAGAAAAAACCGGAGACACTTTGGATCAAGCGCGACACCTTGCGCGTCAAGCCGCGCGACGAGGGTTCCACCACGGGAAGCATTTGGGCCGACGCAGCCACACCGCGGGAGCTCTTCGCCGACGAGAAGCCACGCAAAGCAGGCGAGACGGTCACCGTGCTCATCCCGGAGGACCTGCGGTACGTTCCTGAGGCCCAGGATGAGGCGGGCGCCAAGAATTCCAAAGGCACCGGAAAAGGCGCTGTCGGCGCGGCGGCGGACGGCAAAACCAGGGACAACGAAACAAAGGTCCGGGATCCACTCGAAGGAGGCTTCACCGACCCCTACTCCGTGGGCGCGGCCGCTTCGCTCCCCATCGCTCCCCTCGAGAGCGTCAAGATGGAAATCGTATCATTCGAGCCGGGAGGCGACGTGTTCCTGCGCGGGGTGAAAACGTACCGCAACGGGCTTGGCGAAACGAGGGACGTCACCGTGTTCGCCAAGGTGCCCGAACGATTGGTGGGCTCATACGAGGTCGATGCGCGCGACCTCACCCAGGTCGCGCTCACGGAGCAAGTAAACGGGCAGTCCGCCGAATACGCCTCCACGGGTTGGGATGCCACCTTGTCGCGAAAGCTCGCTGGCTACGCTCCCGACATCAACGCCGAGTTGCAAGCGCTCGAGGACGTGCGACAAGAACTCAAGGTGTCCCAAGACGCCCTCAAGGATCGCGCGCGCGCCATGGCCGACGAACGCGATCGGGTGCAAAAGGAACGCCGCCGCAACTTCGAAGAAACCGAACGGCTCAAAGCCGCGATCCAAGGACAAGGATCCCCCGCCACCACGGGTGGACAAGGCAACGGCGCCGCCGTTCCCGAGGGAGGTGCCGCCCTGGCTGGTGGCGCTCCCCAGGCCATGCCGCAACCACAGGCCGCTCCTGGTGCGCCCGGAGCGCCCGCAGCTCCTGGAGCGCCCGGAGCTCCTGCTGGGGCTCAAGACGCGGCCAACACCGGAGGGGCCGCTCGATGAACGCCGTTTCCGCAGTCTTTCGGGCAGTCTTTCAGACAGTCTTGAGCCTCCTCATGGGGCTCTCGTCCGCTGGGTTCTCCCCGGCTTTCGCTCAGGACGGGACGGGCCCCGTGCGCCTAAAGGATCTCGTGGAAGTCAGGGGCGTGCGCTCCAACCCTTTGGTGGGCTTGGGTTTGGTCGTGGGCTTGCCCGGTACGGGTGACTCTCGCCAATCGCTCACCACCAACAAGCAAGTGTCGCATTTGCTCACGCGATTGGGCTCCCGTGCCGGCCTGAGCGAAGTCACCACGCGCAACGTCGCCGCGGTGGTCGTGTCCGCCGAATTGCCCCCATTCGCCCGCGTGGGGGATCGCGTCGACATCCGCATTTCGAGTGTGGGCGACGCGGCGAGCCTCGAGGGCGGGACACTCATTCTCACGCCGCTTTCCGCCGCCGATGACCGCGTCTACGCGGTCGCGCAGGGCGCGGTGAGCATGGGAACGTCGATGGCGGGAGCAGCGGGCGGGGGCGGCAATGGAGGAGGAAACAGCTCGCTCGCACCGAAAACCGTCGCGCTCGCCAAGGCAGCCACCGTGGAACGCGAGTTCGCGGCCTCGTTCGTTTCCGCAGGAACACTGGAACTGTCGCTGCGCAATGCCGACTTCACGACCGCGAGTCGCGTCGCGAAGGTCATCAACGAAACCTTCGGCGCCTTCCTCGCCGATCCCGTCAACGCGGGTCTCGTCAAGGTTCGGTTGCCGTCATCGACGCGAGACAATCCGAGCTTCACTCCCGTGGCGTTCATGGCCACGCTCGAGCAATTACGCGTGGAACCGGACACGCGCGCCATCGTCGTCATCAACGAACGCACGGGCACCATCATATCGGGGGCTAGCGTAACGCTTTCTCCGGTCGCCATCTCGCACGGCCAACTCGAAATCCTCGTGGGCGAGGAAAAAGTCCGCGTGACGCAACTTCCCCAGAGCGCAACGGTGGGCGAACTCGTGCGCGCACTCGGCGCACTCGGCGCGGGCCCCAAAGACCTCGTGTCCATTTTGCAGAGCCTCGAGGCCGCCAAGGCGCTCAAGGCGGATCTCCGCATCCTCTGAACCGGAAATGCGCCTCCCCGAATCCCCAGAGTCCGACCGCCCCGGAGCTTGTGAGTAAGGAAACGCCACATGAGAGTCAACGAGGGATCCGGACGGACGGGCGCGAACCCCAAGGAAGCCCCCGAGGCAAATGCCAAGACGCCTGACGCCCAAGGGACCGACTCCAAAGCGTCGGAGGCCCAGCGCGTCGCCGTCGAGTTCGAGACGCTGTTCCTCGACATCATCATGAAGGGCATGCGCCAAACCGCCAAGCCCGAAGACCAGAGCAACGCTCAGGACATCTTCACCGGGATGCTCGACCAGGAATACGCCAAGAACATGACGGCCTCGCGCGACTTCGGGGTGCGCGGCATGATCCTCGATTGGATGAAGACCGCGGACCCTGGATTGGGTCTAGGTGAGGCAGCTCGCAATGCCGCGAAGCTCAAGGCTGCCGGGCCCGCCCTCGACGCGTACAGGATGCAGAGTGCACCCCTGACGCCCAAACGCTGAGAGCCGCTCCAAAGGAACACCCCATGCGAAAATTACTCGTTTCTTTATTCGCGCGACCGAAGGGATTCCTGCTCACGGCGACATCGGTTCTGGCCTGCGCCACGCTGACGGGTTGCACCGCGCATCCCAAGCCGGCCGACGGCGCGCGAACAGAGTCACGTTCGGCGCAAGCCAAGGGGGGAGACGCTGCGCGGCTCGGGCCGGCCACATTCATTCCCCAACCCCTGCGGCGCGCCACCGGTTGCGGTCGCTGGAGGAATCCCACCCTCCCCTCCGACCTCCCTTTCCATGGGGGACACGCAGACCAAATGCTCGTCCCCGAGGGACTCACGCTCATCGACTCCAAGGGAGAGGCACCCCGCTCGGCGCCACTCAACTGCGACAAACCCACGCTCATCTTTCTCCACGGCTGGTCGCCCGAGGGCGCCTCGAGCACGGTAGCCTATCCGGACGCGTGGAACGCGGCGTTCAACGTCTTTGTGTTTCGTTGGCACCGGGACTCCTACTCCCGCATCACGCCATTTGCGGCCGAAAACCGGGTGCCGGCGGCGCGCGCGCGACTCGACGCCCAAGTGGCCGAGCTCCTCACGCGCCTTGGCGGCGATACCTACGCGCACGAAATCCGGGTCGTGGCGCATAGCCTGGGCGCCCAACTGGCCCTGCCTCTCCTCAGAGGCCGCTTGAACGCCGGAGTGCGCAAGCCGCGGCGCCTAGAACTCCTCGACCCCTACCTTTGGATAGACATGCGGCGCCACGACGCTTTGACGGGCCAAACGTTACCTCACGAGCATGTGGAATTGTTACGCGGCTCGCGCATTCTTGGCGTGAAAGCGGTGGTCTACGCCGCGTCCGTCACCTCTCTCATTTCGCGCACGCTCAGGGACGTCACCAACGTGCAGGTCATGCACCCGGGATGGCTCAGCGGAAACCCCTCTGCGCGCCACATGCGGCTAGTGGAGTATTACTTCGGCTCGTTGCGCTTCGAGCCCCCATCGGTCGAAGATCCGGCCGGGTCGATATCCAAGGGGTTCTCGGCCTCGCTCCCCTCGGCGGAGTTCCCGACAATGAAGGTCCTCCTCGAGCAGATCGACAATGGATCCCTCAATGAAGAGCAGGTCACGGGTCACGCGTTTCGGCGTCTAGGCCGCGAGAACTGCGCGAGGTCCGTTTGGGAATTTGCGATGTGCATTTGAGGCGGGGCGTTAAGACCCCGATTTTTCCTTACGGAACTCGCCACGACGGTTCTTCGCGAAAGCTTCTTCCGTCATGCCCTCTGCGGCGGGTGACTCCTCGCCCTTGCTCGCAACGGTCAGCGCGTTCTTGTCGACGCCCTCGGTGGAGAGGAAGTCGCGGATGGCTTCCGCGCGCTTGAGCGACAGGGCAAGGTTGTACTCATTGGAGCCACGAGCATCCGAGTGGCCTTCGATGACGAGGCGCAAAGTGGCGTCGGCCTTCAAAGCGCGGGCCATCAGGCGGAGGTTCTCTTGCGCCTGCTCGGTGAGCAGGGAAGAGTCGAAATCGAAGTAAACGGTCTGGAACGCCGTTTCGATGGCTTGGTCGAGCGCCTGCTCTGGAGTCTTGCCGCCGAAATCTCCACTAGGGTTCTTGGCTCCCGCCTGTCCTGCGGCACCGCCCGTTCCGCCAGCGAGCTCGGGCTGGGGGGCGGCGGGCTTTGAGCATCCCACCGCAAGGAAGACCGCGCCCGCCAAAAGATTCACCGACGCGACGCGACAGACGACCGAACACTTACTCAACTTCATCTCTTCCTCCGTGGGTACCGGCGCACCCTCGCTCCACCTGGGTCGGCGACCTCGCATGGCCGGCGTGACGCTGTCATGTTACCAGAAGTGGCTTGCCCCGGCGCAAGAGTGTCCAAGGAATTGGCGAGGAGGTTGCTTGCACCTTGAGCGGCTGGGCGATGGTGCGGGCACCCTTACCCACCAGGGCAACTTAGTCAGACGCGAACCCGTCTTCGGTGAACGTGCGCGCGCGGGCGCGCCCTTTCGCGTCAATCTTGATTTCGATGGTGATGCAACGACAGCACACGCCGCAATCCTCCTCGAACGATTGGCGGCGACCCTGCGACGGATCCACTTCCACGGCCAACGCCTCGCCGCAGTAGGGGCATGAGAGTTCAATCAAATCGGCAATCATGCGTCCCAACCCTTCTCTTCGCCGTTGGCGAAGGCCACTTTGTCGCTCTCGAACAAGCGCGTCACCTCGGCGCGGGCCTGCGCCGTGGTGGAGACGTACTCCTGGTTGAAGACGCGGATCTTGTAGAGCTTGTCGAATAGACCCAAATCGTAACGCTTGTAGATTTTGGCCGATCGCCGCGCCGCGAACGGATGCTCGCCCAATCCCACGAGGGCGCGCTCCCCAAGCGAGAGCGCGGCGTCGAAGGTCTCGCGCTCGATATCGGTGACTCCCACGTCCCTGAGCTCGTAGGCGTGAATGAGGTCGAAGGCGCGCGCGATGACGCGCACGTGCGGGTGGTGCTTGCGCACTTGCTCCGCGGCGCGCACCGAGGCAGCGCGATCGTCGATGGCGAGAATGAGAATTCGCGCGTGGGCGATGCCCGCCGACTCAAGGAGCGGAAGCTGCGAGGCGTCGCCGTAGAAGGCCTTGAAGCCGAACTGGCGGACCCTATCGAGGAGTTCCGGACTGATGTCGATGATGGTCGTGGGTATCTTGTGGGCATGGAGGAAACGCGCCGCGATTTGCCCCACACGGCCAAGTCCGGCCACGATGACCGGGTTGTGTTCGTCGTCGATGACATCGTCCGCCTTGCGCTCCGCTTTTCCGCGGCCCGCGAAGCGGTCGCGGAAAAGGAGGAGGAACGGCGTGGTTGCCATGGAAAGCGCCACGATGAGCGTGAGCAAGCCTGCTTCGCGGGGCAGGAGTGCGCCCGCTCCGACAGCCGTGGTGAAGAGCACGAAGGCGAACTCGCCCCCCTGGGAGAGGATGATGGCGAAGAGCGATGTGTCCTCGCGCTTGAAGTGGAACAGGCGCGCGCAAATCATTAAAACGACGATTTTCGCAAGGAGAAGTGCACCCACGCCGCCGATGACGAGCCCGACCTCGCTTCCTAGGAGGGCGAAGTCCATGGAACTGCCCACCGATGTGAAGAAGATCCCCAACAAGAGGCCCTTGAAGGGCTCGATGTTGCTTTCGAGTTCATGACGGTACTCCGAGTCGGCCAAAACCACGCCTGCGAGGAAGGTCCCCAACGCCATGGAGAGACCCACTTGATCCATCAGCAGCGCAATGCCCATGACGATGAGCAGCGAGGTGGCGGTGAACATCTCGCGCAACCGTGTCTGCGCGACGAGGCGGAACGCCGGACGTAAAACGGTACGACCTGCCACAACGATGGCAACGATGACCCCCACGGCCACCAAGGCTTTGAGGCCCGGCGAAAGCCCCGCCACAAGCGCGCCCGATCCGTGTCCGGCCGCCACCCCGGCGGCACCCGCTGATTCCGTGGCGCCGGTAACCGCACCGACATCTACATGCCCCAGCAGCGGAATGAGCGCGAGAATGGGTATGACGGCGAGATCCTGGAACAGGAGAACCGAAAAGGCATCCTTGCCCACGGGCGTGCCACCGAGCGAGCGCTCAGCGATAATCTGGAGCACCATGGCCGTCGAACTCATGGCGAAACCAAGCGCCGCCACGGTGCTCGCGCGCCACCCCCAGCCCAAGGTACCAAGCAGCGCGAAGACGATACCGGCCGTGAAGAGGACCTGGACCGGGCCTAGACCCAGGATTTTGGCGCGCATATCCCACAATCGCCGGGGGTTAAGCTCGAGTCCGATAACGAACAGGAGCATGACGACGCCAAGCTCCGACACCCGTAGGATGTCCGCGGTGTCCGTGACAACGCGCAAGCCGAACGGACCGATGATGGTGCCGGCCACCAGGTAACCCAGGACGCTGCCGAGCCCCAAGCGCTTGGCAATGGGCACCACCACAACCCCCGCGGCGAGGATTGCCGCCGCGTACCCCAAGAGGCCAGGGGCGCTCATGGACACTCTCCTTCCGCCAGGAAGCGCAAGAGGCCCTGCCGATAGGCTTCCGCCGAAGCGGCAAGCTCGACTTCTCCCAGACGCCTCACGCTGTGAATCACCAATGGCTCGGCGTACCGCATTCCGCAGAGGTGGGCCGTCTGATCGAAGGGCGCGAGCAAGGCGCGCATCCCGAACCGGTTGTAACCTTGCGGGCCGTAGGCTTCAGCCGGGCCTCCGGTGGTGATGACGCTCCAAAGGAACTTGCCGTGCAGGCGGGTCCCTCCGTCGCCGTAGGCCCATCCGTGCTCGAGCACGTCATCTGGCCAGAGCTTGAGGAGGGGGGGCGACGAATACCAGTAGAAGGGATGCTGGAACACCACGAGGTCGTGTTCCAGGAGCAGTTCCTGTTCGCGCTTCACGTCGATGAGGAAATCCGGGTAGGCGGCGTAGAGATCGTGAAAGGTCACGTTGGGGAGCTGTTCCACGGCTGCGCGCAACGCGCTTCCGGCGCGCGAAGAACGAGCGTTGGGATGCGCGTAGAGGACGAGCGCTCTTCGCTCGGGAGGCGTGGGCATGAAGGCGCTCCGGTCTGCGGGTTCGACGAGATAGGAGCGTGATCATGCCAATGGGCCGTGGTCAGGGCAACCCTACATGCGTGGTCTTTGTTCCGTTGGCTTCAGGGACCTCGACTTGTGCCTCGAACCCTGATGCCCTCTGGGAAACCTACTCGGGCCTCGTCTAGGTTCCGCCGGCATCAGCCTTCCGCAAAAAGCTGCGCCAATCGCACCCCGAGGGCCGGGCAAGCGGCTTGGGCGCGCGCGAGGAGGGAGCGCACGTCCGCCTCCACAACGAGGACGCCCAGGCGCTCCCGGGCTGTGTAGGGATCGTTGGTGGCCACGATGCCGCGCCTGACGACGGGATGCGGCGATCGCGCGAAATCGTCCTCGAAGCCCGCGCGCAGGAGCTTCCACGCGGCTCCGGGCGATCCGCCCAGTTCGTCGCCACCTAAATGCACCCAAGCGCCGACGGCGTGCGGCGCCACGCGCTTCTCGAGTGCGAGCGCCACCCTGCCCATGGTCCATCGCGGGTTGATTTCCACCACGGGACGCATGGCGAGGGAACCATCGCGAGGATCGCGGTAAAGAAACAGGTCGACCCCTGCGGGACCCGAGTGCCCCAAACGCGCGAACGCCCGCGCGAGCCAAAGCCCCAGCGCCTCAAGCGCCTCGAGGACGCGGCCGCCCGCGGCACCACCATAGAGGAGGTCACGGACCTCGCGCGATAGGCCTGCCGCGCGCCTGCCGAGAGCCGTACCGACGTAACGCCCCCGGGCATCGCAGGCGAAACGCGTGACGCCTACCACTCGCCCCCCGCCCGTGGGTGCATCGCAGTGGAGCTGGAGCGAGAGATCGGCGACCCTGTCCATCCAGGGTTCCAGAGCGAGCCGCCCCGAGCGCGCGAGCCGCCCGCGGATCCACGCTTCGTCGCGGGCCTCGAGGACATCGAGCCCGCCGCCACAAAGAAACACCCTTTCGCGTCCACTGGTGGAAAACGGGGCCTTGAGCACCCATCGTTCTACGCTAGGTCGATGCGCGCGCGCCCTGGACAGCTCCTCGAGGCTCGACACCACTTCGGGTGCGTGGAGCTCCGGCCGCACGAGGGAACACAGGCTCAACAGGGGATCCTCCAACTCCCCGGAGCGAGCGGCTTCGAGGAGGGCGCGCTCCCACCTGAGGCAGGAGTCTTTCGCAGAGAGTCCGCGCGCCGCGGCGTCGTCACCTCCTCCTGGCCCAGGCTGGCAGTGGGCGAGCAAAGAAGATTCGCGCGCGCGCAGGGCGCTGCTCCATCCCCATGGCCTCAACTCTCCCAGCTTCCGACGCAGGAACGCCGGCGAATGAGCAACGTCAGGGGTAAGAAACTCGGGTGTAGCGAAGCCGGCCTCCCGCAAGGAAGTGAGCCAAGCCGTCGATGGAGGTGTGTCGACCACCACGACGTCGTCGTGCGCGGCGAGAAACGCCGGGACTCCGGCGAAATCGGACGTCAGCGCACGCACGGCGGAGCTCGCGATGCCACCGCAGGCGTGTCCCGCTTCGGCGGCGGCCCAGTCCGCTTCCACCATGGGGTTGAAGATCCACACGTGCGGCGGACGCCCCTTGGAACGCGAACAAGTCCCTAGCCGCAGGACATAGTCCTCGTCGAACCCCACTTCGCGGCGTGCCTCGGCAAAGTAACGGCCGCCCTTGGCCCGTGCCGGCGTGAGATCCTCTGGCAAGGCATCGGCGTAGGCGTCCCAGTCCGCCACGCCGGTGCTTTTCCAAGCCCGCAGCCACGCGAGGCCATGCCGCACGTGCCCGATTTCATCCTCGTAGACCCTACGAAGGAGGGCCGCGGTGGTGGGGTCGCCTGCGCGGGCGAACATCTCCTCGTATGCGAGCGCGAAGTCGAGGTTGGCCTGCTCGAAGGTCAGACTCATGCGCACCACGAAATCGAGAGGGGTCGCCATGTCGGAGATGACGCGCCAAAAGAAGTCGTTGACGGGGATATCGCCAAGGTCGACGCCCGCATCGCGCATGCGATCCACATAGAGCAAGAGGTGCTCTTGCTCTTCCCGCATGGTGGCTACGAGTCCACGCCGAAACGCCGCGGGAGCCTCCGGGAACCTGAGGAGGGCCAACGCCATGAGTTCCAGTGCGAGCAATTCGTGGTTGGCGAAGAAATGCAACGCATGGCCTCGCCCTTGCGACGTGGCGAGCTCGCGAGGCCCCGGAAAGGGAACACGCTGCCGCGTGTGCCAGTCCGCCAGGGAAAGTCCCGCGGGGCGGCCGGGGAGACGAACCTCTCCGAGCGCCGAACCGCGATGGGCGTCGATGAGGTTGTCAGGACGGAACACCTTATCGTCCAACGTTCCGCCGAACAGCACGCGTTCCGCGAACTCCCGGATTTCCATGGCACTCTCCCGCTCCTCGTCCTTCAGATGGGCACTCTTAGTCCAGCCTGGAAAGTTTTGCACGCGCCAAGCGCGACAGTGGGAAATCCGACGACGCCGGTTCCGTGGCAAGCTCAAATGACGGGATCGCAGCCAACGCGGGCCATCCCCGATGTTCGACGCCCTTTTTGGGAGCTTGTGAGGCCATGGCGAAGAAGGAAAAAGAAGAAAAAAAGACCGAAAATGCCCCCGAGGCCCCCGAGGCTCCGGAGAAGACAGGCAAGAAGCGCAAGCTCATCATCTTCGCGGGCATCGGCAGCGTCTTGGCTCTCGCCCTTGGCGTGGGTGGATTCTTCGCCTTCAAAACGTTCTTTGGGAAGAAGGACGAAGTCGCCCTCTCCGCCAAGGCCACGAAGGTCGAAGGCGAACCCGGCGAAGCGAAGGAAGGCGAGGCGGCTGAGAAAGGCGATGGCACGTCCGAGGCCAAACCCGATGCCAAGTCCGAGGCCAAACCCGATGCCAAGTCCGAGGCCAAACCCGATGCCAAGTCCGAGGCACCCGACAAAGAGGGCGAGGCCAAAAAAGACGGCGGAGGCGGGGAGAAGGATGCCAAGAAAGACGACTCAAAGGGCTCCGACACCAAAGACGGCGCCAACGCCGACCCCAAAAAAGACGAAGGCAAGGATGGCGCCGCCAAGCCGGAAGAAGGCACGGGCGACGGCAAGGCGGGCAAGGATACGCGCGAAAAAAGCGTGGGGTTCGGTGAGACCCACGACCTGCCAAAGATGGACCTCAACCTCGGAAACCCCCTCGAGAACCGCTTCCTTCGCATGGGAATCACCGTGGAGTACCACGGCGGCGACGCACAGAAGGAAGAGCTCACCAAGCGCGAGCCTCAGCTCAAGGACATCGTCATCACCTCGGTGACAACCAAGACGCGCATGGAACTCCTCACCGAGAAGGGCAAGGAGCGCCTGCGGCGCGAGCTCACCCATCGCTTCAACGAAGTCCTCGAACGACCTGTGAAGAGCCTCTTCTTCACAGATTTCCTGGTGGAGTAACGACGTGGATCAGGTCCTAAGCCAAAGCGAAGTCGACGCGCTGCTCAACGCGGTATCGGACGGCCGCATCGGTAGCCAGGATGGGCAGGGGGGCGACGCAGCAGGCGTCGTCCACTACGACCTCGCCAACCAGGACCGCATCATCCGCGGTCGAATGCCAACCCTCGACATCATCCACGACAGGTTCATCCGGCTTTTCCGCGTGTCGCTCTCGGCGGCGCTGCGAAAGGTCGCCAACATCGGCGTGAACTCGAGCGGACCCATCAAGTTCGGCGAGTTCATGAACTCTCTCCCTTTGCCATCGTGCCTCAACATTCTGCGCGTCGAGCCTCTGCGTGGATCTGCGGTCATGGTCATCGAGAGCAAGCTGCTCTACGCGCTCGTCGACTCGCTCTTCGGCGGCAGCGACGTGCCCTACACGAAAATCGAGGGCAAAGACTTCACGCCCATCGAAATGAAAATCGCACGGCGCATCGTCATGGCGGCCATCGAGGATCTCGAGAAGGCCTGGGCTCCGGTCTTCCCACTCAAGATCCATTACTCGCGCACGGAGATAAATCCACAGTTCGTGGCCGTCGTGCCACCCTCCGACGTGGTCATCTCCACGGCCTTCGACGTCGAGCTCGAGAAGATGAGCGGGTCCATAAAGCTGGTCATCCCCTACTCCACCTTGGAGCCAATCAAATCAAAGCTCTCGGTGGGCTTCCAAAACGAGCAGCTCGAAGTCGACCACATCTGGATCAACCGCATCAAGGCCCAGCTCATGGCGACCAACGTGAGCGTCAACGTGACGCTGGGCCACGCGTGGCTCAACCTGCGCGAGTTCATGGATCTCGAGCGGGGCGACGTCATCGTCCTCGACCACGACGCCGACAAGGCGCTCGACATCAGCGTGGAAGGCATACACAAGTTCCGTGGCGTGCCTGGCGTGGTGAAAGGAAACAAGGCAATCAAGATCGTCGAGACCATGGGCGACTACTGACACCGAACGAAACAAAGGGGAGGACGCGGCATGGCCGACAACCAGGAACTGAATCTCGACGAATACGGCCTAGACGGGCTAGGAGAGACCGACGGGGCGGGCGGCGATGGATCGCTCGTCAAGGGTGGCGACGACGGCGGAGCGAAGTCGCTCGACCTTTCGCGCATGAAGATGGTGCTCGACGTCCCGCTCAAGGTGACCGTGGAGCTCGGCCGCACCAAGCTGCTCGTCAACGACCTCCTCCAGCTCGGACAGGGCTCGGTCATCGAGCTCGACAAGATGGCCGGGGAGCCCATGGAAATCTACGTCAACGACAAGCTCGTGGCCCTAGGCGAGGTCGTGGTCGTCAACGAGAAGTTCGGCGTGCGCCTCACCGACGTCATGAGCGGCGTGGGCATCGACGAAGTTGGACCGAAGGACGCCATATGACGCCCATGAATCTAACGAAACTAGAGACGAAGGGCGCTGACGAGCGCGGGATGGGCACCGCCGCGCTGAGCGTGAGCTTGGGGCTGTGCTTCAGTGTTGGAGCGCTGCACTTTGGCGTCGCCCTCGCGCAAGTGAACGGCCCAAAAGCGACAGGTCCCAAAG
>JBIKVI010000285.1:0-5866 GCA_044356935.1 Silvanigrellaceae bacterium | reverse complement strand
TGGATGAGTCCTGCGAGCACGAAGGGGAACTCAATCCCCGCCTGCTGGCGGCGCTCTACGCTCTGCGACTCCCCGAAAAAGCGCGGAACCGCTACCTTCGTGTCGGCGCACTTGCGGCGCGGGCTGGAATGATTCCCACGGGCTATGAGGCGTTCCAAGAATGGTTTGCGGCGGCCTCTCAAGAAGTTCAGGTTCGAACGGCCAAGGAACTCCGCACAAAGCGCGCGGCGCGGGATCGCCTCGACACGTTCCGTCGCATCCTGGGGCAGGTTCAAGAGTATGACGCCGTCTTTCGGCGCTGGCGCTCCGTCGTTGAACCGGCGCTCGGCCGCTTCAAGCGCATCCGGCGGCAAGCGGAATCGGAGAAGGCCGATGCTCACAGCCGCGTGCCGCTTACCAAGGCGCAGATCAGCGAGACTCTCGCGGCGTGCGAGACGTTCGCGCAGGCGGCCCTGGTTATCGCTTACCTCACCACCGGATGCCGCGCGGGCGAGGCTGAGAGGCTGCGACCGGAGCACGTCTCGCAGGGAGTGTTCCGCCTTCGGGAGGTCGTGACGAAAACAGACACCCAGCGTCTCCCGCCCGCAAGCGTCGCCTTGCAGGTGTCGGCGCAGTTTCTTGCCGACGCCTCAGTTCCCGAGGGGACACAACGCGGGCACTTTCGAGCCACCTGTGCCGTGAATCTGATCCAAGCGGGGGTTTCACGCCTCCAAGTCATGGAACGCCTTGGCCACGGGTCGTTGCAGATGCTCCAACGGCACTACGTGAAAACGGTGCCCGCAGACTGGGGACGTGCCCGCACGTCCGAGGACTATCTCCAGATCAACGCGCTGGAGGTCGGTGGGGTCGAGGTCCGCGAGAATGCCTGGGACAAGTGGTGCCTTCGCTTGTTGCTCCTCCAGGCGCAGCGGTTTGGTGTGCTCGATGACGTGCGTGCGATCGTCGCCGAGGTCGCCAACCCAGATCCCACGCCGATGAAGCGCGTCGACTCGTTCTGATTGGGTGTTAGCGCTACGCCGCTGCATTCGCTGGGTGGTGTCGTTTGGTGGGCTTCCGTCCAATGGCTGGGACGACGCTCAGGGTGCGATGTCTGCAGCCCGTTAAGGTGTGGCAAAAAACGAGGTTCAGCGTCACCGCCTTCGAGGGCGACGACGGCGAAAAACGCGAACATCACTGAAATTAAAGATGAGGTTCAGGTCGACAAAATGGGACCGGCTCGGTATTGCGACTTGGTCGATCCGAGGAGGTTCCCATGACCGAGATCCCAGTCAGCACTTGTGAGTGCTGTGGCCACGTCGCTCCCAGCGCTTCGTTCACCACCTACGGCAGCGCGGGGGCTTCCTCCCTGCTCTGCGGAGAATGCTTCAACGAGGAAGCAGCCCTCGCGATGGACGTCCCCGTCCCGGATCCGGCGGAGTTCGAGCCGCTCACGGTCAGCGTTGGGGCGCGGCGTCACACGTTCCTCTTCCACGTCTATCTCAACCCAGGCGGGCTCGGCATTCGCGCCCGAGAGCACGAGCCCCGAGACCCCGAAGGTGGATACGCGTTCGCGGTTCTCGTTCCGGCGAGCACTCCGTCGAAAGTGGCCTACGAGAGCCTGCTCAAAAAGATCAGAAAAGGGATCCGGACAAAGAGCCTGACCTCCGATGGGTCAAGTCTCAAAGACGATGTGGCGGTCGGGAGGTTCGGCTACGAGAGCCTTGTCATCGACGGTCGGGAAGTCACCTGGGACGAGTTTAGGCAGATCCTTAACTGCTACGAGGGTTGGCAGTTCCGGCTGGAGGTGCTGGATCCCTCAGACGACCCCTATCGGGATTCGCTCACGAAGCGGGCCGAACCCGAGTCGTCCGACAAGTCGACACTCAACACAAGGTCGCCTTGCCGGCTCTTGCCTTCCTCCTTTCACTGAGGTTGCCACGATGCTCATTCCTGCTGACGAGGCCAAGCGATTCCACAGCATCTACCCACAACTCCTTTGTTTCGCCGTGGAACAGGCAGCAAGACCGAAGGACAGAGTTCGAATCCTCGAAGAGTTTCGTCAGAATCGGGCAGAGGCTGCGGTCGAGGCTCGAACTTTCCTGTTCGATGAACCCGACATTCTCCAAGAGTTCGTCAAGAAGAACCCGGGGGATATGGAGCCTCGAGACCTTGCCATAGTCAGGTCGTGGCGTAACTTTCGAAAAGGGCAGTTCTTCGTTGAACGTGCTCTCCAGAAATACGCTGTGTTCATTGGCTCGAAACCCTCAGCCGCCTACGGAGTCCTGGGTCTGGTATCAGAGATCGAAGAGATGCTCGGCTACCGGCCCCTTCCCGCTATGGTCGAGGCGGTGCTTCTGCCGTGGGGTGACCAGATCATCCACGATGGTTACATGGCGGCCTACGCCGTTTCGTTCGGCCCCGGGATCCGAAGGTCGATGAAGGAGGAATACGCCCAACTGAAGGCCAGGGGGATCGTGACGTCTCTCCGGCCCGAGACCGCGACGGCGCCCAACGGGGCTAACGGACAGTGAAGGGAGTGCTCAACGAAGAGGGATGCGCACCCGCTGATCTAAGGTCAGGCGCACGCTGGTTGGTGAACCAGTTCGGTGTCCACGGTGACGAGTGGAACTCACACCGAACCACGCCGAAAGAGACTTGGCACGCCGACCCATCGGCGCTGGGCGACGAACGGAAGGGTGGCTTCCTGAGAGTGCGACAGCGGCCTTCTTACGAGTCGGTGCGCCCCGCTGACCACGGTTGGCTCTGAGGAAAGTTCCAAGTTCGCGACCTCGGGACCTCTCGCCAGGGGCTTCCACGGAGCCGACCACGACTGGGAACCTTCGCACTCCCAGTTCCGCGGGACGTCGCTTCGCTCCTCCCCGCTCTCCAGTGGATGTCCCACGTCGCTGAGCCTACTCGACGTGGTCAGCCCCTAGACCTCCTTCTGTGGCTGCGGCCGAAGGCAGCAAGCAGCCGCCGAGAACTTCCAACTCCTGAGCCCGTGCGTGCGCCTTCCTGAACATGAGGGCGAGGGGTCGAGTGCTTCTGAAAAACCTCACCACCGCCTCTCTCCCTCCCTCCCTCTCTCTTCTCTCTCGCACCAAGTTCTGTCCTCAGACCTATCACTAGCCCTATCCCCAAGTCTGTCACTATCGCTATCACTAAACCTATACTCAACCTGTAACCTAATGACTTTCTTCAGCACGTCTATCGCTAGCCCTATCCCCAACGGGTGTCCCTCAAGTCATCCCGAACCCTGTCCGTAAAGGTGGGTAGAGGTTCTCAGTCGAGAGCCTCGTCCAGCCCAGTTCGGGCACCTCGACGGCCACCGGGGTGCCCACCCCCAAGGACTGCGCAGGACAACTACGAACTGGATGGAGAACACCAATGTCACTCGCAGAGATCTTGGAGACGTCAGTGCAGGACGACTCGTTCACGTTGAAGCAGATTACGGCTGTCGAAGAACTTCAAGTTCTAACCCCGGCGCAAGAAACGATTCGGGGGCTTTACAAACACGCCAAGCCCGAGCACCGAATCCTCGCGTCGATCCTGAACGCTGTGGTTAGCCAGGGTGTGACCTCCTTCGCCCTGTCGCCAAGGGCGGTGGAAAGCCTCCTCGCCAACGATGCAAATCACATGAAGGGCGACGACGGGAAGGTGAAGAGGCCGTCGGTCAACAACGCCTTCGCCCGCACCGAGGCTCTGCTGCAGAAGGGCAAACTGGCGACGATGCTCATAGACTCTGCCTCACTGAAGTTGGGCGGGCGGGCCAACGTGGCTGCCGCGTGGACGCTCACGCAGGCCACTGCTCGCGACCTTGGGATCGACTGGGATCCCGTCGAGCATCGAGAGCGCCTGCGCGAACTGCTGTCGTTCGTGAAGACGCCGAGCAACGAGATCGAATCGATCCTGGCCAGCCTGGGCGGTGATGTCCATGCCACCGAGTCCAATGTCGACCACGACGTGAAAACCAAGCCCGTGCCAAAGAAGAAGCGCCGTCACGTGGAAGACCCCGAGACAGATCCTGGCCCAAGTTTTGACGAGCCGGGCTACGTCGACGACGAGCCGACCGTGGTCGTGGAGAGCGACTCATCAACGAGAGCGGGGAAGGAATCCAAGATCTCGGCATTCGATTTGGAGCGGTTCTTCTCGAAGCATCCTGACTGGAAGCAGTTCTACACCAAGGGGGACGAAACCCAGTTCCGCAGCGAGGCCGAATACCGGGCTGAGATGGTCGATCGGTCTACCCCATTTTGACCTCGCTTGACGAAACGACCTTGACGCCAACAGACCTGCGAAACCCCCAAAGCCTAGGCAGAGGGACGAGGGCCGAACCTAAGGACGGGCTCGGCCCTCACTTCTACAGGAGACGCACGCATGAAGTTCGCAAACACCGCCGTCGCTGGTCTAGCCCATCACTTTGCACGCCGTGTGCCATCGATTGGAACGACATGGAATTCGTCGCGCTCACATCGAAGTACGAGATCCTCGAAAGGATCTACCGGACGGGATCGGTGCGGTCGGCCGCCAGTTCACTTTCCGTTTCACCGTCGGTCGTGAGCCACCACCTCAATTCACTCGAAGCACATCTCGGGTGTAAATTGTTCGATCGCACTCCCGATGGTTTGAAACCCACGCTTCTAGGCGAACGTTGGGCAAAGCTCGCTATTCGCAACCTCGAGGAAGTTCGCGAGCTCAGGTCGAGGATCGTCGGTGAAAATTTGGCGAAGCACACGGGCCTTAACCTGCGCATTGCTGCCTATCCCAGTCTCGCCCTCCATGTTCTGCCTCCCGCAGTCGCAGCCTTTCTGCTCCAGAGCGCCTCCTCGACCTTCGAGATCAAGGTCCATTCGTCTAAAGACTTGTTGAAAGGGCTGATCAAGAACGAATTCGACGCCGCTTTGCTCGTGGATCCGCCCCGACGTCGCGGATTATTGGTGCGCCCGCTGTTCGAATCTGAATTCGTCGTTTGCGTTCCTAAGTCTTGCGATTCTTCTTGGGAGGCCGCCGAGCTCGGAATCATCGTCACAAAAGAGCTGGAACGCGAAATCAGGGAACAGCGAACGAAGTCTTCCGAGGATTCGGCGTCCCAAGCGCCGCGGCTCACCGTGACCCATGTCGTCCAAGACTTCGAGATCGCCAGGCAGCTTTCCCTTGCGACGAAAATCCCTTACGCCTCACCTTCGCATCTCTTCCACTTCATTCCCGAGCTCAAGGAAACGCATGAATGGAAGCTCCATGCGACCTTGGGTCGGATGGGCCGTCATCGGGTCGCCCTCTGCTTGCATCAGGAGATGAAGTCCGACCTGGCTTTGCGTTCGATTGGCGCATGGATACGCTGCAATGCCCCTGCATTGTGAGTTGGGTTCTGCATTAGATTCTCGGCCATGGAAAGGAGACTGCGTCGTCTTCATCTCCCGCTGCCCCACGCGCATTAGGATTTTGTTCGCAGATGAGACGGGGCTTTGGGTGAGTTACAAGTCGTTCGCAAAAGGCGCGATTGCGACGCAAGTCGAAATGCTGAGCAGTCCAAAGATAAAATCGTTTACGCAGTCAGATTTTGCGATGCTCCTTGAGGGTAACAGCTATACTGTTACAAAAAGAAAACGGGTCTGGAGTCCTCGTCACCTTGACTCGCCCGCCGTGAGTTTTCAAACCTCCCCCGCAAGGGCTTATTCGCTGCGCGCATTGGCGGGAGAGCCCTGATTATTTGAGCGGAAGGCAAGGCGGCTCCCTGCAGTCGCGAAGCGCACTGATGAACAGCGACGAAGGCGTTTGCGTGATGTGTACGTTCACCCTGGCATCCACGAAAAAAGAGCGCAATCCATCTCCACCTTCGAGGAGAAAGTCACTGAGCGCGACGTTGCAGGCGGGCTGGACAGACTCG
>JBIKVI010000283.1:0-5885 GCA_044356935.1 Silvanigrellaceae bacterium | reverse complement strand
GCCCGTCAGCGGCGATGGTACTGCACTTTTAAGTGTGGGAGAGTAGCTCGGTGCAGCCTACCCCAAAGGGGAGCCCGGTGGTCCATGTGACCACCGGGCTTCTTCTGTTTTGGGCGTGAATTCGAGAAGTGTTGAACCTGACTGAGCTGTCCGCTAACGCAGGCGATTTCAGTTCACTTGGCTGTCTTTCACGCTTGGCGTTGCCGCAAGGAGCCTACTCGGTGATTCGCTTTCCTATTCGTTTCCCTAAAGTTCCTTTGTCCTGCCTAACGTTGCTGGTGCTCACCTCTTCTTGTGGACGCCATTCAGGCAAGACGCGTTCCGATGTGCTTGAGGCTTGGAACAGGGCAAACGCACCTGATGTATTTTCGCAGACATACGAGCGCGTCTTCGCAGCACTTCCGTTAAAGGGTACTACGCAGGTCGAGCCATGGTCCGATTCCTACTGGCCCTCCCATGAGGGCGGAGTCGCCGCTCGTTGGAACGCGGGTGGAACTGCGCTCGAAGCAAACGCCTGGTCCGCGCGCCTCCACTCCCGAAGCGAGTTGAAGTCGATGTCCTCCGATGCGATCGGGCGCCTATCACCTGCGGAGAAATACGACATCCTTCGAGGTGACTACGGCTATGCACTGGCGAATTTCGAGCGCCAAAGTCACTCACCCGAAGACGACACGTGGTGGGGAATTTGTCACGGATGGGCGCCCGCGGCGATTCTCTTCCAAGAGCCAGGCCCCGTGGTTCTGCGCAATGGAGATGGGATCGAGATCCCGTTCGGCGCTTCGGACGTCAAGGCGCTTCTGTCGTTCCATCAAGCGCGCAGCGGGAGATCGTTGATTCTGGGCGAGCGTTGCGACTCCGACCTCGCGAGTGTTCCATCGGCTAGTGACACGGCTGCTTGTCGAGACACAAACCCAGGAAGTTTCCATTTGGTCCTGACCAACGAAATTGGTCGACGGAAGAAGGCTTTCGTTATGGACGTAACGCGTGATGTGGAGGTCTGGAACCAGCCAGTCCATTCTTTCCAGTCCCGAAAAGCATCCGAGCGTCCGGCGTCGCCGGGATCGGCCCCGGGAACCGCAATCGAGTACGAGATCATCACGGACGTTTCATACGTAGTGGAAGTGCGCGCAGCCTGGGAGCGGCATGTTGGTACCACTGGCAATGCCAAGAAGTACGCACGCTACCGCTATTTCCTTGAAGTCGATGCGCGTGGAGCCATTGTAGGTGGATCCTGGATCTCCACTGATCGCCCGGACTTCTTGTGGACGACGACTCCGGCTAAATTCACTGGCTTCTTTGCCCGGTTGAAGGATCTTTACTTGGCTAGCGTTGCGAACGCTCCCACGCCCTTTTCTTCGCCTACAGCCGTTCCTACATCCATGGCGACGGCCTCTCCGGTTGTCACGCCGGTGCCTGTCGCGCCGCGCCCCGCGCCATCGGTTGCTCCCTCTGCCTCGGTAACGCCTGTCGTCACTTTAGCTCCGACGGCAGCTCCTACTGCGACCCCACCGTTCCACGATGCGCCTTGCCCCGCGGGATCCCGCCTTGATGCGGCGATGGGCTTTTGCGTGGCCAAAGTCGATGGCTTCGGTGATGTCGCCATCGGTAACTTCACTATCGCCATGGCTGAAAAATGCGAGCGGCAAGGTGGTGGTGAACCCTGTCGCGAGGAGCAGGCCTACACTTTGTCGGACGGTTCGTTGGTGTTCTATCAGCGATGGGGTCTCGCGTTCGCTCGCTCGCTGCGCGGAAACGGCAAGTGCGCCCTCGGCGCGGAGATGGACTCAACGAGTGGCGCCTGCATCGAACGCGGCAGGGGAGTCGATGGCCGTACCCTTGATTTCGCGTATGGGCCTTTTTCTGATGACAGAGTATCGGCTTGCCTTGCGCAAGGCGGTGGCAGCCCCTGCCGTTCGCTCCGCTGGAGCGCGGCTTTCCTATTTTCACTCGTGAGAAGCGCCCGCTGACACTCTATTCACCGGAAGCCATTTCAGCTCCCGGGGGGGAGTCGGCTTTGTCGTCGGACGCGCCCATCGGTTATCTACGAATTGTTCCGTTTAGGTGAGTTAACGGAACATACGAATTGGAAATCGAGAACGACGGAGGTCGACATGCCACTTTCATCCAAAAGGGCAAGGACCATAGGGCGCCCGCTCTGCGTCGCTGGTGTCCTGACGTTCGCGGCGTGCGGTAGCGCCGGCTCGGGCGGCTCGGTGGGATCGACGCCGGGCAACGGCGATTCGAACGTGCGCGAGGCGTGGGATCCCACGAACCGGCCAAGCATTTTCCGGTCAGATTATCAAACGAAGCTGACGAGTTTGCCGGTCTCGGGACGGGTTCGGAGCGAGCCCTGGTCCGATTCCTACTGGCCAAATAACAAAGGCGGGATCGCGTGGCGCTGGAATGCGAAATCGCCTGCGCTCTCCATGTCGGCCTGGTCTTACCCTCTTTTGGACAAAGCGCGCCTGGCGCGAATGACGGAAGTCGAGCTCGCCCAGCTCTCGCCGGCGGAAAAGTACGACATCTTAATGGGCAGATACGACTACCCGGTGACGAAGTGGCAACGGGAGAACACGTCTCCTACTGACGATTCTTGGTGGGGAATCTGCCATGGGTGGGCCCCCGCGGCTTATTTGTTCCGCGAGCCACGTCCCACGATTGCCGTGAACGGCGATGGCATTCGAATTCCCTTCGGATCGTCGGACGTGAAGGCTCTCCTTTCATTCCAACAGACGCGCGATGGAAGATCGGTCATCTTGGGACAAAGATGCAATGCCGACTTGGCTCGGAATCCCTCCGCGGGAGGCAGCCTCGCGTGTCGCGATGCGAACGCGGGAAGCTTCCATGTCGTACTCACCAACGAAGTCGGGATCCTCAAAGCTCCCTTCACCTTGGATGTGACCCGAGACTTCGAAGTGTGGAACCAGCCCGTCTTAGGATTCGAGTCGCGCGTCCTCGGGAAGCGCTCGCCCTCTCTAGGATCGGCCCAAGGAACAGTCGAGGAAATGCGCATCTCCACGGATCTGACCTACATCGTCGAGATGCAACCGAGTTGGACGCCCCATATCGGGGTCAACAACGCGACTCGCACCGCACGCTACGAGTATTGGGTCGAACTCGACGACGGGGGGCGTGTGATTGGAGGGTCTTGGATCTCTTTCGACCGCCCAGACTTCCTTTGGACCACGGGAACGCCTTCCTTTGCATGATGGTCGACACCGTGACCCGTCCCGCAAGTCGTCCGGTTGTTACGGATACGCGTTGCCCGGTAGGTGGAACTTTTGATGCGGAGATCGGCTTCTGCGCCATGTCGGGCCCGGGAGGGGAAAGGGTGGCGTTGGGCCAGTTCACCGCCGCCATGATAGCGCTCTGTGAGGAGCGCGGCGGTGGCGGAGCCTGCGCGCGTGAATATCCCTTCGAACTCTCCGACGGCAGTATCGTTTTCCTCCAGCGGTGGAACCACTCGTTCGCTCGCGCGATCCGAGGGACGGGAACGTGTCCGCTAGGCGCGATGGTAAGCCCGGGGCACGGGGGTTACTGTGTGGAGTCGTCCCGTGGACTCGATGGGCGTCCTCTCTCGAACGCATTCGGCCCTTTCACGCCCGAACTCGTGGAGAAGTGCATCGCCGCGGGAGGTGGTCGGGCGTGCCAGACGTTGCGGTGGAATGCGAATTTGTTACGGGATCTCGTTTCTGGGTAACGGGTTCACACGTTCAGGGACAGCCTATGGAGCCAATGAGGGCGCCGAGTTCGCTCCGAAGCGCATCGATTTCGACCGTCATTTCTTTTTGCGCGATGCGTTCGGGGAGTTTCGTAAGGTCGCTCCAGTAACGATTGAAACCCGCTTCGCTGCCTTCGTAACCGTCGTTGTCAGCGGGATTGCGCGCCCAGGGCCACGCCATTTCCGGTGGCGGGGCAAGAAACCAAGAACGCAATCCATCGCGCGAAGTTCGAAGAGCCTCGGCGGAAGTGGAAGCATCCTTGCGTACGTTCATGAGATGTAGGGCGACGCCATCGCCAAGCGCGGAACGCGCTGCGAGGACTCGCGATGGGCGTTCGTCTGTGGGCAGACCATCGCTCACGAGGATGACGTGCTCGGGCCGGGAGTCAACAGCCTTGCGGTCGGAAGCGAGTAGGGCGCGAGCGGCCTCCAATCCAACTGCGAACGGGGTGATGCCATCGGGAGAATGGGTGAACGCCAGCACTTCCCAGAGCGCCTGGCCGCGTGCGTCATCGAAGGGAACATCGGCAAGGTTGGTCATGGGAGTGGGGAGTGGGCCCCTTCCCGAATGAACCGTGTAAGCGTTCCCTTCGTCGCGCGACTTCGGGAACGAGGCGATGCCAAGAGCCGTCCCGACGTAACGCGGGTCTAATGCGCGCGCTTGTGACTCCGCGACCGAGAGAGCGAGGACCACTTCGTGGATCGCCTTTTGTCGCAGCGTGAAACGCCTTTGAGGAGCCGTGGCGGTCATCCCCAAGCGCACCGGGTCGGTGTACCAGGTTTCGTGGGGCTGTGGCAGCTCGCCGTCGGAGCGTCCATGGGAGCCCGAATTGTCGATGACGATGGCTATGCGAGCAGGTTTGCGTCGAGGGGAACACACCGGACCAGGTGAAACCGTGGGCCTCGCGGTGGGCTTCGCGGTGGGAGTCGGACCGGGGCCCACCGGGTTGGGTTCGTTGGGACTGTTGCCTGTTGGGCGAGGCGAGGGCGTCGGTTGGACGTCGATGGCCGCGCTCTTCTTTCCGCCACCTTTGAACGCGCCCGATGAGCATCCTCCCGACACGACGAAGGTAACGCCAAGGCCGAAGGCGCACAGGAGGGGAATATGCGAGGTGGGACGTAACATGGACTGGGAACCTCCGGCGCCTCGCAATGGGGCGCAGCGGATCCCGGAGCTGCAGGTAACGTGCCTCTGCTTTGAACGAGCAGAATGAGGGCGTTGCCTCACCCCTCGGGTGAGCAACGATTGGTCGGCGCCCGCTCTTTCGACGCCTCGCTTCCAGGACGAGCCTGACCCTCCGCGTGGCAGGGCCGTCGAGCAAGTTCGACGACGCTTACCACCACCTGGACCACGGCATCGTCGTCGGGGCCTTGGAGATCCAGGACGTCGTCGTGGAAGGCGACGACAAGAGTCCGCAATGCGTCGATAGCCTTGCCCGACGCGGGCACTTTTACGGTGGAGAGCGATGTTCTCGCGAGGCGCCGCCCTTCGAGGGGAAGGGCTGACAGCGCAGTGCGGAGCGAAGTTCGCACGTTTTCGAGAGCCGCGGCGGAGGGGACTCGGGAAGGGATGACGACATCGGCCGCACGGTCGACGACGCGCCAAGCCGCGGTGCTCAAGTCGGGCCTCTGTGACGCCGGGCCGTCGTCTTTGACGACGTAACCGAGCGAGACGAGATGCGCGAGCGCGCGCTCCAGCGCTTTGTCTTCAAGGCTTAAGGGGCCCGTGAAACCAGATGCGAGAGTTGCGACGTCGCAGGGGCCGAGCACCTTGAGAGCCTCGAAGACGAGGGGCGCGTGGACGTCGAAAAAGAAGCGCGTGTTCGCCGTGCGTCGCGCGGTGCGCGAAACCGCGTTCGATTGCGAGGGGGAGTCGTCGACGTTGGGCCGGTTCCGGGAGGTGGCGCCCAACAGACGATCGGCGATTCCCATCGGGGCAAGTCCGCCGATGACGATTTCCCGTCGACGGCCCTCAACGCGCAACGCTTCACACAAAGCAATAAGCAACTTGAGCGATGGAGCCTTGCGACCCGAAATGACGCGCGAAATGATGGCGTGGCTGGCCAGCCCCATACGGCGGGCGAGTGAGCGTTTCGTATGGCCCGAATCCGAAAGTGCTTCGGTGAGCGTCCTCAGTGCGTCGTCGCGGGCAGGGTCGCGGGCG
>JBIKVI010000046.1:0-19768 GCA_044356935.1 Silvanigrellaceae bacterium | reverse complement strand
GCCGATCATTACGCCGAGGACGACGCGCACGCCCTGTCGCTCTTGCGTGAAATCGTGTCGCACTTGGGAGCGCGCCCGAAGGCACGCATCGCCCTACGGGATCCGGAGCCACCCGCCTACGATCCCGAGGAAATTCTGGGACTTTGGCCAAGGGACCTCCGCCGTCAGGTGGACATTCGTGAAATTATTGCGCGCGTCGTCGATGGTAGCCGCTTCTTCGAGTTCAAGGAGCGCTATGCGACCACGCTCGTCTGCGGGTTCGCGCACGTAGAGGGAATGCCCTGCGGCATCATCGCCAACAACGGCGTGCTCTTTAGCGAAAGCGCGCTCAAAGCGACCCACTTCATCGAACTTTGCGCCCAGGAGAAGGTTCCGTTGGTGTTCCTCCAGAACATCACCGGCTTCATGGTGGGTGCGAAGTACGAGCGGGGAGGCATCGCCAAGGATGGAGCGAAACTCGTGCACGCCGTATCTACCGCACGCGTGCCCAAGGTGAGTTTCCTGCTCGGCGGCAGTTACGGCGCCGGAAATTATGGAATGTGCGGCCGTGCTTTCTCGCCGCGGTTCCTTTGGACGTGGCCTTCATCGCGCATCTCGGTGATGGGTGGCGAGCAAGCGGCTCAGGTCATGGTCACCGTTAAGCGCGACCAGCTCGCGCGCGAGGGCAAAACGCTCGATGCGGCGGGCGAAGCGGCCATCTCCGATCCCATTAGGGCGAAATACGAACACGAGGGGCACCCCTTCTACGCGTCGGCGCGCCTTTGGGACGACGGTTGCGTCGGGATGCTCGCGACGCGCTCGGTCCTCGCCTCGAGCCTTGCAGCCACGCTTTGCGCGCCCCTCGAGGAGACCCGCACCGGCGTGTTCCGCATGTAGCCACGCCCCTTCTCGCATTGCGCGCGCCTCCCAATGTCATTTGTTGCGCGAAGCCCTCTCCTTTCCTCCACCTTTAGAGTCTCCCTATGAAGGAAACACCCGTGGCCAAGACTTCCATCCGCATCGCCAATGCAGGCGGCTACTGGGGAGACGACCCATACGCCCTGCGCCGACAGGTTCTGGGCGCCTTGGCGCTCGATTACGTCTCCATCGATTTCCTCGCCGAAATCACCATGAGCATCCTGCAAAAGCAAAGGGCGAAGGATCCGTCGGCGGGGTTCGCGCGCGACTTCGTGACTCAGGTGGAGCCCCTGCTCGGGACGCTGCTCTCCAAGGGCGTGAAGATCATCACCAACGCCGGTGGTGTGAACCCTCGTGGGTGCGCCGAGGCGCTGTGCGAGGTCGCGCGTCGGCAGGGTTTGTCGCTCAAGGTGGCTGTGGTCGAGGGCGACGACATCCGCGCGCGCCTGTCGAGCATGCACACTTCGGGGGGCGGGGACGTCGAGTTCCGTAACATGGAGTCGGGCGAGGCGTTCGACGACGTCCTCGAGCGAACCACGGCTGCCAATGTTTATTTCGGGGCCCGTCCCGTCGCGGCTGCGCTCGCGGCCGATCCGGACATCGTGCTTTGCGGACGCGTCACGGACACGGGCATAACCATCGCCGCCATGATGCACGAGTTCGGTTGGGCGGAGGACGATTGGGACAAGCTCGCACACGGCATCGTGGCCGGGCACATCATCGAGTGCGGCGCCCAGGCCACGGGCGGCAACTTCACCGACTGGCCCAAGGTGGCGAGTTTCGTCGATGTGGGTTTCCCTATCGTCGAGTGCTACCCCGACGGGAGCTTCGTAGTCACCAAGCACCCGGGCACCGGCGGACTCGTGTCCGCGCAAACGGTGCGTGAACAGCTCCTCTACGAAATGGGCCATCCCCAGAGTTACATTACGCCCGACGTCATCGCCGACTTCAGCACCATCGCCCTCGTGGAAGAGGAGGTCGAAACGCTCACGCGCCCCGGACGCGTGCGCGTGAGCGGCGTGAAGGGGCGCGCGCCCACCGATCTCCTTAAGGTGAGCATCGCCTACGCCGATGGCTTCAAGAGCTCGGGCACCCTCATCATTTCCGGCCCGGACGCGCGCGCCAAAGCCGAGGTGTTCGCAAGCGTCTTTTGGGAGCGCCTCTCGCGCGAACTCGCCAACGCGGGTTTGCCACCGACCCTAGCCCATGCGCACACGGAGTACGTGGGCGACGACGCCACGCACGGCGCGCTCTCGCCTGCGGGCGAGGCCAAGGAAATCCTCCTGAAGCTCTCTGCCCACGACGCGTCGAAGGACGCGCTCGGCGTGTTTCGTAAGCTTCTCCCGTCGCTCATCCTGTCGGGTCCGGCGGGAGTGGCCGTCACTGGCGGAGCCCCGTCCATCTCGGAGGTCGTGAGCTACTGGCCCGCGCTCATGCCGCAGGAACATGCGCCTTCGCGCGTTCTGCTCTATGCGGTCGAGCAAGTGGATGCCAAAGTGCGCGCGCAGGCGGACGAGAAAGTTGACGCGCGAGGAGACGTCGGCACCCGGAGCTCCGGTGAATCCTTCGTCCCCTCCACTCTTCGAGAGGAGCTCGGTTGGCCCGTTACGGGCGGCAGCGCTGAAATCGGCGAGCCGCCCAAGGACCCGCATCCCGCGCCTGCGGGGGCGGGCCCCCTTGTGCGCGTTCCCCTCATGGCCATCGCGCACGCCCGCAGCGGTGACAAGGGCGACACCTCGAACATAGGCCTCATCGGCCGCAGTGGTGAATGTTACGCCTGGCTGCGCGACAACGTGGACGCCGCGCGGGTCAAAGTTTGGTTCGGGCACGTGTGCCTAGGCAAGGTAACGCGCCATGCCGTACCCAACCTGTGGTCGCTCAACTTCCTCCTCGAGGAGTCCCTCGGAGGCGGCGGAACGATGAGCCTCTTCATCGACGCCCAGGGGAAGACATACTCGCAGGCCCTCTTGAGGTGCGAGGTCGAGATTCCCAAAGGCCTGCTCGACTCCATCGCGCCAGCCGATCGCGCCTGCGATGGTGCGCTCACGCGTGGCCTGGGGCTCGATGCTTGGCTCTGGAAAGGGGCGGTGCGATGAAGCGTTACCCCGTCGAGGGAGTTTTCTTCGAGGGCGAAACCCTGCGCGTCGAGTCGCTCGCCCATGGGGTCAAGAGGCTTGTCCTCATGCGCCCCGATCTGCGCAACGCCTTCAACGAGAAGACCATCTCCGAGCTCTCCGAGGCCTTCACGCGCCTCACGGCGGTGGGCGACCCGGAGGAATTGCGCCTGCTCGTGCTGCAGGGCGATGGTCATGTGTTTTGCGCCGGAGCGGACCTCGCCTACATGCGCGCTCAGGCGGAAAGGGGCGAGCCAGGGAGTCTCGACGACGCGCGTAAGCTCGGTCGCATGTTCTTCAAACTCGCCCTTGTTCCCGTGCCGGTGGTGTCCGCCGTGCGCGGCGCTGCCATGGGCGGCGGCTTCGGCCTGGTGGCCTGTTCGGATTACGTCCTCGCCGACGAAGATGCGATAATGGCGACGCCAGAGGTGCGTTTGGGCATCGTCGCGGGTGTCATCAGTCCCTATGTGTATCGAAAATTAGGCTTGGCCCATGCGCAGCGTTTCATGCTGGCCGGGGCCCGCTACAAGGCCTCGGAGTGTGTGTCCTGCGGCCTTGTGTCGCGCGTGGTGGGAACGGGCTCGTCGTTCGAGGACGTGCTCGACGATGTGGTGACCTCGTTCCTGCAGGCCGCACCCAACGCGGCCCGCAGGACCAAGGAGCTGCTGCGTCGCTTGTCGCCACTCCCGCAGCCCGACGTGTTCGAATACGCCGCCATGCAAATCGCCGTGGCCCGCTCCGCACCCGAGGGGCGCGAAGGGCTCGGGGCGTTTCTCGAAAAGCGTTCTCCTTCGTGGCAGAACAATTTGCCCAAGGAGCGGCCATGATGCCCACCGGCGGCACGAAGGGCCCCGCACGCTCCGCCGAGCGCCGGCTCGTCATTGCCAATCGCGGAGAAATCGCCCGCCGCGTGCTGCGCGCCGGAAGGGAACGGGGTTACCTCGTTGCCGTCATCAGCTCGCCCGAGGACGCCGACGCGCCGGTGCGCCGCGAGGCCGACGCCGTGCTCGAGGTCGGTAGCTTTCTTGATATTCCCGCCATCGTCGAGGCCGCGCGCGCTTGGGGAGCGCACCTCCTCCATCCTGGCTACGGATTCCTTTCCGAGAATGCGGCGTTCGCAGCGGCCGTGGAAGACGCCGGGATAGCCTTCGTCGGACCGACGCCAGAAAACATGCGTGCCATGGGCGGTAAGGAGTCGGCCAAGGCGTTCGCCTCTCAGCTCGGCGTGCCCACACTGGGGGCGTTGCTTTCACACGAGCTCGCAAGCACTCCCCAAGAAGAGTGGGAAGACCTCCTGCTTGCGCGCGACATCAGATCCCCTTTCCTCGTCAAGGCCTCCGGAGGCGGAGGCGGCAAGGGGATGCGCATTGTGGAGAGGTTCGAAGATCTGCCCGCGGCCATCCACCGCGCTTCGCAGGAAGCACTCGCGGGCTTTGGCGACGCGACCGTCTTCGTGGAACGTTACCTCGCCCAACCGCGGCACGTGGAAGTCCAGGTGTTCGGCGACGGGCGCGGTGGCGGCGTGTTCCTCGGGGAACGCGAATGCTCACTTCAGCGCCGCCATCAGAAAGTGCTGGAGGAGGCGCCGAGTCCCGCGCTCGACGCGGCGCTCCGTGAGCGCATGGGACGCGCCTCCATGGCCCTCGTTGAGCGGACCCTTTACCGCGGCGCCGGCACAGTGGAGTTCCTCCTCGTCGATAGCGGAGAGTTCTTTTTCCTCGAAATGAATACCCGTTTGCAAGTGGAACACCCCGTGACCGAGGCCGTGTATGGGGTCGATCTCGTGGGCGCGCAACTTGCCTTGGCCGAGGGCGCGTGGCCCGAGGAACTCGGCGCGCCCAATGTGTTCCGCGTGCCCGAGCCCGTGGGTGTGTCGTTCGAGGCCCGCATCCTCGCCGAGAACCCGCGCGTGGAGTTCCTTCCCACGCCCGGGCCGCTGGTGCGTTACGTCGAACCCGTGGACCCGCGCGCGGCCGAGGGCCGGGCGCGCAGGGCCGCTGGCGTGCGCGTGGATTCGGGCGTGGCGGAAGGCGGACGCGTGAACGCGTCGTTCGACTCCATGATCGCAAAGCTTGTGGTGCACGCGCCTACGCGCGCTGCGGCGGCCTTGAAGTTGCGCGAGGCGCTCTCGTGTTACGTCATTCACGGCTGCACCACCAACGTCCCTTTCTTGCTCTCCATCGCGGAGCATCCCGACTTCGTCGCGGGGCGCGTGAGCACGGCCTGGATCGCTCGGGAACTTCCCCGCCTCAACGCGCCGCGACTGCCGCGCCAGTTGCTCGAGTTCTTCAAGGGGAAGGCCTTCCGCAGTGCGCTTGCCGATGCGCTCGGTGGCGCGGGCAGCATCGAAGCGCGCGCAGGGTGCGGCTGGCTCTCCAGTGCGCGGCGGTTCGCCGATGTCGGGCTTCCTGCGGGGGTGGACGGTTCGCAGGTCTCGCGCGCGGGTGGCGGGGGTGTCCTCTTCGATGTCGACACTCATGCGCGCGGTCCAGGGGCCTTCCTGCTCGGCGGACAAGGAGTCCTCGAGGCGCTCGTCGCGTCTGTGGACCATGACGAAGTTCCGGACTCCGAAGGAGGCAGTCCTTGCCCGGACGTGCGTGAAGCCGCGTCATTGGCGGCTTCGCTGCTCGAGCGCGACGACCGTGGTCAAGCCGGCGTCAAAGCAGGATCGCGTGCCGGATGGATTCCCATCTTCGCCAGTCGCTTGAGTCGTGAGAAGCTCGCTGTGAGCTTGTATGGCGAGGTCGTCGAGGTCGCCTGTCCCCGTTGGGAGCGCCCCGGTTCAGCGTCAGGACAGGCCGCGGTGTCCGAACTCCGGGCGCCCATGGCGGGGAAGATCCTCGAGATCGCTTGCGCCAACGGCATGCCTTTGGCGGCCGGCGACCTGGCCTTCGTTGTGGAGTCCATGAAGATGCAACTCGAGGTCCGGGCGCCAGTGGATTGCGTGGTGGAAGAGATATTGGTTCAAAAAGGGCAGATCCTCTCGGGGCCCGACGTGCTTGCCAGTTTGGCCGGCACGGGTAGCAAGGAAGGACGAAACGCATGAATTCCGGCAAGGATTTGGAAATGGGGCACAGCGAGATGAGGGAACTGACCGAGACGGTCCGCGCATTCGCGGCCAAGGAGCTCGCCCCCTATTCCGACGAACTCGACCGAGAGGAACGGCTCGCGCCGGGCATCTTCAAGCGTTTGGCGGAACTTGGCATCCTGGGCATCACCTCGGAAGAGGAGTTTGGCGGGGCGGGCTTGGGCGCGGTGGCCGTCGTGGGGGTCATGGAGGAGCTTTCCTACGCCGACCCGGGAACGTGCCTCTCCTACCTCGCACATACGCTCCTGTTCACCCACAACCTCGAGCAGAACGGTAGCCGGGAGCAGCTCGCGCGTTACGTTCCGGGCTGCGTGTCCGGAGAGCTCGTTGGCGGAATGGCCATGACCGAACCGGGCGCCGGTTCCGACGCGGTGGGCATGCAGACGCGCGCCGACAAGGTCGAGGGTGGGTGGCTCATCAACGGCACCAAGATGTTCATCACCAACGGGCCCATCGGCGACGTGTTCCTCGTTTACGCTCGCACGGGACCCGGCAGGCAGGACCTGTCGACGTTCATCGTCGAGCGAGGATTCAAGGGATTCTCCGTGGGCAAAAAACTCAGCAAGATGGGCATGCGCAGCTCACCCACGGGCGAGCTCATTTTGCGCGACTGTTTCGTTCCCGCGGAGAACCTCGTGGGCTCGCCCAACAGCTCCGTCAAGCACATGATGAAGAACCTCGACATTGAACGCGTGGGGCTTGCCGCCATGTCGCTAGGCATCGCGCGCGCGTGCCTCGATCATTCGCTCAAGTACGCGCAGGAGCGCCAGCAGTTCGGATCCGACATCATCAATTTCCAGGCCGTGAGCGAGAAGATAGCCAACATGTACATCGGCTACCGCGCCGCGCGCGCGCTCGTGTACGAAGCGGCCCAAGTCATCGCCGAAGGCCGGCGCGCTAACCAGGAAGCCGCCGCCGCCAAGGTGTTCGCTTCGGAAATGGCAACGCGCGTGGGCCTCGACGCCATCCAGGTGCTCGGCGGCTACGGTTACATCCGCGAGTTCCCGGTGGAGCGCCTTATGCGCGACGCCAAGCTCCTCGAAATCGGAGGCGGCACCAGCGAAATCCTCCGGGGTGTCATCGTCAAGGAGTTCCAGCGCAAGTTCCAGAAGTGAGGTTCGGGTAGGCGCAGGGAAGGCGCAGGGCTTCAGTAGGAATAGGTCGTCACCGTATCCTTCTTCCCATCAATGGTGGATTCCCATCGAAGAGGCCTGCGAGTCTGCCCTGAATAGGTCGTCGTTTCGGTCGACGAGTAAACGTCCTCGCGCGAGCGAGGGGCCGTGCCGGGCTCGCCTTGCTCCTGCACGGGGAACCGTTCTGTGCGGGAGAACTTCACTTCGCGCCAAAGCGGGTCGTATTCCGTCTTTTCGGACGTGCGTGAAATGACGGTTCCTCCATCGTCGTAATTGTACAATGTGGAAGTTGCCTCGAGCACGTACTCCTGCACGATTCCTGTTTCGCCACTGGTCTCAATGACGAGTTGAATGGAGAGCGTCGCCTCGGTCGAAAGCTTGCCATTGACTTTCGAAGTGGATTTGCAAACGAGCTTGCCCTTGTCTCCCGCGGTGCAGACGTGCGTCTTGAGTTGCGTTTCCGTGGACGTCGCTTCCTTGCCGTCGGGTCCGGTTCCCGTCACGGTCAAGGTCGCGCTCTCGTCCATTTTGTATCCCGTCCATTTGCCCGCAGCGTAGGTGTTGCGCAGGACGAGTGTTCCAAAGGGGCCTACCTGCTCAATCCGAGGGTCGATGGAGAACTTCAGCCGAGGCCCCACCGCCGTCGTTTCGACCTTATGCGACTTCTCGGGTTTTCCTGGGTCCTTCCACTTTTCCGAGGTTCTGCATTTCGTGGGCGCTGAACACGTCACGGTTATCCGGCTCGTTTCGTTGTCCCACCCGGTGTACGAATCGGTCGTGGGAATCCGCGACAGGAAAGGGTGGGATCCGTTGCGCCAAAGTAACGTGCGGGTATGCGTTTTCAAAACGAGCTTGGGTTCGGGCTCCGGATCGCTCCCGCTTCACGGGACGGCCTCGTAGAACTCACCGCGCGAAACGATGCGGGTTGGTCGTAGGGGATCCGAGCCATACGTGAAAGTGAGGAACTCCATGCCTGGCTTCGTGCCTTCGCGACGCGTCGCTTTGGTCGGAAGGCCCGCCGAGTTCAGCGCGAACGTCACCGTCGAGGTGCCGCCGTCCGCGGTGGTGGTGACTGTTCGCTTGAGCCCTGGGATGAAGCTGTACTCATCGAACAAGGTCCATGTGGCAAAACCGCGATCCACGCGCGGCAGCGTGGCAAGCAGCGCGGCGAAGCGCGGGTCGACTCCATCGGTCACGGAGGGAGGGCGAGGCGCGGGCGCCGCGTTGGACGTCTCGGCGTCGCCGTCGGAGCCGCAAGCGGACATCAGAACGGCGCTTAAAGCGCTCAGGCCGCTGACGACAACGAAGAGTCTTTTGGCGGGTGCTGATTGTGTTGGTTTGCGCAAGGCGTGAGGCTCCTGGAAAAGGGGAAGTCTGCGCACAGGGAGTGACGTCATTCGCAAACGGGTGCGGCCGCAGGGTCGTCCATGCGACACGACCACAAGGGCTTGCCCGCGGGTGTGAGGTCGTAAAAGGAGAACGACAACGCGCCGGAAGTCACGTCGAACACGGCGAAGCCGTGCTTCGATGAGAGGAAGTGGAAGAGGCCGCGTTCGGGGGCGTGGGAATAGCGTCCCGGCTCGGTGGGTTTCACGATGGCTCCTCCCGCGCCCTGAAGTATTTGGTGGATGCGGCCATCGTAAACGTGTTCCTGATGATGCTCGTGACCCGAGAGAACGATGGGGTTGGGGCATCCCGTGGTGAGCGCGTCGAGGAAGTCGCGCGCTTGGCGCGAGGGCCCATGATGACCCGACGCTGCCACGGGATGATGACTTATGAGGAGTTTCCACTTGCTCTTGCACAGCGTGGCGCGGGCGTCCTCGACGCGCGGCGAGGAGCCCGCGTCGGAGTCCTCTAGGGGCGTCGTGTCGACGAAGTGGATTCCTAGCCATGCGGGGAGTCCGGGCATGCCGTAGGAGCGCGCGGGCATCCGCCACCGTCGCGAGAAGTAGGAGTACTCGACCTGCGCTTGCACGTTACCGTAATGGTCATGGTTGCCGGGCACGAGGAAGAAGGGCACGCCGGGAGGAAGGTCGCGGTAGGGGTCTTCGAAGCGTTCGTTGAAAAGCGCGGAGAAGACGTCGGGCACGCCGTCGGGATAAATGTTGTCGCCCCCCGAGGCGATGAAGTCGCAGGGGGATTCGACGCCCGCGCCGAAACAGACCTCGGCCAAGCGACCGGCCACCGACACCTGGCGTGTTCCTTTGCGTTCGTCCTCGCCTGCGCCGAAATCCGAGAGGAACGCGAAGCGGACACGCGCGGCTGCGGCGAGCGACTGCGGCCTCCCACCTTCCTCGCAAAGGAACATGACCTGCGTGCGCCCGGGGAATCGGGCCTCCACGGGGCGGGGCGCGTCTGCGGGTGGTGAGCACGCTTCCGAAGTTCCGTCGGCGAGATTGGAGAGGAGGCCACAGTCACGCTCGAAAAGCGACTCGTCGCCACCGGCAGAGCGCGCTACGACCTCGCACCTTTTCCCCGCGTATTGCTCGAAGACGCTCCTATCGGCGGAAGCCACTGTGTTGACGATGCCGGCGACGCCTGGGGCGCACGCCGCGGCTGAGACCAACGCCAACGGAACGGCGCGACGCGGCGCGAGGCGCTTCATGGCGCGGCCTTTGTTTTTGGACGGGCGAGGGGAGTGATGCGCGCGAACCAGCGCTTGACGACTTTCATGAGCCGTTGACGCTCGTACGCATGGGTGCTTCCCAGTCGGTTGTAGCCAGGGTCCGCAATCCACGCTGGCTCGATGGCTGCGCCCTTGGAAGCCAGGAGCGCTTCGATGCGGGCGGGCGTCCACGCCTTTATGAGGCCGGCGAGCTCCGTGCGATAGAGTTCCTTGTACTCGGGCACGCGGAAGAGCTTGGAGGACAGAGCGTTCTCTGCGAAGAAAGCATAGCCTCTCCCCTCCTCTTCGCCGTCACCCGCCGCACCATCGCCTACGGGTCCTTGCCAAATCTTGTCGAGATCCCAAGGGATGACCTTGAAGCGATTCGAGGTCGCTTCGCGGTAAAGGTAGAAGTTGTTGGCTTGCCCGTCCCAATGCTGCAGGAACGTGGCGCCCGCGAGGTAACGCAGGTAGCCCCGAACGTCGAGGCGGGCGTCGAGCGCCCGGATCTCAGCCAGGGTCTGCGCCCGTCCGAGCTCGGCGAGGAAGTCCACAAGATCGGTGTTGTTGCCGTCGCCATGCTCCGGCTGGAAGACGACTTCGAGCTCCTCGGGCGTGGTGATGCTGAAGTCGGCGGCTCCAAGCTTCGCTTGGTAGAGCGTAACGAAAGAGAGACCTCGCCTGTCGAGGAAGTCGGTGCTCAGGGTTTCCGTGAAAAAGTGCAGGCCCTGGGCGTCGCCGTTCACGTACACGGTTGCGAAGCCCCTCGAGGGCGTGGGGAATCCCAGCGAGGCGAAGACGTCGTATCCCACGTCGTTGCGCAAGGCGGTGGTGTCGGTGAGCTGTCCGAGGAGCCGGACGCGTCGCGTTCCCTTGAACTCCAGTGGTTTCTCCAGGCGAAGATCGAGGCTCTTTTTGGGCGAGAGGAGCGTGAATTGCCCGCTGTAGCGCGCCTGGGCGATGCCCTCGTCGCCGCCCAAACGGACGCGCGCCCTTTTGCGGATCTTAGTGAAGAGGTCGGCACGCATCTGGCCGAGGTCCTTGGGATCGAACGTGACTTCCACCTTCAGGAGTCCGTGGTCGGGCAGGCGCTCGCGTTCTCCGCACGCGGTGGCGAATCCGGAAGCTCCCGCCATGAAGACGATGAACGGACGCCGCATGTCGAACCTCCTTGCGTTCAGAACGCGTAGCTCGCCTCGGCCTTGCCGCGACTCGACTTCCAGGAACGCTCGTCCTTATCCTGTCTCGTCGTGCCGCGCGCATCCACCTCGAACGCCGCGCGAAGGGGGCCGCGTTCCCAGCGGAGGCCCGCGGCGGCTTGCGTGGTGTTCTTGCTCGACATGCTCTGGCGCGGGACGAAGTAACTCCCTAGGAGGTAAGGTGACAGGCGCCATCCTTCACCAGTGAGCGCGTGGAACCCCGCTTCGATGCTCCCGCTCCAGAACACGACCTGTGTTTGCTTCTTCTTGAACGTGCGCTCCCAGTCGGTTTCGAAAGGGTCCTTGCCCATGACGGCCTCCAGAACCCATGAAGTGCGCGCCCCCTGGGACCCGAGCATGGCGGCTAGCGACCAAACGGGCTCGCGCTTTTCCCGGTAACGTTGGGCCTGGAGAAGTCCCCATGCTCCCCACTGAAGCCGCGCCTCGCGGGAAAGCTCTCCCACGAACGCTAGGAGGTTGAAGTTGGTTGCGCTGCCGCTGCCCACCGATACCTGGGTATCGAGGCTGCTCGCCGACGCGTCGATCCTCGCGAGTCGAATTTCACGACCAGAGTACGAGAATTCGTCGAGGGAGTCGTACACCACGGGTTTCGCCGCCGGGACCCGGTCGCGCCCGTCGACGTGATCGTAACGACCGAAGAGTTTCTTCTGGAATCCGGCGCGCGCCTCGGCCGAGTCCCCCTGGCCATCGACGTAACGGCGCCCCAGGAACATCTCACGCACCTTCACGCCCTCGTCGTCGTGGGCGAGGCCCGCTTCCGCTTGCACGAAGAGTCCTTCGCGCTCGGGTGTCCGCGCGCGCACTTCAAGGCCTGCGCCCGCCTCGCCGCTGGAAAGGGAGTCCTCGAGCTCCATTCCGAAGTGGAACTCGCCTCCCCAAAGAAGCCGGTCAGCGGCGGTGAGCGGCGGGGGAGCCGCTGGCGCTGGAAGGTCCGAGCCCTGAGGAATGGGCTTTCCCGTCGCGTCGCGCGTGTCGAGCGGATCCCGGTAGGTTTCCGTTTCCTCGTCCTCATGCCCGAGGTCGGCAGAAGGCTCTTGCGCGCTCGCGACCATGGGAAGTTGGAGTGCCGCCAACGTCAGGAGCGCGCGGAAGGAGGAACGCGTGCGAGAACCGCGGTGGCGGCATGGCGTCATGGATGGACTTTCCCCCGCAGAACGACGCCGAGTACGGAGGCGCCGTCGGCCGGTAGATGCGTGTGGTTTGCGCGATCTTACTGGCGGCCGGGCGTGGTGGTCAACAAGGCTTGCCTTGCGCGGAAATGCTGCGCAGCACCCGGTCATTAGCACACGTGAAGTCAACGGCGCCTTGCGCCATGGCGGGGCTCACGCAAATGGAGGCGACCTTGAGCTGCTTTGTGGTTCCTGCTTTGCTGTTTCCCAGTTGGTTTAGCCAGCATGTGGTTTCATGCGCGCCCGCAATTGGTTTCTTGCTTCCCGATGGTTTTTGCATTCACCGCGCGCCCCAACGCGAACGCCGACACCGTGAAAACGCACATCGTGAACGCCACGAACGCCAGCGCGGCGCCAAAGCCGCCGGCGTCGACCACGAAACCCAAGAGCGGAGGGAGGCAGACCGCTCCGAGCACGCCGAATTGAGCGACGACGAATGCCGCGCGGCTCGCCGCTTCCCCATTGGCGACCGTCGTGATGATGCCCAGAGTGAAGCTGTAGCTGGAACCGATGAATAAGCCAGTGAGCCAGGCGAGTCCGAGCCATCCGATACCGGCCCAAGGGGCGCTCGCGATCGGCGCGACGGAGGATGCCGGGGATTGAGCGGCCGGGGGGAAAACCATGGGCAGCGCTAGCGCCAACACGACGCACGCGAGGACTCCCAGGCCGAAGACCCGCAGGTAGGTGGAAAGCGCGCGTCCCGGCGGGGTGAAAAACGCGAAATAGGCTCGAGCGGCGAGGAGTCCGCCCCAAAAAGCGGGACTCGCCAAGCGGGCCACGTCGCGCGGCAGACCCGCCACGTCATGGAGGTAAGGTACCCAGCTATTCGAGAGGTTGATTTCGCTCCCAACGTAACAAAACAAGACGATGGATGCGAGGACCACCGCGGTCTTCAATTGCGCAGCGGGGGGGGGGGAGGGTGGGGTCAGTGCACCACTGTCGACGTTAGCTTCAGTTGCGTCAGCGAGGGGCTTGGCGTTGGCCATGGACCCCGCTTGCCGGGCACAAATGAAAGAGAGCAGCAAAGCCGAACCCAGGAAGCCCAAAACGGGAATGCGCCAAAGCCACCTTGGTACCAAGCCATCGGCACTCGCCAAGAGCGCTGCCGTAAAGGCAGGGAGTGCGACCGCCCCCATCGTGAACGCCATGTTCAGGATATTGAGGGCGTGCGTGGGCCGCGAGCTGCGGAGCGCGAACGCGTTGTTGAGGATGCCGCTCCCTCCAATGCCCGCGCCTAGGAGGGCGTATCCGCAAAGTCGCGCGGCGAGGCCTAGGGGGCCAAGTCCGAATGCGGCGAGAACGAGGTCGGCGGCATAGACGACCCCACCGCCGACTACGAGGAGGAGGAGGGCCTGAGCCTCGAGGCGATGGAGTGACGCCTGTGCCACGAGGCTTGCCCGCGACAAAAACCGAGTGCCAAGGAACGCTGCGGTCCCTTGGACAAAAAGGGCCAACCCAAACAGGGTTGGTGAGAACTGAAAATCGGCAAGGAGGTCGTCGAGCACTGCTCCTGGAAACGCCAGGAGACCGCCCCCAAGAAAAAAGCTCGCGAAGAATGGGGCAAGGGGAGCAAAACTCGCGGAGCGGGAAGGTCGCATGGGCGGCTCGATTTGATTTTTCGAACAATCGAAAGCATATCAATGGTGCGACAAAGATTTCACGCCCGCAAGCGGAGAAAAATTTGCGGGTTGTTGGCAACATTGTTACGCTACGAAGACGAGGCGCTCGTGCCCTTGCGCTGCTGGCCTGGGCGAGTCGTCATCCAGGGCGGTGCACTTTGCAGGATCATGCACAAAATCTAATCATAAAGCAGCTTCCTGCGTCGCGGGAACGCGACCCCTTGTTCATCGTCGGCGACGTTCATGGTTGCGCTCGAGAGCTAGCGGATCTGCTCAAAAAAGCCCGCGAACGCCTGTCCCGCTTTCAGCTCGTCTTGGTGGGCGACCTCTTCACCAAGGGGCCGGATCCGGTCGGCGTGTATGAAATCATCCAGGAAAACCAAGCGCTGTGCATCAAAGGGAATCACGACTGGGCACTTTGGGCTTCCATAGTTCAAGCACAAAAAAAAGGCATGCAAAGCCTTCCTGAGCACACCCAGCAAACGCTTCATCTCATTCGATATCACAAGCGGGCGGTGCTCGATCTCCTGTCGAGTCTTCCCCACGCGTACACCACCACTGTGGCATCTCGGGTGCAGCGCAAGGGGTGGGACGACGAGTACCCCATGGTCATCGTGCATGCGGGCATCGATCCCTCGGTGGGTCTGCTAGGCAGTAGTGAGCGGATGCTGCTCACCGCGCGCTACGTTCGCTGGGAGAGCTCCGAGAACGGGCGCCGTCTCGTGGTCGTTCCTTCTGGTTACCGTGCGGAGGTCCTCCAGCAAACCAACGCCGTCGCTCAGGCGGCTCGAGATGCGGCCTCCGTCAAAGCACGTGCTCCCCTGTCAACGACGCAGTTCCACTCGCTGCCTCCTGCCTTGGCACAGCCCCCTATGCGAGCCAGCGGAGTGGGTGGCAACGGAGCGGTTGGCAACGCTGGGCTGCCAGGCCGCACGGGACGCCCCGCCTTGCCTCCGGTGGAAAAGTTCAGGTGGCACGAACTGCATGGGGGGCCGGAACTTATCGTTTTCGGGCACGACGCCAAGCAGGGGTTGTTCCGCAAGACCTTGCCTAGCGGTAGGCCGGTGTGCGTGGGCATCGATACCGGTTGCACTTACGGGCGAGCACTTACCGGGTATTTCCCGGAGTTCGACGACGCGCTCCAGGTTCCGGCGCGTCGAACCTATTTCGACATCGTTAAGAACGTCATCATGGTGCGCGCTGCGAGTCCACGCGTGGCGGTGTAGACTCCAGGTGCTCTATCACGAGCTGGCCACCGCGGAGGCGGCCCTTGCGTTCCCGCGACTTCTTTGGAATCGTCCTTTTCCGTGCGCAGGTGTGAACGCCCATGACGCAATCAAGTTTCGTCGATCCGGCCTTGTTCGATGGCGCGGATCATCTCCTTTCCCTCCTCTTGCGCCAGTCGGCGCGCGCGCAGAACGTGGTCGCCCGCGCATATGGCAATGGCGCCTGGAATCAATTCTCGGGCCGCGATCTGGTGGCGCACATCGGCAGGGCGTCGGAGAATTGGTTACAGGTCTTCCCCTTGCCCGGCGGGAATGCTCCGGCGACCTCCGATGCCGTGCCTGCTGGCTCTCGAAGATCGCTGCTTTTCCTCGGGCGTGCGAGTTACGCTGGATTCGTCGCGACGCTCGGAGCGCTTTGCGCGGGAGTCGACGTTATGTTCATGCCCAGTCAGGCGGGTGTCGCCGACATTAGCTGGTGCGTTGAACACTTCGGCTGCGCCGCACTGGTAACCGACGGCGAGGAGTTCGTTCCCCACCTCTCAGCCCTCGGGCTTCCGGTCTTCGACGTGGGCAAGTACTTTTGGTTGCCGCAAGACAGGCACCCGGAGCCGGACGTGTTCCGACTTTATCGCCTCGCCAAGACGGATCCGGAAGTCCGCCTCGCGCTGGAACAAGCCGATCGCGAAGGCCTGCGGGCCCTGGCAGCGGGCTTCGCGGGGCTCCGGCTGGGGCGCTTCCGTTACGTTTCCTTCGGGCACGACGGGTTCCAGAAGCCCGAAGAACTCGCTCCCGACGCGTTGGTCCTCGCTGCGCAAAACTTCCTCATCCATCTTCAGGCTCCTCCGGCTCTCCTTTGGAAGACGCTGGAACTCATGCCGCCGTCCAGTCCTTTCAGCCATATCTCCCGCTTCGCCACGCTCTTACGCAACGGCGTCATCGGGTTCCCGAACCAGGCTTCGGATTGGGAGACCAACCTCCGCATCCTGCGTCCGACCCTCTTGTTCGCGAGTCGCGTTGAGTTGGAGAACGTGGTGAGTTTCGTCGACCGCGTTTCCCAGAGGCCGCGGTTCAAGGCGCGAACCGCCGCCGGGGGGCGCATCGAGCGAGCGCGTTCCATGCTTTCGTCCGGACGCGCGCTCAAACTGCCGGAAGCGGTGTTCGATGCGGCCGGGCGGGTGCTTCGTTTCGCGTCGCGCCGCGCCATGGGTGAGGCATTCGTGGATGAGGCCGTGGGCCCCTTGCGTTTGGTCGTACACGGGCTCGCTCCCGCCCAGGAGAGCCATGTGAAGGCGCTCGAGCGCCTAGGTGTGCCGGTCGTGGAAACATACGGCGTTACCGCGGCCGCTGGTCTTCTCTCGTCGAACACGTTCGATGCCCCGCACTTCAACCTCATCGGAAGTCCGTTGCCCCATGTTTCCTTCCGTTTGGGAGCAGGCTCCTTACTGGAGTACAAGTTATCGTTGCCAGCGTTCCAAGAAGCGGGCCTCTGGCAGGAGACTGGCGACGTCGCGCAGATGACGCCTTTTGGATTCGTCATTACGGGGCGCAAGAAGCACCTGTTCACGACGGCCGGCGGTGTCACTGTGTCCCCAGTGCGGCTAGAGCGCCTTTTCAAAGAGCATGAGTTCGTGGCGGATGCCTGCATCGTCGGGGATCGCATGCCGTACCTCGCCGCACTCATCGTCCTCTCGCAAGGAGGGCAGTCCGACTACCGGCGCGATCCCGAGGCGGTGAAGGAGAAGGTCCAAGGTATCGTAACGTCGGTGAACGAGACGCTTTCGCGTTTCGCGACCATCAAGAAGTTCGTCATCCTCGACAAGCCCTTTTCGGAACAAGACGGCGAGCTGCTCTCGAGCGGGTCCCTCAATCGGTTGAAGATATACGAGTCGCGGCAATCCCTCATTGAAGGTCTCTACCGCGCCTAGTGGCTTAGGCGCCTAGTGGCTTAGGCGCCTAGTGGCATTGTGTTTCGCCAAGCCCGGTTTGCGGGTGCTGCCCGGCGTCAGCCGAAAGTTTCGTTATTTCCATCCATTCCTGCGCGCCCGTCGTTTGACCGGGTAACGGCGCGGCGTTACAATGGAACGAAACGATCCAGCTCACGAGCGAGCCCACCCTCGGAGGAAGGCGTCAATGGCGGCATCCGGCAGCGTTTTCGAAATCGTCAAAGAGGTCTACAGCCCCAAGCAATACAATGAGCTCAACTGGGAAGGCTCGCTCGAGGACTACATCGACATCGTCCTGAAGGACCCAAAGGTAGCGCGCACCGCGTTTTCGCGCATGCACGACATGATCATGCACTTTGGCACCTACGAGTACGTTGAGCACAAGAAGAAGCTCACGCACTACAAGTTCTTCGACGATCCGCTGGGCAACGGCAAGGACGCGGTGTTCGGCCTCGACGTGCACGTCGCCAAACTTGTTAACTTCTTCAAGGCCGCCTCGCTGCGGTACGGCACCGAGAAGCGCGTGCTCCTCCTGCACGGCCCCGTGGGCTCCGCCAAGTCGACCCTCGCCCGCCTCCTGAAGAAGGGCATCGAGTGGTACTCCTACCAGCCCGAGGGAGCGCTCTACACCTACAAGTGGGTGAACCTCGCCGCGAAGTTGAAGATGGACGACACCATGGCGTGTCCCATGCACGAGGATCCGCTGCGCCTCATCCCTGAGGAGGCGCGCGCCAAGGTGCTCTCCTCGCTCAACAAGGGTCGCGGCTTCGACGAACGCGTGTTCGTGGAGGGCAACCTCAACCCCGCATGCCGCTTCGTGTTCGCCGAGCTCATGAAGCTCTACGGCGGTGATTGGGGCGCGGTGATGAAGAACCACATCCGCGTGAGGCGCCTGCTCCTGTCCGAGAAAGACCGCGTGGGCATCGGAACGTTCCAGCCCAAAGACGAGAAGAACCAGGACTCCACGGAGCTCACCGGAGACCTCAACTACCGCAAAATAGCGGAGTACGGCTCCGACTCCGATCCGCGCGCGTTTAACTTCGACGGCGAGTTCAACATCGCCAACCGAGGCGTGGTCGAGTTCGTTGAAATGCTCAAACTCGACGTCGCGTTCCTTTACGATCTCTTGGGCGCCTCGCAGGAGCATCGCATCAAGCCCAAGAAGTTCGCCCAAACGGACATCGACGAAGTCATCATCGGCCACACCAACGAGCCGGAGTACCGCAAGCTCCAGAACAACGAGTTCATGGAGGCCCTGCGCGACCGCACGGTGAAGATCGACGTGCCCTACATCACCAAGCTCAAGGAAGAGGTGAAGATCTACAAGAAGGACTTCAACGCCGAGAGCGTGCCCCACATCCACGTGGCGCCGCACACGGTGGAGACGGCTTCTATGTGGGCCATCCTCACGCGCCTCGAGGAGCCCAAGAAGGCAAACCTCACCCTCATGCAGAAGCTCAAGCTTTACGACGGCAAGACGCTGCCGGGCTACACCGAGGACAATATCAAGGAGCTGCGCAAGGAGGCCATGCGCGAGGGCCTCGACGGCATCTCACCGCGCTACGTGCAGGACAAGATCTCCAACGCGCTTGTCGACGACAAGGGCAACGGCTGCATCAACCCGTTCATCGTTCTCAACGAGCTCGAAGGCGGGCTGAAGAATCACAGCCTCATCCGCGACGAAGAAACCAAGAAGCGCTATCGCGAGCTCCTGGCGGTGGTGAAGCAGGAATACGAAGACATCGTGAAGAACGAGGTCCAGCGCGCGATTTCCGCCGACGAGGAAGCCATCGCGAAGCTGTGCGGCAACTACATCGACAACGTGAAGGCCTACACGCAGAAGGAACGGGTGCGTAACAAGTACACCGGCCAGAGCGAGGAGCCCGACGAGCGCCTCATGAGGAGCATCGAGGAGAAGATAGACATCCCCGATTCCCGCAAGGACGATTTCCGGCGCGAAATTATGAACTACATCGGAGCGCTTGCCCTCGAAGGCAAGACGTTCGACTACAAGACCAACGAACGCCTCCACAAGGCCCTCGAGCTCAAGCTCTTCGAGGATCAAAAGGACACCATCAAGCTCACGAGCCTCGTGAGCAACGTGGTCGACAAGGAGACCCAGGCCAAAATCGATGTGGTGAAGAACCGCCTCATAAAGAATTACGGGTACTGCGATATTTGCGCTACCGATGCCCTCCACTTCGTGGCTTCTATCTTCGCCCGAGGCGACGTCAAGCGCACGCAGGGCTGAGGCGTTCGACTCCTTCGTCAGCGGGGCATTTGTGTACCAATTTTTCACGTACACGGCGCGCCCCGTTTCCTCGGCCTCGAACGCCTCAGCTCCTGCGAGGAGGACCTAGAATGAAAATGGAAACCGACGTCAACCGATTCCGCAGGATCGTCCGAGGACGGATCAAGGAGAACCTCAAGCGCTATATCTCCAGCGGCGAGCTCATCGGCCGCCAAGGGAACAAGCAGGTCACCATTCCCCTGCCGCGCATCGACCTCCCGCGCTTCCAGTTCGGCGGCAACCAGCAGAAGGGCGTGGGGCAAGGCGAGGGCGATCCCGGCGACCCGGCTGGCAAAGGCCAGCCGCAGCCTGGCGAAGGCGAGGCGGGTAAGGAGGTTGGCGATCACTCCATGGACGTCGACGTGTCACTCGACGAGCTCGCAGACATCCTCGCCGAGGAGCTGCAACTCCCGCGCATCGAGGACAAGGGCAAGAAAAACGTCCACAGCAAGAAGTACCGCTAC
>JBIKVI010000282.1:0-5897 GCA_044356935.1 Silvanigrellaceae bacterium | reverse complement strand
CACGAACCACTTTTCCTCCACTCGAGGGGTTCGCATCGCGAGAGTGATTGCCAAGATGCGCACACGCAGAGCCGTTCCTGCCTTCACCTGGAAGGTCTGGGAAAGGGACAGTTGAGGAATGGGCGGGTGGGGTCGCTGTGTTTCCTCCAGCGTGCGACCTTCGCCTTTCCCTCATTGTTCTCTTCGGAGACGCTTCGGGGGTGTTGAGCAATCGCGGATTCTCCGGCGTTCCCGGGAACTTTGCCGACGAGGGGGAAAGGCTGTTACTCTCTCCACGGGCTGGTGCGCAGTGGTCGCAGCGGTCGCACGGGTGATCGGGTGATCGGGTGATCGGGGGAGGGCTCCCGGTTCGGAGTGCGCGACGGGAGGTCAATCGTATGTCTAGGCCGCGATGGATGGAGGGACTGACGCCAAAGGATCGCGCGGTCTTGGTCTCGAGTTCCCTGCTCACCGGTGTCGGAGATGACGCCCTCGACGCCGTCCTGGAGGTCGCCCACCCGGTGGACGCTCTGGAAGGAACCATCGTGATCAAGGAGAACTTGTTCTCCGAGGATCTCTACGTGGTGTTGTCGGGAAGCCTGAACGTTAGCCTCGACAATGCGGGTGCCGGATTCTTGGTCGCGTCGGTGGGGCCGGGAGAGTGCGTTGGTGAGTTTTGTCTTCTCGATGACAAGAATCGCCGCTGTTCGGCAACGGTTCGCACGGCCAATCGGGCTCGGTACCTGCGAATCGGCAAGCGCGCACTCCTGCAAGTCTTCGAGTCGAACCCGGGTGTGGGTTACGCTATCATGGGCAACCTCGCTCGACTGCTCATACGGCGATTGGAGAAAACCAACGACTTAGCGCGTTCGTTGGTAGCGAGTGACCGTACCTGAAGTCGGACTCAGGCTCAGGCTCAACCTCGTGCTCATGCTTCATTTCGTAGGGGGGTGACTCGGAGGTCATCCGCTCGCCCAAGCTTCAGTGAACCAACTCGTTGTTACGTCGCGCGGCCTTTTCTGTGACGCGCGCCCATCGAGAGGGAAAATCGGGAGTCGGGAGATCAGCCCCTCTGACCGTCGACGCGTCGAAGGGGTCGGAGGTGGGCATGAGTGAGGCGATTTTCCCACTGATCCACGCCGTCATCTCGGGGAAGAGGGCATGCGCTCGCCCGGCGATCCAGGCGGGTGCGGTGAGGGTGATTTCCGACTCGCCGCGGCGCATGGCGAGCAGGATGCGTCGCGCGGCGCGTTCGGCATCCATGCTCAGCAACGGCATGGCTTCGGCCACCGCAAACCAGGCGAACTCCCGCGGCTTGTCGCCCTTCACCAGCGCTTGCCGCACAGAGCCCGTGCGCATGAGCCCAGGATAGGCCGAGGTCACGGCGATTCCCAGGGGTGCAAGCTCCGCGCGCAACCCTTCAGAGAGCGCCGCGAGCGCGAACTTGCCTACGGAGTAAGGAATCATATGAGGTTTAGCGAGCTTGCCACCGATGGAGCACACGTTGAGGATCCGCGCGTCGCTCCCGCGCGCCTTCAAATAGGGAAGGGTCTCGGTGATCATGAAAAAAGGAGCCCAGAAATGCGTACGCAGCGAGAGTTCGTAGTCATCGGCACGGGTGTTGGGGAAAGGTCCCACCTGCGTGACGCCAGCGTTGTTGATAAGTCCATGGATGGCGCCGAAATGCGCGTATGCCTCACGGACGAAACCCACCGCCTCGGCCTCCTCGCCCGCATCGGCGACAACCGCGAACACGTCGCCGCCACGGCCTTCGAGATCCGCGCGGGCGAGCTTTAATTCGCGTGTGTCGCGCGCGCAAACGGCCACGCGCGCTCCGTCGGCCACGAGTTGGCGCGCCATGATGAGCCCAAGACCTCGGCTTCCCCCGGTGATGAGGAATGTCTTGCCGCGGACAGTGTAGCGCGGCGCGCATCCCAATAATGCCATGTTGAACTCCTCCCACGGGCCATCGAAGGGAGCGCGCTCGTCGTTGGTGGCCAAGGCCATCGCGAATGGCCTCGTGCGCTCGCGCGGGTTCCCGTTGCGATTTTGTCACGTTTCGACGCAGCGGCAACCGCATGTGGGGCGAAAGCAAGGATGTCGGCGCTCCGGCGACATCACACCTGGAATCCGCCGCGGCCTCCCACAAGATGCGCGACGATTTTCTCTTGCTCGAGGTGGTGCGCCTTTTCGATACCCACGGCGGGGCTCGCGCGTTCGGAGCGTCCCACGTAGGCCAGTTCCGTTTTCGACCCGGCGGCCTTGAGGGCGGCTTGAAGTCGAGGCCACACGAAAGTCCAGGCTCCCATGTTAGCCGGTTCTTCTTGGGCCCACACGACGTCGGTGGCTTTGGGGTAACGCTTGATGACCGCTTCCACGGCTTTGGCGTGGAACGGGTAGAGCTGTTCGATGCGAACTACCGCCACTTCGCCGCGCTTGGACGCGAATTCCTCTTTGTCGAGAGCGTCGAAAGCGTCGAGCGCGATTTTGCCTGTGCAGAACACAATTTTGCGCACCTTCGCCGCGTTTGCCGCGTTTGCCGCCGCGCTGTGGTCAAGGTGGCGGGGGTCGTCGAGGACCTCCTGGAAACGACCCGACGCCAGGTCCTCGAAGCTTGCCGAGGCGCGCGGGCTTCGGATGAAGCTCTTTGGGGTCATGACGACGAGCGGTTTGCGGAAGTCGCGCTTCACTTGTCTGCGCAAGGCGTGGAAGAGCTGAGCGACGTTGGTGAAGTAACACACCTGCATGTTCCCTTGGGCGCTCAGCTGGAGAAAACGCTCCAGGCGCGCGCTCGAGTGCTCGGGGCCCTGGCCCTCGTAGCCGTGGGGGAGCAAGAGGACAAGGCCCGAGGTTTGGCACCACTTGCTTTCGCCGGCGGCAAGGAACTGGTCGATGATAACCTGCGCGCCGTTGGCGAAGTCGCCGAACTGCCCTTCCCAAAGGACGAGAGCGGCGTCGTGCTGCACCGAAAAACCATAGTCGTAGCCCATGGCCGCTGCTTCGGAGAGGTGGCTGTCGATGATTTCGATGCGCGCTCCGTCGGCGGACACCTTGGCGACCGTCGTGGCGAACGTACCGGTATTGGCATCCACGAGCGTGCCGTGCCTGTGCGAGAAGGTTCCGCGGCGGGCGTCTTGGCCCGCTAGGCGCACGCTCACGCCTTCGGCCAAAAGGGTGCCGTAGGCGAGCAACTCGCCGAAGCCCCAGTCGACGCGCTTTTTGCCCTCGAGCATGTCTTTGCGCTCGGCCAAGATGATGCGCGCGAGTTTGCTGTTGGGGGCGAATCCCTCGGGCAAAGACACGATGGCCTCGCCCGCGGAGTGCAGCCGCTCCAAAGGAACGCCGGTGTCCACCGGTACGAGGACGTCGGCTTCCGAGGCCAAGCGCAGGCGGGCGTTGTGGCGCTGGCGTTCGAGGGGCGCGATGGCGGTGTGCTCGCTGCGGACCTTGTCGAACGTCACGTTCATGTTCGCGCGCAGCTCGTCGTAGTGGGCCTTGAGGTCGGCTTCGGTGAAGCCCTCTGCCGCAAACTTCGAGACCAACGTGTCGAGATAGCTCTCGTAGGGGGGCTTTTTGGCGTCCACGGCCTTGTAGAGAACGGGCTGGGTGAAGCGGGGTTCGTCGGATTCGTTGTGGCCATGCCGCCGGAAGCAGACGAGATCGACCACGACGTCTTTGCCGAATGTGGCGCGGTACTCGGCGCACAGCGCTGCCACCGCGTGCACGGCATGGATGTCGTCGGCGTTCACGTGGAACACGGGCGCGCCCACGACCTTGGCCACGTCGGTGCAATACAGGCTCGAGCGCGCGTCGAATGGATTGGTGGTGAAGCCGACTTGGTTGTTGGCTACCAAGTGGAACGTCCCGCCCACCGCGTACCCTTGGAGGCGCATCATTTGCATGGTCTCGAACACGACACCCTGGCCCGCGAAGGCTGCGTCGCCATGCAGCACCACCGGGACGACCTTGCGAACATCGCCGGCATGGTATCGCTGCTGGCGCGCCCGGGTTTCACCGAGGACCACAGCATCGACGAACTCGAGATGGCTCGGGTTGTACGACAGGCAGACCCGAACGCGCGCGCCCGAACGGGTCTCGCGCTCGGTTTCCCACCCGCTGTGGTACTTCACGTCCCAGTCGTACCCGGCGGGAATGCGGTCGCTGGGATAGCCCTCGAACTCGGCGAAAATTTGCGCGAGTGGTTTGCCCGCGCAGTGCGCGAGCGTGTTGATGCGGCCACGGTGGGCCATGGCGAGGCAAAACTCCTCCGCGCCATGGCGCGCCGAGACGTCGAGGAAAGTCTCGACGGCGGGAATCTGCGCGTCGGCTCCCTCTATGGAGAAACGCTTCTTGCCGATGAACTTCGTGCCGATGGTTTTTTCCAGGGCGTCGGTTTTGGCGAGCTCGGCGAAGAGAGCGCGCTTTACGCCCGCGTCGGGCACGGCCTTGAGCGCGGGCACGCGGGCATGGAGCCATGCACGTTCCTCGAGCGACGCCACATGTTCGAACTCCACTCCGACGGTGCCGCAGTAAAGCTCCTCGAGAGCGGCAACGAGGGAGGCAAGGGTGAGTTTCGAAGGAAGGCCCGCGAGGATGCCGGCGCTCGTGGCACGCGGGGAATCCTCGGACCGCAGGCCGTGGGAGGCAAGCGCGAGGGCGGCGTGCGGTGGACGCGTCGTGCCGAGGGGATCGACTTGGGCTTGGAGATGACCATATGCCCTAAAGGCGAGCACTAAACTCGCGCAGGAAAATTCGAAGGCGGTGTCAAGCGGAGCGCTCGATGCGGAGGCCGAGTCGTATCGGGGCGCGGCTGCGCCCCCGTCGTCGCCGAAGGCGTGAACCGCGTCGGCGCGGCCCTCCTGGAAACCCTCGTGGAAGCCCTGGAAGTAGGCCCGCCACTCGGAGGAAACCGAGGCCGGATCCGCGACGTACTTGTCGAACATTTCTTCGACGAAACCCGCGTTGGACTGGAATATGCCGCTGAAACTGGAGCCCAAGGGATACCTCCGGAAGGCGCTATTTCGTGTGAGTCCCGAAGCGAAATCCACGCGACTTTATTCTAAAGTCTCTGGATTTCAATGGGGTCGGACCCAACGTGCATGGCGTCAACGCGCGGACCCAGGGGCGGCAAAACTCGCACCCCCGGAAAACTGCACCCGTAAGGTCAGAACATGTACTGGATGACCGCGAGCAGGGTTCCATAGTCGTCGGCACGGCCGGCTTCGAACTCCGGCGTGGGCCAGGCTTCCGCTCGCTCCATGCGCGCGGCATTGAGGGGCGAGAACGCGGCTTGGACGTAGAGGAGATCGGAGGAATTCCAGCCCTTCATGGCCACCAGTTCTGAGAACCACCGCATGAGGATGACGCCCCCGCGCACTTCGGAGAGGGGGAGGGCACCCGAAAAACGGGCGAGGGTGGAACGCACGCGGGCAGGCGTGGGCGACGCTCGAAGTTCCAACAGGGCAGGCACCAGGTCGTGCGCAAAATACCCGCAGTACCAGCGCCCCCAATGGCGGGTCATTTCGTCGCATGCCTTACGGCGAGAGGCTTCTCGGGTCCAGCGGCGCGCGAAGGCCAGGGTCGTCTTTGGAGGGGAACAAGCGCGTGAGCGTGATGGCGCTCGATCCCTCGAAGGAAAAGGGCAGCAGCAGCGAAGCGTTTCCCGCGAGCAGGCGCAATGGCCCGGTGGCGCCATTGAAGCGGAACGAGTCGTAACGAGCCACGGTGCCGTCCGTGAGGGGATCGAATCCTACGCGGGCCCCGAACCCCGCCGAGAAGCCCAATACGTCAGCCAAGAACTGGTCCCGCTCCCTTCACCTGATTCGCCATATCCCTTCGGAATCGTGGTCGAATCCGCCACGCTCCCAGCCCCGCCTGGACTTGCGATAGGAATCTTTGTCTGTGTCATGCCCACGTGC
>JBIKVI010000281.1:0-5907 GCA_044356935.1 Silvanigrellaceae bacterium | reverse complement strand
GACGTCGTAGTCGCGCGCGATGGTGCGGTGGATGTCGGAGAGGATGGGGTACTTGACGCCCTCGATGCCGCCTTGACCCTTCGGAGTGGTGAGCCACGCGAAGTGCGAGAATTTGGAGTCGATAGAACAGGCGATGAGTTCGCAGTCACGCTTCTTGAACTCCTCGTACTTCTCCTGGAAGGCGTGGAGCTCGGTGGGGCACACGAACGTGAAGTCGAGGGGATAGAAGAAGAGGACGACGTTTTTCTTGTCCCGGTAGTCGGAAAGTTGGATTTCCTTGAAGTCGCCTCCGCCGACGACGGCATCGGCCTTGAAGTTGGGTGCCTGGCGGCCAACGAGAACGCTCATCGCAAACTCCTTCTATGAGGAACGGGGTGACTGGCGAAATTCACTGCAACTCAAGGGAGTCGTCAGGATTTCGGATGCGAACGGAAAGTTAAGCGCCTAGGGTTTGGGAAGTCAAGATACCCTATGTTAGGGCTTCCACGAAGCCCGGTCCGCACTCTGCTCTTCGCACGCCCTCGCCAGGGAGGTCCCCTTGTCGACGAACCCCGTGTCGCCATGGTTGAGGCGACTCCCAAACCAGCTCACCTGGTTGCGCATCCTCTGCATCCCGGCCGTGGTGCTGCTGATGCTCGACGGCAATTCCGTCGACCGTGGCGTGCCTCACGTTATCTCCACCACAGACATCCTGGCAGCCGTGGTTTTCGCGTTGGCCGCGCTTACCGACTTCTTCGACGGGTTCATCGCAAGGCGGTATGGGGTCGAGACTGTCCTTGGCAAGCTGCTCGATCCCCTCGCCGATAAGCTCCTCGTCGTGTCGGCCCTCATCATTTTGGTGGAAAAGCACCGCCTGGAGGGTTGGATCGCCGTGCTCCTTATTGTGCGCGATCTCGGCATGAACGCCATCCGTATTTCGGCCATGGAAGAGGACATCCTCATCCCGTCGAGCTGGATAGGCAAAACCAAAACCGCGTTCCTCGACGTGGGCATCGTTGGGCTCGCCGTCTACGGAACGGTAGGTGGGTTCTCGTTCGCGCTCATTGGCAAAGCCTGCATGTGGGCGGCACTCGTCGCGAGTCTCGTGAGCGCCGCCGAGTATCTTTATGGTTACGCGCGGAGGCTGGGTGGTCCCGCATCCTAGCAACCTGCGCTCAACCCTCACGACCGACGCCTAAAGAGAATTGGGCGCAGGGAGCGCCGTTAACGCTTTTTCCGCGCGGGTGCAGGAGAGCGCTTTGCGGTCGGTTGGCTTCGCAGATCTTTCCCGCGGCTGACCTCCGGGGAATTCCCCTCGACGGGCGCTCGTTCTTCAAAATCTCCCCGAGGCTCGTCGCGACGTTGGCGTTGTTCGCGCTCGCGACCACGCAGTTGTCCACGGGCGAGCTCAACGACCGCCCCACGTGTTTTTCGCTCCTCTTGGTGAGGAGAATAAAGACCCTCCAACCGGCCTTCCGAAGTGCATAGCAGCACCTTGCGAGTTGAAGGGTCGGCGAGGATTCCCGTGGCACGCTCCGGCGAAAGGTTCTCCACGGCATTGCGCGCGAGGTGCCCGCGCAGCTTCTGCGTTCCCTCGGTCGTCTTGGGGAGCGGTATGGGATCGCTCACGACCCGAGCGTGCGGGGCTTTGCGCGTTTGGGTAGTCAGGGGAGCAGACTTCCGAAAAATGAGAAAACTGTAGGCGAGTTCGTCGTGCTCGAGTCCACTTTTCGCGTCCAACGCCGAGAGGAAGGCGGGGGGCGTCCAATTGTGCCGGAACCAGCACCAGTCGGGGCGCCCCCGGTCGGGGCCGAGAGGACAGTCGTCACGGTGGAGGCAGGGCGCCACCAGCGTGAACGCACCGGCAGGGCCCGCGGCGAGAAAGCGATCGCGCAGGCCGGAAAGCGCACGGCTGTGGACGTCTTGTCCAGGCTCCAGGACGAGAAGGATACCGCCGGGTGCGCAGGCTTGCGCGAGGCGCGCGAGCACGCGCGCGCGGGAGGGCGAAGGGAGCTCGTTGAAGACGTTCGCCGCAAGCACGACGTCGAATGTCTCAGACTGGGGCAACGCATCGAGGTGCGGCGCGCGGCGAAAGCGTGGCTCAGGGCGTTTTTCCGCGGCGAAAGCTTCCGAAAGGAGGGCGGCTCCCTCTTTTACGGCGTCGGCGGCCGTCTCCACCGCGAGGATCTCCACAGCGTCGGGCAGGGCCTTCGCTTCGGCCAGCGCTGCGAGGAGTCCCACGGTGGCAGACAGTGGACCACTGCCGAAATCGAGCACACGCAAGGCGCGGCCCGCGGGAATGCGACCCGCGACTGTGGTGGCCAATTCAGATCGGGCATAACGGTCCAACACGGCGCGCGTCCGCACGGCGTTTGGGAGAGCGAAGGCCGCCAAATAGGCATCGAGATCGTTCTCGTCCGCCATGTAGGCACGGTCGAGCGAGTCGCGACGGGAGTTGAAACGCGCCCAGAGGTTTTTGACCTGCCGCGCGAGGTGGCCAGTTTGCTGCGGTTCAATTCCCTCGGGATAAACGAGCGAGGCGAGGGCATCTGTCCAGGCATCAAGCACAGGAACGCGAGGCGCGGGCCGCCGGAGCGGCTTTGCTGCGGCCTTGGCGGACGCAGGCTTTGCGGCCTTGGCGGGCGCAGGCTTTGCGGCTTTGGCGGGCGCAGGCTTTGCGGCCTTGGCGGGCGCAGGCTTTGCGGCCTTGGCGGGCGCAGGCTTTTGTCGTTTCTCGGAGGCGTGTTTCGTTTTCAGCGGCGCATCCTCTGCATTTGGAAGGGCTTCACTTGGAATTCGTACACCGCCTTGTTGTGATCCTCCAGCCGCCGCGAGAACACGTGGGAGCCATCCCCTTTCCCAACGAAATAGAGTTCGTCGGAGGCGAGAGGGTTGACGGCGGCCTCAAGCGCGGCCCGCCCAGGATTGGCGATGGGACCCGGAGGGAGGCTCGGAATCACGTAGGTGTTGTAGGGTGTGGGAAGGAGAAGGTCTTTTTTGCGGATGTTGCCGTCGTACCTTTCCCAAATTCCATAGATGACGGTGGGATCAGTCTGGAGCTTCATTTTCTTCGTGAGCCTGTTGTGGAAAACAGCCGAAATTCGCGCCCTTTCTTCGGCCTTGCCTGTCTCCTTCTCCACTATGGAAGCGAGGGTCACGATGGCGTGCGGTGACAACCCGCGCGCCGCACCAGCCTCGATGATGGCGGGCGAGAAATTCTTGTCAAAGGCCTTGCGCATTGCCCGCAGGACTTCAGTCACGCCAGCCTTGGGGCGAATGACGTAGGTGTCCGGGAAAAGGTAACCCTCGAGGGAGCGAGCTTCCTTTGGAAGCCCGTCGAAGTGGGCGGGATCGGTCATGGAAACCTTCCACTGGGCCTCTGGCACGTGCGGGAAAGTGGCAGCGAGTCGCTCTGCCACTTGCCATATGTTCCAGCCTTCAGGAATGACGAACGTCGTCATCTTGATTTCGCCCTTGACGAGCATTTCGACGAGACGTTCGGGCACCATGCCACGGTTCAGGGAGTAGGTACCGGGCTTGAGGGCCCCCCCAAGGCCTCGTGCTTTGACGTACGCTTTGAGGAGTTCTGGCCACCGCACCAAGCCTTGAGCGCCGAGGGCATCGGCGACGGTCGAGAATGTCATTCCTTCGGTGACCTCGAAGTCTACGGACTCCGACGCCGAGCCGGGAGGCTGTGTCCACCACCACCAACCGGTTGCCGCGGTACCCACGGCGCCACCCAAAAGCACAAGCACGAACAAGAGAACAAGGAGCTTCTTCATAAGGGTCTCCGGCGGGGGAACCAGGTTGCAGCGTCAATCATGCCACAGTTTGGCGGACGCGCGTTCAGGTCCTGCGTCGGGCATCCGATGACTCTTCGCACGCGACAAGCGCGAGCGAGGAGGGGATGCATGACGACGGGAACACGCGACCTGCAGGAGGCTACGGGACAAGGAGCGCCTCCTGCTCCGGGTGAAGTCGACATCCAACGGCATCTCGCCGACCTCGCGTCGCGGGCCGAGGTCATGAGCGCTTCGAACCGCAGGCTCGTGCTCATGCAACGTCTCATGGCTCGCATCCAGGTGCTTTCGGACAAGGAGTTCGACTCCGCTTACCAAACGTTCGAAAGTCTCGTGGACAAGTTCAGTTTAGCCAAAGCCGCTGTCACGGACAGCGGAAAGACTCCGGCAAGGGACCCTGTCCGCGAAGCGGAGCGGACGCTCGACTCATTGTCCCCAAAGCCACTCACGAGCATCCGTTCCCGTTAAGCGCGTCACTCGAATTCGAGGAACGTGAGGGTCGCACCTTGGCGCCCGTCGCGCTCGACCACGAGGCGATTGGGACGCGGTGCCTCAGGAATCGTACCGGGCAAGACGCTTGGTGCCGCCGGTGTGCGCCCACGCCACGCGACACGTCCTCCGGCAAGGCCCCAAGGTCCCGCTTCGACCCGTGCCTCCATATGCACGTCGCCTGATGCGGCGTCGACACGGTTCTCAACGCGCACCACATCGCCCGCAACATCGAGTTCCCCTCGGAGAAGGTATCTGCGCGCCACAGGTGCGCCCACCGGGCTCGCCCCGATCCCGTCCGGCGAGGCGGGTAACGCGGGCGCGTTGCCATCGAGGCGGCCAGCGGGTGCGTCCATCTCGTCGGCCACCCATGCACTTCGTTTCTCTAGGTTCAAGAGCCCGGATCCACACGAGACGGCGCGAAGGTTGGCGGCCCCGAGAGCCGAGAGCGACGATACAAATGCGCTCAATGCATCGCGCGCCTCGGGCCCGAGGCGGGTGTCGTAACTGACGGAGTTTCCTTCCGGCCGCAACGCGAATTCGGCCCACGCCTCCCCCAAAGGCGAAAGGACCTGTGCCTCGAATTCCACATTGTCACGTTGCCACACCCCTTCCATTTGGAAGCTGAGGCCTCCGCCGTGGGGGCGAACATCGGCGAGGAAGGCGCCCGCCCTTAACGCGCAAGCGTTGGTCAGACTCCGTTCAAGTGCGTCGAGCGCCTCAATATCGACGGGCATGGCTGGACGGTACCCTTGCGGGGTACTTTTGCAGGCCGAAAGGGCGATGCAAACCCAAGCGAGCGTGCCTGCGAGAACGTGCGCTTGATTGTGCGCACCTGGTAAGCCTCGCGGCCATTTCATGTTGCTTCTCCAAGGAGAAGAGCGGCCGCGCGCCTCGCCACATCCCGACCCGAGAGCGCTTGAAAGGTGCGCAACCCCGTTGGCGACGTGACATTGATTTCGCCCACGAACGTGTCGATGAGATCAATGCCCGCGATGGCGATGCCTTTGGCTTCCAGCCAGAAAGCCAACCTTTCGCAGAGGCCGCGCTGCGCGGGTGAGAGGGGGACGAGTTCGGGGCGGCCTCCTTGGGCGAGGTTGGATGCAATGCGGCCTTCTTTTGGAATGCGGACGAAGTCGCAAACGATCTCTCCTCGGACAACGAACACCCGACGATCCCCAGCGGTACGGACCTGTGGAAGAAAGGGTTGAAGCATCCAGGTGGGCTCGGGAGCGATTGGCTGGGCTCGCTTTGCGTCGAAGTAGGCCAACGCGCCTTTGGCGTCCGCGAAAGCCTCGACGTCGTTTCCGCCGTGTCCGAGCCAAGGTTTGACGACCCAATGCAGTTGGTCGGCGTGTGTCTCGACCCCAGGGACGATAGCGCCGAGTCCGCGCGAAAAGGCAGCAGCCTCGTCAGCGTATTGCGTGAGAAACGCCTCAGCCAAAGTTCGGTTTGAGGTCACGCAGGTGGGGATGATCTCCCAGTCGTGGAGCGCGCCCTCCGCGCGCGCGCGCAATTGCAGGGCCTTTTCGTGGTGGGCAAGGAGGAGCTCCGCCGGATTGGCCACAGCAACAGCGGTCTGCGTGGAGAGGATCCAGCAGAGGGTTTTGTACCCTTCGTCGAAAGGGGGATCCTTGCG
>JBIKVI010000001.1:0-57086 GCA_044356935.1 Silvanigrellaceae bacterium | reverse complement strand
TTCTCGCATCGCTCAAGCGAAGGGGTGTTCCTGTTGGCGTGTTTTTGCGGGATATGCACTGGCGCTTTTCCCAGTACCGAAACAACGTCACTTTCTCGAAGCGTCTCGTAGCGACGTTGTTCTATCATTACGACCTGCTCTCATTTGCGTCCTTGGCAGACGTTTTGTTCGTGCCTTCGTTCGAGTTCGCGAGCTTTCTTCCAGGATACGTGAAGTTTCCTCGTGTGGTCGAGCTTCCCCCTGGCGGGTACCCCGGCTGTGGGCCGTTGAATTCGATGGGTTCAGTTGTCGCAAGCGCCGAAAAGCTGGCCCCATGGAAGATGATTTACGTTGGCGGTTGCCATCCAGACCTTTACGACCTGAGACCCCTCTTGGAGGTGCTCTGCGATCGTCCCGGTTTCGAGTTGACGATCGTCACTCGGCAAGAGGAGTGGCTGCGGTCGTTCGACTTCTACAAGTCCTTCGTTTCTAAGCTGAAAGAACGCGTGAAGGTTGTGCATGCCCATGGCGAAGAGTTGGTGCGCCTGTATGCCCAGAGCGATATCGCATGCGTCGTGGTCGCCGATAACGAGTATTTCAGGATCGCCTATCCGCTGAAACTTTTCGAGGCCCTGGGGGAAGGACTTCCGATACTTTCTTTGGGAACCGGCACCATCTCGCGATTCGTGCAGGAGAATCAGATCGGTTGGAACGCGAGAAGTTTGGGGGATCTTCCCGGAGTCATCGATGAGATCACGACCAAGGGCATCGTGAGTGCGGCGAAGCGCGCGCGATTGATCTCGTCGCATCACTCATGGAATACGAGGGCCTCGAAAGTCCGTGAAACGTTGTGTCCCGGAGCGATTGATTCGTCAGCATGAAGTCACGAGTCGCGACCTCCTCCCCGCGCAGAGGCAGTCGATGAACGCCACACTTTCCCCGAGAGGGAACATCAACGCATGAAAATCCTCACTATCGTCGGGGCCCGCCCCCAGTTCGTAAAAGCCGCCGTCGTTTCCCGCGCCATCGCCGATTGGAACGCGGCGCGTGTTTCGGGTTTGCCCGCCCTCGAAGAACTCATCGTCCACACCGGTCAGCATTTCGACGCGAACATGTCGGATGTGTTCTTCGAGGAAATGGAGATTCCCCGACCGAGCCACCACCTCGGCATCGCTGGGCTCTCACACGGGGCCATGACCGGACGCATGCTCGAGGCCTTCGAGAGCGTCGTCCAGAAGGAACGCCCCGACGCGGTCCTCACTTACGGCGACACGAACTCAACGCTCGCCGGCGCGCTCGCCGCAGTGAAAATGCATGTTCCCGTGGCGCATGTGGAAGCGGGTCTGCGATCCTTCAACATGAGGATGCCCGAAGAGGTGAATCGGATCCTCACCGACCGGGTTTCCACGTGGCTTTACTGCCCCACGGAAACGGCAGTTCGAAACCTCGCCACCGAGAACCTCGTGGATGCCCCGGGAACGCGTCTTGTCCTCGACGTGGGCGACGTGATGTACGACGCGAACCTTCATTACCGTAACAAAGCGCGGATGCCGCGATTTGGCTCCGAAATGAAACTCGCACCCGAGAGCTTCCTGCTCCTGACGCTCCACCGCCAGGAGAACACCGACGACCCCGCGCGTGTGGCGTCTATCGTCTCCGCGCTGCGCGAGCTCTGCGCCCGCACGCCCGTGGTGTTCCCGGTGCATCCGCGCACGCGCAAGATTCTCCAGGATCGCGCCGATATGCCCCGCGAGGGCCTTCACCTGGTGGATCCCGTTCCCTTTTTCGAGATGCTGTGGCTCCTCAAGAACTGCGCGCTCGTGCTCACGGACAGCGGCGGCGTGCAGAAGGAGGCCTACTTCTGCGATAAGCACTGCGTCACCCTGCGCGACGAAACCGAATGGGTGGAAACGGTGGACGCGGGTGCGAACGTGCTCGTGGGTGCCGACACCGAGGCCATCGTTTCGCGCGTGCGCGAACGGCTGGGCGCTCCCTTCCGCGCGCGCGAGGGCCTCTATGGCCTCGGTGACGCCGGACGGCGCGTGGTCGCCTCCCTGGCGGAGTCGCGATGAACATCCTTTACGTAAACCACTACGCGGGCAGTCCGCGCCACGGCATGGAGTTTCGTCCTTTCTACTTCGCCCGCCAGTGGCTCGCCGACGGGCACGACGTCACCATCGCGGCGGCGAGCCAATCGCACGTGCGCTCCAAGCAACCTTCGGTGGGCTTCCTTCCCAAGGAGGAGCGCGTGGAGGGCGTGCGTTACTTCTGGCTGCCCACAAACAGCTATCAGGGCAACGGCCTGGGCCGCATGATCAACATGCTCGCCTTCCTCACGTGGCTCGTGGTGCTGGCTCCGTGGTTCGCCCTGCGCCGTCCCGACGTCGTCGTCGCGTCGTCCACCTACCCGCTGGACATCTTTCCTTGCTGGCTCATCGCGCGGCTCGGGGGCGCCAAGCTCGTCTTCGAGGTCCACGATCTCTGGCCCCTGGCCCCCATTGAAGTGGGCGGCTACTCGCCCTCGCATCCCTACATTCGACTTATTCAGTTCGCGGAAGACTTCGCTTGCCGCCGCAGCGACAAGATCGTCTCCATATTGCCAAAGGCCAAGGAACATCTCATGTCCCGTGGTATGGCGGCCGAGAAGTTCCACCACGTGCCCAACGGCATCGAGATGGACGAGTGGACCGACGTCGAACCCTTGGGCGGCGAACATGTGGCCACGCTCGCGAACCTCCGGGCGCAGGGCACTTTCCTCGTTGGGTACGTGGGAGCGCACGGTCTCTCGAACGCACTCGAGGTGCTCCTTGGTGCTGCCGCGCTTCTCAAAAACGAAAAGGTGGCGTTCGTGTTCGTCGGCAAGGGGCCCGAACGCGAGAAACTCATAGCGCAAGCAAAAGACGCTGGGCTCACCAACGCATTGTTTTTAGGTTCAGTGCCCAAACGTCAGGTGCCCGAACTCCTGGCGAACGTCGATGCCCTGTGCATCGCGCTCCATGGCAGCCCCCTCTACCGCTTCGGAATTTCGCCCAACAAACTGTTCGACTACATGATGAGCGGCAAGCCCATCATTCAGGCCATCGCGGCGGGCAACGACCTTGTCGCCGAGGCGGGCTGCGGTTTCAGCCCGGCTCCCGAAGACCCGCAAGCGCTCGCGGAGGCGGTGCGTCGTCTCCGCGCCTTACCCGCTGCCGAACGGGAGGCCATGGGGCAACGCGGACGCGATTTCGTCATGGCAAACCATCTTACGAGCGTGCTCGCGCGAAAGTTCTTAGCGTGAGGACGATGCTGTGAGTCAGTCGCCCACAGAATGCCGCCGCGTGCTCATCGTGGCACCCGCGAAGTCGATTCATACCGTCCGCTGGGCCAATGCCCTCGCGGCGGAAGGGTGGGCCGTGGAAGTGGCTACGTGCTCCAATCATCTTCCGAGCGCCCACGATGCGTACCTTTCTGGGATCGTCGTCCACGCACTCCCTTTTCGCGCCCCGTTTGGCTACTTTCTCAACGGGCTTCGCTTGCGCAACATCGTAAGTGCGGGTCGGTTCAACGTCGTTCACGCGCATTACGCATCGGGCTACGGAACACTGCTTTCCTTCGTCAATCACCCCGTCACGTTCCTGAGCGTGTGGGGCATGGACGTCTACGAGTTCCCTTACCGGTCGGCCTTCAACCGCTGGCTCCTCGGGCGCAATTTGCGGACTGCCGGCGAGCTGTTTTCGACGAGCCTATCCATGGCCGCGCACACGCGCGCGCTCTTTCCCGATTTGCGGGAAATTCCCGTGGTGCCGTTTGGCGTCGATGTCGAGAAGTTTCGTCGAATCGCGCCATCCACCGAACCCACCCCTAATTACCCTATTGCGCCTGCAGCCCCTGTGGCTACTCGCCCGCTGCGAGTAGGACTGTGCAAGGCGCTGGAGCCCAAGTACGGAGTTGACCTCCTCCTGCGCGCCTTTGCAGAGGCCACGCGCCATGGAACGACACAAGACGCCGAGCTGCAAATCGTTGGTGAGGGCAGCGCACGGCAGGCACTCGAAGAGCTGGCCCGCACCCTGGGCATTGACTCGCGTACGCGATTCCTCGGACGCATTCCGAATGCGGAGGTTCCCGCCTTCCTGTCGTCTCTCGACGTGTTCTGCGCCCTGAGCATCGACGACAGCGAGAGCTTCGGCGTTGCCGTGGTGGAGGCCATGTCCTGCGAGCTTGCCGTGGTCGTGAGCGATGTGTCCGGCTTTAAGGAAGTGGTTGGCGATGCGTCGTGCGGCGTCATCGTTCCCCGCGGCGACGCGGCCGCGGCGGCAGCGGCCTTGCGGCGCCTTCTCGCGGACCCGGCAGAGCGCGCGCGCTTGGGTGCCGCGGCGCGTGCCCGCGTCCTCTCCCACTACTCTTGGCGCGAGAACGTTCGGGATCTCGTGCGGCATTACCTTGTTGCCCTTGCGCGACGGCATGCGGGCAGAGGGAAAGTCGAACGGAAGGCTTTGACATGACGGCATCATGGGTCAGTCGATGGAAAGCCCTGGTGGCGCGGGGCCTACCCCATTTTGCCCACAGCGGGAGACTCGCGGCGCGCGGCATGCCGTGGGTTTGCGCGGCGGGAGTCGTCGTTTGCGCTGTGCTCTCTCTGAGGTCGCTGCACACTCCCGTGCCCGCCGAGGCCAAGCGATGGATTAACCCCGAGCTCATGCTTCCCATGGAAGTGCAGCGCTTGTGGTCAGGCCGCAAAGCGATCCCTACGTTACGATTCCGGCTCGGGCTGATTAGGGGCGATGAAGTCGCGATCACGCTTTTTCCCTCGTTCGAGAGGCTCCCTGCGCGTCCTCCCCCGTTGAGGCTCCTCCTGCCCGGTAGGAGTGAATGCGTGTTTTCAACGCCTCCGGATGCCACCTTCGAGGCCGACGGATCCATCCGCATTCCGCTCGATGAGCGTTGGAAGAGTTGCGGAACCAACGGCAAGTTGTGGGAGCTGCGCAAAACCAAAGACAGGCTCCTCGACCTGGGCTTCTGGGGGTGGGAACGCCCCATCGGAGCGGGGGGAACGAACTATCGATCTCTTCGAGGCCACTATGTGTACGCGACGTCCGAGCCAGCCCGTTCGCGCCTCGAGCTCCTCGCCTGGCAGTGGACGGGCCGTCACGACTCACCGCTCGTTTTATGGGCGGTGCATGTTTCCTTGGCACTCCTCGTTGTTTCCTCGCTTCTGTCGGTGGCGGCCTTTGCAGGTCGCTTGGGCGCCGCGCGCCGCCGTGTCCTGCCATGGGCTCTCGTGGGCGTCGCGTTGGGCACGACGGGCCTTTGGGCCTCGGCATTTCCGCCCTTCCAGGCCCCCGACGAACCCGATCACCTGCTCTCGTACGCCTACACCTTGCCGGAACCCGCGCAGAGCGGGCTTGTGGCCTCCATGGAGGAGCAGGCGCGTCGTATTCACTTCGAAAGGGTCAAGTTCCGCTCCATTGAGAAGTTCAATGCCGCCTACGAGGCGGAACCTTACCCCGAAGCCTGGGCGCCGCATGTGGACGGCTACGACGTCGTCGATCGCTCGCCGCTCTATGCGTCTTTGTTCGCCCTGTTCTCGAATGTGTTTGGCGACGACATGGCCGCGTTCCCTCTGCTTGCGGCCTTTCGCGGAGCCAATGTTCTTCTGCTCGTGCTCTCATTCGGACTGGTTGTGTTGGCGTGGCGCCGTAAAACGGACGTCTTAGGAGCGGGCGAACTCGGGATCATCGTGCCGCTGCTCGTTCCTGTGATCGCGTTTTTCGGCGTCCAGATGTCCAACTACGCGTTCATCATCGCAGGCCTCTTGCTCTTGTTGGCTAGCGCGGCGCGCGAGAGCGGGCGCGCATCCGTCGACGGACTTCTTTTGGGTGGCGGCGTCGTTGCATGCGTTTTGGCGAGCCGAAACGGGTTGCCGGTGCTCGTTGTTCTCCACGTGGTTGCCGTGGTGCGGGCATTGCGCGCTCAGGAGAACGTCGCCCTGCCAGCGGATGCGCCAGCGCGCCGCTTGGCGTGGCTCGTGCCGTGGGCTTGGGCCAGTTCCCTTGCTGCGCTCTGGGTTTTGTTGATTCCCGATGACAACTTCGGCCACCTCGATTTCGCCCTGCGCAAGTTCGGCATTTCCCTTGGCTGGGGCAAGTTCTTGAGCTTCGCGGTCATCGTGGGCGTCCTTGCGTCGGGCGTGGCCGTAGAAGGCATCGTGCGAGCGTTCCGCCATTTCACGCCTAAACACCTGCGCCACGGCGTGCGTCGGTTCCTGCCCTGGGGACTCGCGCTAGGGCTTCTGGCCATTGCCGTCTTGCCCCTCATCTTTAAATTTCAGCCGTTGGACAGCATCGAGCGGGCCACGAGGCCCGGACGCTTGGCCTACGCGCTCGAAGTCGTTCCGCGTTTCCTTGCGGGTCTTGGCTTCGGGAAGGCTGACCCGTACCTCGTGCAGTCGTTTTGGTCGGGCTTTGGGTGGCTCGATGTGGAGTTGCCGCGGCGGCTCGTGCGCGTTGTGAAACTTGTTCCCTTATTGGCCGCCTGCGGCCTTCTCATCCTCAACGCGCGAGCCCCGGTCCGCACCTCGAGGCTCGCCTTGGTGGGATTGGGATTCGCGGGCGCGACGGTCATTGCGGCCGCCCAAGCCTTCGCGGTGGCGCAAGAAACCATTAACCTGCACGGTCGCTACCTGATTATTTCATACCAGCTCTTGCTCATGTCCACCCTGGCGCCATTGCTCCTCGAATGCGCTGAGCGGGCGCGCGCCAAGGCCGTGACCTCGACGCTTCCCATTGCCTTGGTTGCCGGGGGCTGCGCCTTCCACTTGTACGCTGTCACTGTGGTACTGGCGCGTTACTTCGGCTGAGGGCGTCGCTCGTAGAACCTCCATCTCTTCGTTGGTCTTCGGGGGCGCCCTCCTCACATACCCTTTCGTATGCTGCGTCGGGTCGCCCCCTCTACCGCCTCGACCTGGCAGTTCTACGAACGACGCCCAGCTGAGAGACGCCGACTTCAAAAGGGAAAGTGGCGCTCGAGCACGAACCGCAGGGCGTAGAACTGAACACCGATGGCCGCGGCTGCGAGCAGGCGCGTGGGCACCCAGTTCAACTCGCGGTTGGCACGCCCCATAGCTAGGGGCAGGAGGGCGCCCGCGAGAAGAACCATGTAGGGAAGCACGAGCGACCGGCCGTGCAGATTCACCCGCTCGAAGGAAATAGCGAAGGCCAAGAGGGCCACGGCGATTCCGGCGAGGAGCCACGACGACGCCAAGAACGCCAACGGACGCTTGCCGTCGGAGCGGTACCACCATCCCGCGATCGCCAGGAGTGCGAGCGCTGCGGGCACGCACTTCAGCACGCGCAGGAGTCGTCGGCTGAAGGTCGTGTCGAGCCAGCCGAAGCCCGACCAATACGATGAGGTCAGGAAATATTCCGGATTGGAGATGCCCAGGCCCGCAAAGAAACGCGGAACCACCTCGAGCACGTAGGCCACCCCTTTGAGGGCTTCCACGGTTTCGTTGTCGCGCAAGGGCGTCACCGGAAACGCCCATGGGACGATGAGCACAAGCAGGAAGAACCCAGCCGCCCCGGCGTAGATGCGACGTTCCCCTTGCGTGGGCCGCCGGCCCTCGGGTGCCGTGGTGTAGGAGGCCGGGCTCGCCCGCTTCGCAAGTTCGTGATCCACGAGCGCCATGACCACGCAGGCCACGCCGAAGAGTCCCACCAGCAGCAAATTGGCGGGAACATTGGGCGCCCAGGCGGCGATGACGCTGAAGCCCCGACCGAGGAAGGCGAAACTCTGCGGCTTGGCAAACACCAGCGGCGCGGCGAAGGCCACAAACGCCGTGCTCCACAGGCGCATCGACGAAATGCCAGGCACCGCCGGTTTCCACAAAGACGCGAGGGGAACCAGCGCCAAGGCGGTGATGCCCGCGCGCCCCGAGAGGGCGCAGAAGGCGAAGGCCACTCCCAGCGCGGCGAACTTGAGCGTGCCCTGACGCTCCGTGCGCGGTCGCACCGACGCGCTGCAGAGCACCAGCAGGAGCGAGCCGATAAGGAAACCGTAGTTGGAGACGTGCGTGGAAAAATGCGGAACGCTTGGCGTGAGGGCGAGCAGGGCCACCACGGCGTGGAAGCCCGCGGGCGTCTCTCCGTCGTTGACCCGTGTGAGCACCCACGCGCACGCGGCGCCGCAGGCGGCCACCCACAAACCGATGAGGAGCCGCAGCTGCAGGAGGTAAGTGAACGGGGCATTCTCGGCGCGGGGCCTGTGGAAGCGGAACAGGCCCGACTCCAGTGCCGAGCGGCCGGGGAGATCGAAGGCGGCAACGTGCCTTGCCCAAGCGACAGGGTAAGGGCTTAGCGTGTCGGCCGCATTGAAACCTTCCGTGCGTTGGAACTTGATGCGCTCGAAGTGAACACGCTTGGCCTCGTCGGCGAGCGCCGCTTGCAGCGGAGCGACGTCGGCGGGTGGAGCAGCCAACTGATAGCCCGATAGGAGGTGATCGGGTTCGTCGGCGCCCTGAAGGGGAGGCATGACCAAAGCCCACAGCCCAAACAGGGGCCCGATGATCAAACCAAACGCCACGGCCGATGTGCGAGCCGACGCTGTTCTGCGAGGAAACAACAACACGACGACGCCCAGAAGAAGTGCGACTGTGAGCGCGGCGAGCGTGGCCTTCAAGGAGCTTGCGGTGGAAGTTTGCCTGCCCGAGTCGGCACCCGACCAGACCGTCGCCAGCAAGGAAACACGCTCTCGGGGCGCCACGCCCGACGGCCTTAGCGCATGGGCATCGACGACGAACCGGGTCGAGCCCCCAGAAGGGTCAGCGACGATGAGCTCAGTGCGCCTCACCTGAGTGGGCGCAGCGAGATCATGGCCCAAGAGGGCGGCCGCGCTGAGGCCTGGAGCGTTGATCTCCAGGCGCAGGCGGCGGGACGAGTCCGCCTCAATCACTGCACTTGCCGCATCTCCGGCCTCGGAGTTGGCGCAGGCGGCCTGCCCGGCATTGCGCACGAAACGGATGCGTTCTCCAGCGAGCACGTTGTCGCCGGATGCGGGCGTCCAAGAACAGCCGCTTGCCTCGTCCACGAGCTGCGCGTCAACGGAACGAACATTGCGCGGAAAGGAAACGAAGAGGTCGAGGGCGCGCGTGTCTGGCAAGAGGCCGTTCGCAATCAATGTGGCTGTGAACGGGGGAGCTTCGGCCGTGCCTGTGGCACCAGGCGTTGCCCCGGTGTCCCGGGTCAATGCCCACGTGCGCGACTGCGCTTGGCTTCCGCGCGCGCCGAGATAAGTGACTTCGTCTGCGCCGGTCGTTTCGAAGGCCGATGCCAAAAAGGCGCTCGCACTCCATCCGACGCAGGCGAGCAGGAGCGCGAGGAGCAGGGGGCCGAGCCAGGCTTTGGCGCGTGTCGCAATCATGTCGTCCTCACGTCCTTTTAAGGGAGAGTCCAAGGGGAGGCAGACTGAACTCATGCCGCGAAGAGGAGTCGATGGTAAGCGTCTCAGGCGACGGAACAGCCCCTGAAGCCGCGTGCGTTTGGGCAGCGGATCCGGCATTGGCTCCCGTCGGCGGCTCGATGGACTCAAAACGGCCGATGATGGCGAAGATGCGGCGCGCAAGCTCCGCGTCGCCCACGCGCCAGCTCTCCGCATGAAGTGCGGTAATCTCTTCGAGCAGGCCTTCCGGAACGGCAACCAGGTTGGTGATGCGGTTGTAGTCGCCGTTCACCGCCTCCATGGTTTCCCCTGCTAGGCTGAGCTCCTCGTGCATCTTCTCGCCGGGCCGCATGCCTGAGAACACGATGGGGATTTCGGAGTCGGGTTCGAAGCCCATGAGCACGATGAGATCGCGTGCGAGGTCGACGATGCGCACGGGTTCGCCCATGTTCAAAACGTAGATGTCGCCAGGCGCCTTGGCTTTGGCCACGGCCTGCAGAACCAGCGCCGCGGCCTCCGGAATCAGCAGGAAGTAACGGGTCATGTCGGGATGGGTGACTGTCACGGGGCCGCCCGCGCGAATTTGCTCGAGGAATCGCGGGATGACGGAGCCTGAACTGCCCAGCACGTTCCCGAACCGCACGCTATAAAAGCGCGTCGCGACGTTGCCGCGATGCTGCGCGTACCAAAGCGTGAGGAGTTCGCAAATGCGCTTGGTGGCACCCATGACGTTGGTTGGGCGCACGGCCTTGTCGGAAGAAATGAGTACGACCCGCTCCACAGTGTGACGCGTGGCGGAGTCGAAAATCCGGAAGGCCGAGCCGACGTTGTTCCGGAAGGCCGCAACGACGTTTTCCTCGCACAAGGGAACATGTTTGTAGGCGCAGGCATGGAACACGACATGGGGCCGGCGCTGCGCGAAAAGGGCGTCGCAGAAGTCGGCGTCGGTGACATCGCCGAGGCTTGTGGCTAGGGCCAACTCGGGAAAGCGTTCCCCGAGTTCCTGGTGCACGCGGTAAAGGGCGAACTCCGAGGCATCGTTGAGCACAAGGAGCGCGGGCCCAACCAAAGCCACCTGCCGACACAGCTCGGAGCCGATAGAGCCGCCCGCGCCGGTAACGAGCACCACCTTCCCCTGCAGCGTGTCGCGGATGGCCGCCCTATCGAGGTCGCGGGGCGGACGACGCAGGAGGTCGGCAATGTCGAGGTCGCGCACGTCGAGGGGGCGCTGGGCGTTGCCCGCGAGGAAGGCGTCGGGGTCGGGGAGGATTTTGGCCGTGGCGCCGCACGCGGCGATTTCACGCACGATGCCGCGGAGCTGTGTTCCGGGCACGCTGGGCATGGCAATGATGACCTGTTCGACCTCGTGACGTTTCACCACGCGTGCGAGCTGCTCTCGCCCTCCCAAGACACGCACGCCCTGCACCTCGGCGCCCCGCTTGCTGGGGTTGTCGTCGAGGAGGCCGATGATGGCGTACTTGTCGGGCGTGCGCAGCATCATGGGCAGGATGCGGTCGGTGGTGAGGCCGGCGCCGTAAATGAGCGTGCGCCTGCCTTCTTGCCCCCTTCCGAGCGCCATGCGCTCGCCGATACGGAACGAGAAGCGGAGTGTTACGGCAGCGGGAACCGCCAAGAGCGTCTGGATGAGGATAGTGGTTCGGGGCAGCACGGGTTCGAAGGCGAACACCAGTGTGGCAAACACGTAGAAACCCACGAAACACAGCGTCATGGCGCCCGCAACGCGTAGCGCGGTGAACAGGTTCGCCAGGCGCAGGATGGCCAAATGCGACTTCGCGATGTAGGAGCTGGCCACCGAAAGAAGCACGAGCAGAGCGTAGTAGTCGAAGCCTATATGGCCCAAAAAGCGGGCCGCCTCGGCTGGGTCGAGCCTGAGCGCGAGCGCCAAAGGGAGCGTAGCCACCACGAGAATCGCATCGGCCGCCAGGAGGAGCATTCGGCGCGAGTAGCGGGCCTTGAGTTCGTGGAGTGTCATGGGGTGTCCTTGGGCGCAGTCTCAGGATGCGCATTTGGGATGGACGTTGCGCGCAGGAGGAGGAAGAGGCTCACGACGAACAGCGGGAAAATGGACTGGATGCCGCCCGAAACCTGGAGGACCACCGAGAAGAACACGACCATGAGCGACGCGAATGCCACTTCAGGGCGCGTGCGGCCTTCGGCAATGGAGAGGGCGCGAGCGCGCAAAAGGCCGTAAATCACCAAGCCGGCAAAGACGCACGCGACAAGGAGCCCCGCGATTCCGAAGCTTACCGCGAAGTCGAGGAAGATGTTGTGGGGGTAGCCGTGCCAGAAACGCGCGGCCAAGGCCTCGAAGCGGCTAAATCCAATGCCGGTCCAGGGGGACTCGGTAAATGCGCGCCACGCCGTGAGGTATCCGTCGATGCGGACGGAGATAGAACCCAAAGGCAAGCTCGTTCCGCTGATGGACTCGGCAGAGAGGTTCACGTCGCCGACTCGAAGCATCCGTGCGAACTGAAAGCTAAGGTTCAACTTGTTCAATGTTGAGTCGAGCAAGCCTTTCGCGGTGGCAATCCACAGCAGGGCAGCCGTAGCCAATGCGAACGCCCCCATGGCGGCACGCCAGCGCAGGCGTTTCTGACGTGGGACCTCGAGTCTGAAGAGGAAGGGTGTAAGAACCACTGCACCGAGGATTCCCAACAGGGCGCTGCGCTGGGTGAAATAGGCGATGAAGGCGAGGTCGGCACTTGCCAAGAGCAGAAGGGCCAGACGCGTCCCCGTGCCTAGTCGTTCGCGCGCGAAGAGCACGTAGGTTACCGCAGCAGCGAAATGAGTGAAGAGCACGTTGGAGAGGCCGATCGTATTGTCGACAGCAAGGGAAGCGGTGGTGACTCCCGGGGCGCCACCCATTGCGAGCATCGCGCGGCAAAGGAGGCCTAGGGTGAATCCGCTCGCGATGGCCAAGTTGACCCGGCAGAAGCGCTCGAAGGTCTGCGCCGTTCCCGTGTTCGCAATGATGAGGCACGCCGGAATCAACGTGCCTGCCAGCCGGGCGAAGGATTGGCGGAAATAGGCTGTGTTGGTTGCACTCCAACCCGTGGCGAAGCTCGCAATGACCACGAGAGTCGCCAGTGTCAGGAGAAGTGCTTCACTGCGCTCAAAGCGAAAAGGTGAACGCCGCTCACGCGCCAGAGCCACGATGGCAGCCAAACTCACGAGACCGTAGGCGGCCATGCCCGCGGTTCCGGGCAAGAAGGGAAAATCGCCGTAGGTGAGGCTGATGGGGTACATTCCGCAAAAGACGATGGCCAACGCGGTAGTGGCGGTTTTCTCTAGGGACGCCAACGCAAAAGCCATGGCAGCCAAAGCGGCTACACCCATGCTCCATGTTGGCGGCAATGCGAATGCTAAAACAACGAAGACGCCGGCGAATGCCAGCGCTCCGAAGACAACGGTGCGATGAGTGGGAAGGCAGGAGCTGGCGTAAATCACCCGGACCACCGACGCTCAGAGGGCACGATTGCGGGCATCGGCCGAATCGCGTTCACGTGATTATTGCAAAGAAGGTCTGGAATATCACTCTCAGGTCTCCAAAGAAACTGCGCGAACGCGCATAGTCGCAGCCCAAGCGGAGCTTCTCGGGAAGGATTTCCTCAACGTAGGTTTTCTCGGGGTCGGCGCTCGCAGCGAGAACTTCGCTCTCGTTGCGGAACTTCACCGATGCCGGGTCAGTGATGCCGGGTCGCACGCTCAAGATGGTGGACTTCTCGGCAGTAGGATACATTGCCACATATCTTGGCACCTCTGGGCGAGGGCCCACGAGGCTCATGTCTCCGAGCACCACGTTGATGAGTTGGGGGAGCTCGTCGAACTTCCAGTGACGCAAAAAATGCCCCGAACGTGTTACGCGCGGGTCGCGACCCACCGTGATTTGGGGTCCTCGACTTTTCGCGTCGACACGCATGGAGCGGAACTTCAGCAGTCGGAAGTCTCGGCCGCCAAGCCCCACCCTCACCTGCCGAAAAAACACGGGTCCGGGGGAGTCGAGCTTTACCACCAAGGCGAGAACGACGAACAGGGGGGCGAGAACCAGAAGTCCTCCGCCCGCCGCGACGACGTCAAAAATGCGTTTGAGCAAGGAGTCTCTCCTCAGAGTCTCTAGGAGGTACGACGGCTTCGCAGCCTTCAATCGACTTCGTCAATCTTGAAGTCCGAAACGCCATACTCCGATCGGAGGATGTGTTCGATTCCGTCACGCGTGGCGTCGAGATGTAACTTCCATATGTGCGTTGCTCGATAACTTCTCTCCAATCTCCTCAATTCTCTTCACGAGCGCGTCGGCTTGCATTTGGGTCGTTTTCGGAGTGGCGAAATCCACCGACCCTCCATACTGTTTCGCGAGCAGACAAGACCTCCGTGCTAGGAGGAGGGAAAGGAGCCCGCTCTTTTTACGCGACATTGACGAGATCCTCAGCTATCGACGGTCGCAGAAGTGGGTGCACCCTCGACAGCTCACAGAGGTCGACGCCGCGTCCAAGCATCTCCTCGAGTTTTCGCAGCAGGCTCGTTAATTCTGAAATCGAAAGTCGCCTCGCGGATTCAAAGGCTACATCCACGTCGCTGAATGCGCTTGCCTCGTCGCGCGCGAAGCTTCCGAAAAGCGCGAGACTAACAAGTTCGTAGCGGTTTCCGTGGGCCCGAAAAAACTCTACGAGCCTTTCCAGAGCTTCTTGGCGAGTTCCCACCCTTGATCGGGCGTCCTTGGGCCGGCCAAGAAGCATGCTGCTCTTGTCTCTCTGTGGCACCGCCATGTCTCCTCCGACGCACGTACTGGCTCTGCTGCTCCGGTTCCACGGTATCTCTCAACGACGGGTGTTTCCACCCAACCCGTCGCCCGTCTGCCCATTTCTAGCGCAATAGCACCTTCTTGAGGGCTGTCACGACCCGCTCCTGGTCGGCGGGCGTCATTTTCGTATACAGGGGTAGCGACACCGCCCGTTCGAAGTTCGCTAGCGCGTTGGGGAAGTCTCCAGGCTGGTGGCTGTAACGCTCGCGCCAGTAGGGCTGCGTATGGCACGGGATGAAGTGCACGCTGCACCCAATGCCTTCCTCAGCCATGGCCTCAATAACCTTGCCGCGGTCGTGCCGTGGGTCGGTGAGCCGCACCACATACAAGTGGTGGGCGTGGAGGTCGCCCGTAGGAGCGCGTGCCGGGAGCTCTAGCGGCAAGCCCGCAAGGGCCGAGTCGTAGGCGTCGGCCATGGCCTCGCGTTTGTCACGCAGCGCGTGGGCTTTGCGCAGTTGGTGAATGCCGATGCTCGAGGCCACGTCGGTCATGTTGTACTTGTAGCCGGGCGCCACGACCTCGTAATACCAAGCTGGCACCTTGGAGGTGTACCTGTCGAACGCATCGCGGTTGATGCCGTGCAGGCGCATAACCCGGCAGCGCTTAGCCAGCTCGGCGTTCTTGGTAACGATCATTCCGCCTTCGCCGGTGGGCACCGTTTTCGTGGCGTAGAAGCTGAACACCGTAAAGTCGGACTCCAGCGAGCCAATGGGCTTGCCCTTGTATGTGGTGGGTAGGGTGTGGGCGGCGTCTTCCACGACCTTGAGGCCGTGCTTGCGGGCGAGTGCGAGGATGGGGTCCATGTCGCACGCCAAACCGGCAAAGTGCACGGGCATGAGGACCTTGGTGCGAGGCCCAATGGCCTTCTCGAAGTCGGCCGCGGTGACGTTGGACGTGCGCCTGTCGACGTCGACGAACTTCACGTCGGCACCTAGGTACCGCACCACTTCGCCCGAGGCGGTGAAGGTGTAGGTGGGCACCAGAACCTCGTCACCTGGGCCCACCCCCAGCGCCTCAAGCGCGAGGTGGAGACCCGCCGTGGCCGAGTTCACGGCGATGGCTTCACAACCTGGGTCGACGAAGGCCTTGAAGTCGGCCTCAAACTGCTTCGTTTTGGGGCCAGTGGTGAGCCAGCCGGAGCGCAGGGCGCTCACGACTTCTTCGATCTCCTCTTCCCCGATGTCGGGGAGGGCGAAGGGGAGGAAGTGAGACATGAAGATCTCCAAAAATTCGCATTTTGCTCAAACGTCTGTGCGCGCTTGGCCGGCGCGCCTCGGCAAGGGCGACCGCGAGCAGCGAAGTGCAATGCGGGAACCCTTTAGATGTTAAAGTATCCATCCGGTTCCGGGAATAGGCGGGCTGCTCCACGGGCCAAACCTCCCCGTCCGGGGGCCCGGGTTCACTTCTCGAAGTCGTCCCACGAGAGAAATGAACCTTCCTCCAGGTGCCTGCGAGCGACCTTGTTGAGGACGGCCCTGTACTCCGACGCAGGTATCCCCATCCCAGCCGGCTTTTTGACCTCGATGTCCTTAAGCGAAAGCGAATCCCCTTTCCTGAGGGGCTTGGCGAGCGCAAGGCTCCTTCCAAAGTTTTTACGAGAAGTGTCGTGCTCCGCGTGATGCTCCTTCGAAAAATTCGCAGCGAGCGCCCGCTCGAGGAAACGGATACCCCGGACGAGGTCCGCGATCTCGTCAATCAGGAGGGAGCTTCGCGCATCCGGTCCGAACATTCTTCTGTCGAAAGCAGCATGAAACTCGATGAACGTGGCACCGAGCGCGACTGCGGCGAGCGAGGGATACGGCGTACCGGAGTGATCCGACAGGCCCACGGGGCATCCGAAGCGAGCGGCGAGTTTAGGAATAAACGAAAGCCCCGTGCGTTCGGGAGGTGTAGGGTATTCCGAGGTGCACTGAAGCACCTTCAATGGATTTCCGAATGCCGTTACGAACTCGACCGCAATCCTTATGTCGTCAATACTCGCTAGGCCGGTGGAAAGTACGACCTCTTTTCCGGTGCGGCACACAGCCTCCAGGAGAGGAAGACTCAGAATATCGCCCGAGCCGATTTTATAACGTTTCACCCCCAGCGTTTCGAGGATCCCCACAGCCTTCAGTGAGAAAGGAGTGACGAGGAACTCGACTCCTCGCTCATCGCAGTGGTTCTTCACTTCGTGCCACTGCGCCGGGGTGAGCTCCATTCTTTTCCAGTAGTTGAAACGTGTGTCGTCCACTCGCGAGAAATTGACCCGAAAGGGTTCATGCGCACTGCTCTCGGCTTCGGCATAGTGCATTTGGAACTTTATCGCATCGATTCCGGTTTCCGCGAGCGCGTCGATGAAGGAATGAAGAATACCTACGCTACCGTCATGTGCTTGGGCGATCTCGGCAACGCAATCTACGTGCATGTGTGGGCTCCTTAGGTCGTCTCGAGCGATTCTGGCTTCCGGAACTCGAGCAGGAATCCTGTTGGAAACGACTTGGCGGGGTTCTTCAGGTTCGACGGATACTCCTCCGACCAACGCGAGAGCCGAGGAAAGACCTCGTTGCGCACCCACTCCTCGGTATCGGCTGAGCGGTCGGACGGGAAATTCTGGAACGCCTGGAGGAAGCAGTAGCGGATGACGTCGAAGACGTCCGTCGTGGGCTTCCACCAGACGACGTCCAAGCCTCTTTTCTCGAGCTCCGCCTTCATGCCGAAAGGAGTGTATCGCAGGTAGTCGTCTGGCACCTGGTGAAGTTCCCGTACCAGCGCTTCGAACAGGAAACCGGTTCCCCCGGGTTTGAGGACACGCTCCCACTCGGAGATCATGGAGGCCTGGTCGCGGACGTGGTGCACGACGTTCGGACAAACGACGTGGTCGAACGAATCGTCGGCAAACGGCAACTCCCAAATGGGACCCTCGGCATCAGGTGGACGGCGAATCACGTCAGGACTATCCGCCATGTGGCTATTGAACCCGTATCGATCCTTCGTCGATGCGAGATGGCAATCCATAGCCGTTACTTTGTGACGCTCGAAAAGCGGAGCGAAGAGGCAAGTGCCTCCGTAAATGTAAGCTCGCTCCAGAACCAGAAGGGATTTTGCGGCGACATGACCCGCTGCCCAATCCTCCATGGCGTCCAGCATCGCCGCGAACTGAGGATAATCGCCGCCAGGATTGAAGACCTTCGTATGAAGGTGGCCGAGGTGCCTTCGCACCTCGGGTGAAAGCACGTCGTTTGGGGGGCGTGGACTCGTCATGACTTCCCTCCTTTAAGCGTGGCACCGAGCGATGCACGGTACTCACCCAGCTCGTCGCGAACCTGCAGCGCCCGGGTCGAGGATGAGTAGCGCATGAAGAGATCCGCGACTTCCAAATCGAATGGTTCGTCGATGTTCAGAACGGCCAAAGGGTCCCTAATGAAAAAAGGCAGGAGCCTGTCCGCGAGGCAGCTTGCCGTGTTTAGGACGACGGAAGGCTTGAAACCGAAGTAGCCTCCCGTCATCACGTAAGTCGGCCCGAGATCCTGGCGACGAGGATTCGTTCCGTAAGAAGGTTGCAGGCGCACGGCGAAGCCACCTTCCAGCGTGAACATTCGGCGCGGGTGAAAGTGGCCCACATCCGAGACGGAGACGACGCCCGCATTCAGGTGTTCGGCCCTCTCCGCGATTCCGGCATACTCGGCGAGTTCGACGTTCGTCCGGAACGGACTCGTCGGCTGCAGAATGGTGACGAAATCGGGAACGTAATCCTCTTCCCATGCGAGGTACTCAAGCGCATGCAGGACGACATCCCGAGATGTCGAATGGTCGTCCGCCAATTCCGTTGGCCTGCGGTATGGCGTCGAAAGACCCCACGCGGAGCAAACCGAGAGGATTTCGTCACTGTCCGTCGAGAGGAAGACGCGATCGAAGCAGCGGGCTTGGCCCGCAACCGAAAGAGTGAAAGCGATGAGCGGAGCCCCGCCAACATCACGCACATTCTTGCGCGGGATTCCCTTTGATCCGCCTCTTGCCGTGATGATGGCCAGGTGTTTCACGTGCGTGCCCTCTCGATGCTTTGAAAGGACTTCTTGTAAGCGCGAAAACTCCTCAGGTGTCCGATCATCCTCTCCGCCGCGCGACCATCGCCGTAGATCTGGGAGGGAGGATAGGGGCCATGCTGTACTTGCGATCGAATGGCTTCCAGTAGCTCGGTCGCCGAGTTTCCGCTGCAGTCCAAGACGTTCTCGCCACGCAGTCGGCCTTCCTGGCGGCTTCCGACATTAACCGAAGGGACTCCCAGGACAGCGCACTCCTTCACGCCTGCGGAGCTGTTGCCTACCAAGCACCTCGCACTCGCCAGTACTGAAAGGAAATCCGTGGACGTGAATCCACGGAACACGTGCAGCTGGGCACGCGGGGTGCTCTCCCTGAACACACGAAGCGCCTTTGAAATGCCATCGGCACCCGCGTCGGAATTCGGATGGAGGCAAACGACACCGAGTCCAGAGGAAACGGCGGCTCGCAGGGTGGTGAGCATCTGCTCGAACGCCTTGTCGATTTCATCCGTCACCGGATGCTGCATCACGAGGAGGTACCCGTCCTTGGGATCCCACTTCGATCCAACCCCGGTGTAGCGGGTGAAAAGCCATTCAGGAAACTCGATCGAAGCGATCCGTATGGTGTCGACCTCGAGGCTCCCGGTGTTGTGCACATGAGTGGGATCCTCCCCCATCTGGATGACGCGATCGCGCGAGGCTTCATTGGTCACGAAGTGAAGTTCGCTGAGTTTGGTGACGGCATGACGGACTTTGTCGTCGATGTTTCCCGAGACATCTCCCCCCTCGACGTGCACAATGGGAATGTTGAGGCACGCTGCGGCGAATCCGAGTCCCAAGACCTCGTAGCGGTCGCCCCGAATGAGGACGAGATCGGGATCCGACTCCTTTGCGATTCCCGCGAACTCGTACATCCCAAGCGCAGCGGTTTTGGCCATGGCCCCGCTCGACCGGCCTTCCATGAGGAAGTCGAACGAATAGGAAGGCAAGATGCCATCAAGCGACATCTCATGCTTCACCACGCCGTTTCCTTCGAGGAGTGCGGCATGACCAAGGGCGATCTGGACTTCGAAGTCGGGATCTGAGGCGAGCATGCGCAAGAGCGGGCGGAGACGAGTCCAGTGGACACGGTTGGTGATGGGGACGAGGATCCGGCGAGGATTTGAATTCATCTGAACTCGGTACCGTTCGTTTGAAGGCGTTCTGGGTTCGAAGAGTCGGCGCTGATTACGTTGTTTCGTGCTCGCGTCATGGTCCAGGGTAAACATGTCGAAGATGCCTCTGGACGGGAGTGCGCCCGACTCCGCGCTGGCAACTCAGAGTTGAGGAGCTTTACGCGCATCTGGGGCAACGTGACACTTCACGACACGATGGGCCATGGGGTTGGGCCGACAGCAGTCGCGCGTTCTCATAGCGCCAGGAGGGTAGCATGCTTGGTGAACGTGTGCGAGTCGCGACATGGATGGTTTTTCGCGAGGCAGAGCGACATCAGCGAGCAGCGACATCGAGCCATCGGGAACGCGACGTCGGTGTCGTTCGCGAGTACCCGGCCCCGGCAGATTCCTAAGGTCGCAGTGGCCGCCGCGCTTCCCGGATCTGATCTCATCGCGTCTTGATTGGCGCCAGGTGAGGCGGCTGAGGTTTTCACGGAAGCCAGAAGTCGGCGCCATTGATAATGCCGTTCGCAATGACGTCCATCGAAGGGTCCTTTTCTTCATCGAGATCCTCGAGGCGGGAGATGAGAAGTTTCGTACCAGAGTGCCCACCGGCCGCGACCGCGGAATCGCACGGGATCTTCAGCATGCGGCGAAAGTACAGGTAGTGTGCTTACTTTACTCACGATTCCCGGGTTCTCGTCCCGGTGGGCGAGCCAGGTTTGATGTAGCTTGAAATTCTTGTAACCGCCCACCGGGACAATAACCCGGGCAGGTCTTTGTATTTTTGTCATTTGAATTAGGAAGGCCCTCGCTGTTTCGTTGTGCTGCTTACACAACAACGTGACAGGAGGGCCCCATGCCCTGGATACGCCTTCTCCCCGTCCTTGCGCAACTGCGCCCGGTCTTTCCGCGCAAGACGACCTTCTTCGTCTTCGTCACGGCCGTCATCGGCTTCATGGTCCGCACCGACCTGCGAAGGGTCACCAGCATCGTCCGTGCCCTGGACCTCAAACCCGCCTTCTACAAGTCTTTACTGCGCTTCTTTAGGTCTCGCGTCGATCCCGGCACGCTTGCCGACGCCTAGACCCGCATCGTGTTCAAGATATTCGCCAGCCACTTGGTTCGCGTGAACGGTAGGGTCGTACTTGTCGTTGATGGCCTTAAGGTCCCCAAGGAGGGCAGGCGCATGCCTGCCGTCAAGTCCCTACTCCAGGAGTCAGAGAACAAGGCTGGGCGCCCCCTTCCAAGCCCGCATTCATTATGGGCCACATGTTCCAGTCCGTCGCAGTCCTAGTCGAGGTGCTGGGGCGACGATTCGCGGTGCCCCAGGGCCGCGGTTTTCGCCATGGCACCACTGGATCGACCTTCCAGCAGAAAATCGAACGAGTACGCGGAAATGATGCCGTCCAACGACATCTCCTGTCGCACAACCCCGTTACCTTCAAGCAGGGCCGCATGCCCGAGAGCGATCTGAAGATCAAAGGCCGAATCGGTGGACAGCACCCGCAACAGCGGGCAAAGCCGCGTCCAGTGGACGCGGTTGGTGATGGGGACAAGGACTTTTCGAGAATCCGGCTTCATGAACCACCAATCGTGGACGGGGTGGCTTGAAAACTGAGGAAAACGTTCGTGTCGAGGCGCGGGATCTCAAGGGAATCGACCACCGCAGGGTCGCATGTCCCGGACTTGAGTGAAAGACCGACCTTCGCTCCGCATTCACGGAGGACCTCCACCGTCGCGGCGTCGTAATCCCCATAGGGATAGCAGAAAGAAAATGCGTCCTCCGAGGCGAGGCGGTTCTCGATGAGCCATGCTTTGCTTCCCGCGATCTCGGCGTGCTGGCCTTTCGGATCGAGTGTGCTCAACCGGACGTGCTTCACCCCATGCCCACCGATGTGCATTCCGTGATCCCTCATCGTGCGCAACTCATCCTTCGACGCGTAGAGATCCGCCGAGAAAGTGCATTCGTCTTCGGTGACCCGTTCGCGGAAAAACGCGTCGACGATTCCTGACCGGATGTCTTCGGGAAGCGCCGTCTGCAACATCCGCTTCGCATACACGACTTCGCCTGAGTCCCATCGACTCGGACGCCGATAGGTTTCCCGATACCATGCAACCGCACGCACCCGCGGGTCGTCGCGGTGCGCCTCGACGATCCGGTCGATGCGTGCTCCCATTTCCTCGACATCGACCCCGGATGCGAGAACGAAATGGATCTTGTTGACGTCGAGTACCTTGCCTTCCACCGCATCCACCGGAACGTAGAACGCTCCGGCGAGGCCGCGCGACGCGAGCTCAGGAAAGACGTGGAGGAAGTGATCCCGATAGCCGTCATCGAAAGTTAGCAGGGCGGAAGAGTGAGGGATGTCGTCGCGCCCTTCGCGAAACGCGATCAGCCGCTCCATGGACACGAAGCTGTAACGTTCCATGAGAAAGTCGAGTTGCCGACGGAAGAGCTCAAGCTCGAGCCCCTTGATTCCGGGGTACGGACTCGAAGCGATGGGACGGACGTAGTGGTAGGTGATCGTCGTCAAGGATGAACTCATGAAACATGCACCACTAAATGGCTTCTCCGAAGTCCCGACAGTGCGGGGCGATCTTGGTCGGCATCGGCCTTGAAGAAACAAACTCGATCGTCCTGCGATCCTTCAAACGCGCAGAGGAGCTCCCTCGGAGCGGGGTCGAACGGCTCGAAGCGGTGAGGGGCGTTTGGATGCGAGCTTACCTGACGGGGGACGAATCCGGCTTTGCGCAGGGTCTCCTCGTCGCCGCGCCAGCTAACCAAGTCGGTATAGAGCGCTCCTCGTGTTTCCGCCCTGGCCTTCACGTGCGCGGCGAGGGAGGGAAGGGAATCCCAGTCGCCATAGAAATCCACGATGCGAGCCACGCGAACACCGTTACCTTCGCAGATGCGGCTCGCCAGGACTGCGCGGGGCTCACCATGCTGAACGGAAACCAGGACATCGTATGCGTAGAAAGGGTTCTCCACGAAGCGATTCCTGAAGAACGCGAGCGACTTGAACGGAGTCCACAGCTTTGGGATCTCCCCTCGGGGGTGCGGATGACTCTGGTTCCATTGAGCCCACTCGACGACCTGGGAGTGGACGGAAGAGGCTGCCGCCGTTGACTCCCTGTCGAGGATCCATTGCGTCGTTCGACCCACCGAGAAACGGAGTGCCCGATACAGCGGTACCACCTCCTCCGTCAGGCCCATGGCTCCAAGGAACGAGGCTCCCGTGTGCTTCCGGACGAAGTTGAGGAGCGCGACGCCTGCTCCCTGGTATCGTTTGGGATCGGAGACCTTCCACAGCGCCAACCAGAAGTGTCTGTGGCAGGCGAGTTCGGCATCGAAACGTTCCAGCGGGACATATCCCAGGGCCCCCACGATTTCGCGCGTCGATCGGTCTTCAGCGATCGCGAAAGAGACCCTGCCGGATCGATCGACGGGATGCTGCCAATCGAAGACTCCGGGATCCTTCACGAAGACGTGATCGGATTTCCAATGCGTCGACAGGAACATGCGCAGGGCCGGGACATCCTGCTCAAGGCACATGCGCGCAGTGAAGTTGAGATTCGAGGTGGTCACGACAGGCTACTTTCCGCGCATCGTCGAGGGCTCAATTCTCCACCCATTCAATGAGGAACGGCAAATGCACGGCTTGCGGCAATTCCTCGTCGCTCAGCCGCTTTCCGAAATTCTCCTCGACAAGAGCCGAGAGTTCGAAAAGTCCGAGGCTATCGAGTTCGAGCTTTTCACCATTGCGCAAAAGATCATTCAATGAAATCGGATTACGCGGGTAGTCACCGCACTGATTGACGATGGCCTCGAGCTTACTGACGGTTTGTTCCGAGTGCATGGGAGGATCCTTTGGCGTGTGCCTGATATGGCAAGGGGTCGAGACTCACGGCCGTTCGCGTTCATGCGACGATCCGCGTCCTGTTCAAATAGAGGCAGGAAGCCCATGAGAGCCCAACGCCAAATCCGCAGAACACGATCTTGCCGAAGGGGATGGCGCCTGCCTGCAGTCCACGTTGGAGCGCGATGGGAATCGTCGCGCTGACGGTGTTTCCGATGTCGGAAATGTCGAAGAACGCTTTCGAAGGATCGATGCCCAGGAGCGTGACGAGCCGGTCGTTCATGTATTTGTTGGCTTGGTGAAAGACCCAGTGATCGACGTCGGCCGTCTCAAGCTCGTTCTCGCTGAGGAACGCCTTCAGGTCGTTGACCACGACCTTCGAAACGAACTCGAAAATGCCCCGACCGTCCATGTAAAGGAACCTGTCGCGCGGCGTGGCGGCCTGCTCGAACCGCGATCCCCCTGCGCGCACGATAAGTTTACTGGAACCGGAGCCATCTGTTCCGAACCGGAACTTTTGACAGCCCGCATCCTCGTCCGTCGCTTCGACGAGAACAGCCGCCGCGGCGTCTCCGAAGAGCCCATAGGTGTCTTTGTCTTCAGAAGAGATCACTCGGTTGTAAGTTTCCGCCGTGACGATGAGACCGCGCCTCGACTGGCCCGATCGGATCATCGCGTCCGCCTGGCTCAGTGCGGCGACGAAGCCCGAGCAGCCGAGGTTCATGTCGAACGCGAGAATCGAGGTTGGCAGGTTGGCCGCGTGCTGCACCAGACAAGCCGTCGTCGGCAATTTGAAGTCAGGATTCTGAGTGACCAGTATGAGGAACTCGATCGAGGCACGGTCGAGAGCGAGCTTGGCGACGAGCGACTCGACGGCCCGTGTCGCCAGGACGGACGGCGGTTCCTCGCTGCTGGCGACTTTGACCTCGTCGATTCCCAACTTCGAGCGCCGCATGTCCGCAGACAAACCCGTCGAACGAGCTGCCTCATCCGACGAAAGGGATCCCCGGGGGAAAGCCGACGAAATGCCACGGATGATGGAGTTCGGCATCTGCACTCCCTGCTTGGCGCTGGCCGGAATCATCACGAAGGGCTTGTCGTCCGCTTCGCGGTTTAGAACCGCATTAAACTTCGTTGCGACCGAAGACGCAAGGCTCGGGTTCGGCCATTCATGGTCGTCCGCGCAGGATCAAGGCGATGCATCGGAGTTCGAGTGGGGAAGGCAGAAGCTCTGGTCTTCGAGAATGCCGCGGGAGATGACGTCCATGACAGGATCGGTTCCCGCGTCGAGGTCTTCGAGGCGCGAGATGAGGAGTTTCGTCCGCGAGAGTCCTCCCGCCCCGACCGTCGATTCCATGGGAATCTTCAGCATCCTTCGGAAATAGAGATAATGCGCGTACTTCAACGCCCGGTCGAATGCCTGCGCGGATTGCGGAGGATGCTCGTGGGCCTTCATGAGAAGTGATTCGTACGCCTGCCTGTCGGGCACGTCGATGCCATATCCTTTGTTGCGACTGAACGTCTCGCCGCAGATGAGCAACGGAACACGCATGAGCGCCAGCTCCAGTCCCATTTTGGTTCCATAGATGACGGAGAGCCTGCTCATCTCAGCGAGAGAATAGGAACTGCAGTCGTTCTCGGGGCTCACGATGCGGATGTTCTCGGGCAGCCGCGGAAACCATTTCTGAATCTCGTCGGCCATGGGCTGCTGCGTCTTCATCGACCCCTTGGTTTCGGCGGGATGGATGCGGATGACCCCGATGATCCTGGGATTGCGCGCGACGATGGCGATGGAATTCCTCACCCAGGCGAAGATGTCCTCGTACACGTTCGACTTGTAGAGGATCTGTGCATCCCAGCAGACGTTCGTGAAGAACGACACGATGGGGCGGTCGTCGGTGGCGGGGAGCGCGAGCTCCCCGCGGATCTCGTCGTGGGCGTTCTTGGGATTGGGGTGGTACGTCACGTAGTCGACGGCCGCGCCGTTGGTCCTCTTTTCGAGGGCGTAACGTAGCGTCGTCGCTTTCTGCGGTTCCGTCAGGTCCGCGTCCTCCCACACGCGGTTGTCTTCATCGATGAGCTGATGATGGTAGGTCTGTCCGTGGCAGAGGACGACCGTGTCCTTCCGGATGCCGCCACTCCCCATCACGACCACGGGAAGCCCCATCGCTTTCGCGACACGCGACGCGATCCCGTGAGTGAGATAAAGTCCGTGGACGAGCACGACCTTTTCAGGGCGATGCGCCTCCAGGGCCCGGCGCATGCTGAGAACGTGCATCACCCCCGACATGACGTAACGGCGCGCGAGATAGAGTTCGTAGGGCGTGTCGCGGACCTGCCCCCTGAGGGTCGTGCGCAGGATCGACGCGAATGCCTCGTCGCCGACGCCGATGCCCTCGAAGCACCACGAGCGGAGATTCTCGAGGGTCACGGTGTCGGCCGCCTCTCTAGCGATTCTCACATCGTTCTCGAGCCTGTGGCGTTCGTAGGTGTCGCGCTCGATGGGGAGAAGATCGTAAAGGCTGTCGAGATTCTCGACGCACACGGCGCACTGCGCGGCGAGCGTCGACCTGGTCAATCCCGGGCGCGGATGCATCTCGAAGGCCGGAACCTGGTTGCCGACCCGGTTGAATTCGCACGCCGGCAGGGATTTTCCACAGGAGAAAGACGTGATGCGTGCGCCCCGCGCCTGCAGGGCCATCATGATGAGGGGTTCGATGGCGTGGTAGTGCGAACCAAGGCCGAACCCCGTGACGAAGAAAATCCTGCGTCCACCCTCGTTGATCGCCAGTCGCGCGGGCGAGCTCGACGCGATGACGGACTTCCATTGGGCCATGATGTCGATGGTCGATGGCGTGCGCGAACGCAGCGATTGTCCGCCCGACCTGCGGAACTCGAGTTCCTTGGCGGCGGAGTAGAGAAACGGGAATTCTTCCTTGATCGTATCCTTGAGCATCTTGGAACTTCCTCGGAAACGACGCGGGCAGGGGTGGGCCGCTATGGTCGGGGGCTTGGCGACATAAGCTAATGCAATCCTCAGTTGAAGTCCAAAGGTTCACTTCGCCATTGGGTCATGATACCTTTCGCGAACAATTTGCATTAGAGGAGCGCAGTGACGTGAGTTCAATCGGACGAGTCCTCGTCACGGGCGGGGCTGGATTCATTGGTCGTGCTTTTTCCCGCGCGATGCTCGATCGTGGCGCGGAAGTGGTCATGCTCGATTCGCTCTCGCAGCAGATTCATGGCGAGAGCCCGTTCGCCGCCGGTATCCTGGGCGATCTTCACGGACGCGTCGAGTTCATTAATGAGCTGGTGGTGGTAGGTTTGTGCGTGGCAGAGGATGACCGTATCTTTCCGGATTCCTCCCCCACAGATGACGACGAGTGGAATGCCCATGGAATTGGCGACGCGGGCCGCGATTCCATGCGTGAGGTAAAGGCCGTGGATGAGAACGGCCCTGTCTGGGCGATGCGCGTCGAGGGCTCTCCTCATGCTCAGCACATGCATGACCCCTGACATCACATAACGCTTGGCGAGGTAATTCTCGTAGGGCGTATCGCGGATGCGACCCCTCAACGTAGTCCTTAGGATTGACGCGAACACTTCATCCCCGACGCCTATGCCTTCGAAACACCACGACCTGAGTCTGTCCAGAGTCACGGTCTGGGCGGCCTCCCGAGCGATCCTCGCGTCCGCTTCGGCCCTGAAATCTTCGTACGTATCGCGGCCAATGGGAAACAAGTCATACAGGCTATCGAGGTTCTCCACGCAAATGTTGCACTGGGCGGCGAGCGTGGACTTGGTCAGCCCGGGACGAGGATGCATCTCGAAGAGCGGGAGCTGGTTGCCGACCCGGTTGAACTCGCAGGCGGGCAAGGATTTCCCACATGAGAACGACGTTATTTCCGCTCACCGCGCGTGGAGGGCCATCATGATGAGGGGTTCGATCGCGTGGTAGTGGGAGCCCAGTCCGAAACCTGTGACGAAGAGAACTTTGCTTCCGCCCTTTCGGACCTCCTGCCGCGAGCTTGCGCTCAATGACAGGATTGACTTCCACTGCGCGGCGATGTCGTCGGTCGATGGGGTGCGCATGCGGAGCGACTTTCCGCCGGACCTACGGAACTCCAACTCCTTGGCGGTGGAATAGAGGAACGGAAACTCTTCTTTGACAGTGTCCTTGAGCATCGTAGAACTTCCTCGGTGCCGACGCGAAGAGGTCGCTGGGATGTGTGGAGAGGCTTGGGAGACTCCCGTCGACTTCGGTCGAAGTCCGGATCTTCACTTTACTACCGGATCATGATAGCGTCCGGCAACACTTCGAATCAAGGGGAGCAATGCGCTGTGAGAACGAACGGACGAATCCTTGTCACTGGCGGGGCTGGATTCATCGGCCGCGCCTTCGCTCGTGCGCAGCTCTCACGCGGAGCTGAAGTGGTCTTGCTCGACTCCCTTTCGCGACAAGTCCACGGTGAGTCTCCCCGCGAGGAGCTCGTGCTCGGAGATCTCCTCGGCCGCGTTGAGTTCATTCGCGGAGACGTCAGGGATTCGGCTTCCCTGGATCGAGCGGTAAGGGGCGTCAGTGTGGTCGTGCACTTGGCCGCCGAAACAGGGACCGGCCAGTCGATGTATGAAGTGTCCCACTATTTCGACACGAATGTCATGGGAACCGCAAAGCTTCTCGAAGCGATTTCCCGGGCGGGAGCCCGGCCGCGTCTGCTCGTCGCGAGTTCCCGAGCGATATACGGCGAGGGGATGTACCGATCGGAAAGCGGGGCAGTGTTCTATCCCGAACAGCGCAGCAACGCGGATCTCGAACGAGGCGTCTTCGAACCCCTGGACCCGTTCGGGAGGCCCGGAGTGGTGGTTCCCACATCGGAGGAGGCTCCCCCGCGAAGCTGCAGCGTTTATGGCATCTCGAAGTTCAGCCAGGAACAGCAGTGCCTCGCTTTCTGCAGGGCGCATGGTCTTGATGGTGTCGCGTTGAGGTTTCAGAACGTCTATGGACCCGGCCAGAGCCTCAAGAATCCCTACACTGGAATATTGAGTATTTTTTCGAGTCTGCTGCTCGATGGAAAGCCGATCCGGGTCTTCGAGGATGGTGAGGAGTCACGTGACTTCGTTTATATCGATGACGTCGTGGATGCGATGTGCGCCGCGCTGACGGTCGAGTTGAAGTCGCCTTCCGTTTTCAACGTCGGAACCGGCGTCGGAGTATCCGTGGCACGCGTCGCGGGCTTCCTGAAGGACTTCTATGGTTCGAACTCGAAGATCGAAATCACGGGAGAGTTCCGGGTAGGCGATGTGAGGCATTGCGTGGCGGATACTTCCAAGGCTCGAGCGGTCTTGGGCTTCGAGGCTCGTACAGATTTCGAGACAGGCGTGCGTCGATTCGGAGATTGGGTGCTCGGGCAGGAACGCACTCACGTCGAGTACGAGCGCAGCCTCAATGAGATGGCGGGGCGTGGCCTTCTTGGCCGGGCGGCTCAGGCGCGCTGATCGCGTGTGGCGTTTTGACAGGCGGACTCGTCTGCTGGGTCTTTTGTTTCGAAAGGTCGAGTGCCGATGCCAGGGATGCGCCTCTTCGTTGTTGCCGACAATTTGACTGGAGGCGGTGCGCGCCTGTGCGAACGGTTTCTCGAGGAGCTCGCGGCGTCAGGCCTGGAGATGGCCACGACCGTGATTCATCGTGGAAACATCAAGTTCCCCTTGTCGGATAGAATGGAGGAGCAGAAGCTTCGTCCCCCATGGACCCTTGCGTTCCTCGCCCCTTTCGCGCGCGGCTCCTTCTTCAGGAAGTCAAGCGGCCGCGTCCGCGTTTTGAATTTTACCAATTTTCCGCTTTTGCTTCGCGCATCGGAGCGCGCACGCATCGATGAGTTCGTGCTGATACACAACCCGTACCTCGTTGCATACCCTCGTTACTTCGCCAAATCCCCGGGTGCACGTTTCGTCTTGCGCGATGTGGTCGCGCGCCGGGGATTGTTGAGGGCCCTGACTTGGTTCGCAGGTTCCCGTCTTGCGTTTGTCGTTCAAACCGACTTTATGAAATCACGTACAGAGTTGCGCTTCCCGTTCGTTAAGGTGATGAAGCTTCCGCGGCACGCTGGTCCCGGATCGGTCGCGAGTCCCGTGTTGCCGCAGGTGGATGATCGAGTCTCGAACTGGATCTACCCCGCGGCCTTCGAGCCCCACAAGAATCACACCGCGCTCATTGGAATCGCAAGGGAGCTGCGCGCGTCGGGAGCCCGGTTGAGGATCCACATCACGCTCAAAGGCGAACGGCCAGGGGAGAAGGCGTTCCTCGACGAACTTGAGCGAGCCGGACTGGGCGACATCGTCGTGAATAGGGGATGGATGCCACCGGAGGCCATTGCCGATTGTTTCGCTCAAGGATACGGACTCGCGTTCTTCTCCTCTTTCGAGTCGCTGGGCCTGCCCGTCATCGAAGCCGTCACGTCACGCGCACCCATTGTGGCTTACCCTTTTCCGACATCGATGGAGCTCGCCGGAAACCCGATGTCGGGAGTCGAAGTGGGACCTGAAGGATTCGAGAAGTCTTTTGCGCGGACCCTCGTCGCCGCCTCGATTGATCCTCGTAGGTATCGCGGCCTACCTGTCGAAACCACTTCGATTCTCGAAGCACATCTCATGGCGATAGGGCTCTGGCCGACGCCTCAGGGGTCTGATTGATGGACGTGTTCGCTTTCATCGGCAAAGTCGACAGGATCTTCGACTGGGCGTTGACGCGCCTGTTCTCCAGGGTGTTCGCACGCGTCGGATTTCGGTCGATTGTCGGATTTCCGAACACCATCGTCGGGTCTCGGTTTCTCACGATTGGCGAACGGGTCTATCTGAGGAAGCGTTCGTACCTGCTTTGTGTCCCTTTGGGTCCGGATGCTCCCCGGGGACGGATCGAGATAGGCGACAACAGCCTCTTGGGACATGACTGCCACATCGTCGCCGCCCGGCGTGTTTCGATTGGCCGAAACGTGCTGATCGCGGACAGGGTGTTCATCACCGACTGCAACCACGGACTCGACACGAGGTCCGGGGTGCATCCCAATCTGCGTCCCCTGGAATCCTCCGGACCCGTGGAAATCGAGGACGGAGCCTGGTTGGGCGAAGGGTGCTGCATCCTTCCAGGGGTGAGGATAGGAAGAGGCGCGATAATCGCCGCCAACGCCGTCGTCACCAAAGACGTCGCCGCCCACTCCATCGTGGGCGGCATCCCCGCTCGCCTCATCAGGAGCTGAGGCTCAATGCGCTGGCTACTCGTAGCGGTTCCCTTTTATGGATACTCAGACCGCATCCGCGCCGCTCTCGAGGCGCGAGGAGACGAGGTCGACGTCGTTCTTACGGATGAGTATCCGGGGAACCATCGTTTCACGCGATTAATTCTCGGTCGATTCGAGTCCGTCCCGTTCATCGGGCCGGTTCTTCGCAAGTTGCGGCTCGACGCCATGGATAGGCGTCTTCGCGATGATCTGGTGGGCAGGGATGGGAGGACTTTCGATCGCATACTCATCATTCGAGGGGTGGGAGTCGGGCCTCTCGCGGGGGGCGAGATTCTCCGTCTCAAGAAGAATCCGGAAGCACGCGACGTCTTGTATCTATGGGATTCGCTCGAGAACATGAAAGGGCGTTTGGCGCCCCGGTCCGGGTTACCGCTCGTCACAGTCACATTCGACGAGCAGGACGCCTTGAGTCAAAGTTGGGCGTATTTGCGCCTTTTCTCTAGCGGGTCTTACCTCGTGCCGCTCGAGCCGGCCCAATGGGATGCGAGTTACGTTGGGTCGGGGAGCATCGAGCGTCTGCTGCTTCTCCGCAGGCTTCGCAAGGTCTTTCGCGCTGTCGGCGCAACGTACCGCTTCGTCACCCCCTTTGGGTCTTCATGGAAACGAGGGGTCGCGAGGTTGCTAATCGGTCGTGATTCCTATTGGGCCCTGGAATCTCTCCCCTTCTGCGATGTCCTTCGCGTTCAAGCGTCCTCGCGGGTCGTCATCGATCTGCCGCAGCACGTTCAAACGGGCGCCACCATACGCTGCATCGAGATGATCGACGCCGGCATCCCAATAGTCACGTTTTTCCCCACGCCTTCCCTCTACGGCGATGAGGAGGTGAGGTCCTCCGTCGTGGTTCTTCGAGACGTTGATGAGTTGAAAGAGAATTTGAGCACGGCGGCGCAAGGGAACCTCAAGCCCTTCGACCAGGTCATAGCCGAAGCCAAACGGCTCGTGGGCCACTGGACGAATGGGAGCGCGTCGATCGCGGCATGGCTTCGAAAGATCGAGGAGCACTACACTTGACCTCCGCTATGGCGACCGATCGCGGAATCGCGTTCTCCGAAGGGTTCAAGGCTTCGAATCGGGCGTTGCCGAGGCCAAATCGGATCCTGTTCTCCTGCGCCGCCTTCTTCGCATCCTGGAATGTGCTTGGTCTATCGGTCCACAGCCTAAGCCTTTATCTCAGTTTCCTTTGCGTCTTGCTTGACGCGAACTTCGTGCGGGGCGTCAACGCACGGCTGGGACAGTTGAGGTTCAGCTGGGGGCGCCTCCTTGTCGTCGGCGTTCTGATCATCCTGGTTCTCGGCGGACCCAAGGGGATCCCGCAGGGCGCGAAGACCCTGGGGTTCGTTTTCATCGCCTTCTATTTCCGCGAAGGATTGCGTCACTTCGGCGAACGGACGTTCGTTTGGGGTTTCCTTGCGATGATCTCTTTTGCGTGTCTGCAGTCTATAGAAACCAATTTCCTCGGTTCCGACTGGATCGATCCCAAACGGCTGGTTGTCCACGTGACTTCGTGGCTCACGGTGGGAATCGAGGGAAGCGCGGGCCATTCTTTCGGTGACAACTATCTCTTGGCTGGGTTCTCCCGCGTCGGTGGAGGGGCTTTCGAACCCGGGCATCTCGCTGCGATCAGTTTCGTCGCATTGGTGGCCTTTCGGCCCTTTTCGGTGGGATGGTTCGCCGCTTTCACGGGCCAGCTGCTGTCGTTTTCGAAAGTGAGTTTCATTTTCCTACCTGTCTACGTCCTCCTTCTCTTCGCGGGGCGATACCGGAGCTGGCGATTCCTTTCCGCATTGGTCGTGGCCTTCTTCGGTTCCTATCTCCTCGTTGCCCATCGGTTGGCTGCGCTTTCGATGAGCGTCGGGAGTTTGCCCGAAGCATCTGTGAGCATCCTCGGGCGCATGCTGGGGGGAGTGATGTTCTGGAACCTGCCGGGGTGGCAGATTCTTGTGGGCGCCGGCCAGCAACCCTCCTGCGATCTCCTGGGTCCGGGTCTTTTCGACGCGCTCAACGTCTCGCCGTTCGAACAAACCTGCCCCCTCGGCCATCTCTCCTTTCCTGGCTCCATGGCCAGCGAACTCGGGGTTCTTGGATTGGCGATTTTCGTGGGCGCCGTTCATCTCACACTGCGCCGGATCGCACGTTACCGGAGTTGGGATAAGGTACGCCAAGCGCGAGTCCACCGTTCCCTGATACTCCTGCCCGGCCTCATCGTCGGCATGCAGGCCATGCACTACCTGACGTCCTATCCTATTTTCGCGTTCGCGTTCGCTCGCGTCTGGCTCGCGGTGTGGTTCACACGGGAGCGATCTTGACCCTGCCTCTCGCGAGGAGGTAGATTTTGCGGTCACTGACCGCATCTTGGGTATCATCGGCGCGCGAGCGCCATCGGGAGGATCTCGTGGATCACGATAGGGACATCGACCCTGCCACACGGCTGCGTCTGGAAGCGGCCGCCTTCGACTCGCAGATCGAAGAAAGGGTGGCCCATGGGCACATCCCTGACCTCCGTCGGCTGGAGCCCTGCACCTATTTCTTCAATAATCCCTGGAGAGATCCGGAAACGGCTCGCGTCGACTTCGGCGAACAAGTCGAGAGGATCCTGGCCGCTCTCGATCGCCACGTGGGTAGGACACGCAGGGAGTGCCGAATCCTAGAGGTCGGTTGCGGCCCCGGTTACCTTGCCCTGGAGCTTGCCCGGTCGGGTTACGCGGTCATCGGCCTCGACCTCGCCCCTTCCGCGATCCGGGTCGCGCAGCGTTTCGCCGACGAGGACCCGTGGAAGGCCGAACGCGCACCGCTGCGGTACATGTGCGCCGATTTCTTCTCCAGTCCTGAGCTCGAGCACGGACAGTTCGACGCGGTCGTGTTCCTGGGTTCGATGCACCACTTTCCCGATCAGGCCGGCGTCGTGGCGCGTTGTCGACAGCTGTTGCGGCAGGGGGGCATCATACTGGGCCACGAACCCGTCCGCGACAAGGTCACTCCCCTGGCCTCGAGCATGTTGTTCCTTTGCAAAGTCCTCGCTTCGGCGGGCTCGAATTTCTACACCGAGGTGGCTATTCCGGAAAACAAAGAAGCCATCGAGTCGCGACTCGAGGCCGAGTTCCTCAAGATGAAGTACGAGTCAGAGGACGGCGACAAACTGCAGTCGGTGAACGACAACGAGGCCGGCTACGCGGAGATCATGGTCGCCCTATCGCAGGGTTTCGAGGTTCTGGAAGAAGAGAAACGTTACTCCTTTTTCCATGAAATCATCGGGGGCCTGCGCTACGATGCGGACACGAACGCGAAGCTGGCGCGTTTCCTGCGCGACTTCGATGGCCATCTCTGTCGGAAGGGCCTTGTGGAAGCGACGGAATTCTTGGTGGTCGCGAAGAAGTCCTGAGCATCGATCCCCAAGAAGTGCAGCTAACTCGCATCGAGGAGTCAGATTGTGGCCCAGGGTAGGAAGATCGATCAGCGGGACAATTTCGCCGCGCGATTCGGAATGGTGTTGCGCTCCTCCGGGATATTCTACGTCAGGAACGATGGCCACACGCGAACCGTGGTTTCCTTGCTCAATTACTGGAAGCTCAAACGAGGACTCGATGTGGCCATCGTGGCTTCAACCCGCCGTTGTTCCGGCGAACTCCTGTCGCGCGAGTCGCTGGAGTTCGGAGACGTCGAAGTCATCAATTTTGAGCCGCGTTTGGGGGGCGATTCCGAAGGCAGCGTCGAGATCGAGGTTTTTGCGACGCGTAACATGGTGATTCCCTATGCCGCAGTCGTGGCCCACTATGAAAGTCCCAACAGTCACTCCATGGTGCACAGTTACGCACGTGCCTACTCGAGGCACGAAGTGGAAGATGGGCTTACCCTCGACGTCGGAGAAGAAGGCTGTTGGACTCTGCGCGACGCTTCGACGTTGCGTTCATTCGCCATTATCCATAATGGCCCCCGCGCTGTCGAACCGCAGCTGGCCAGGCTCTCGATTCGCCGCTCGGCGGAGGAACGACCCCTGGCTCAAGTGGATTTCGCCCTCCCCGCGCTGCGCCCTTACGAGTCCGTGAAGATCGTGCCTTCAGCCCTCTTTCCCGACCTCGTTCGACGGCTCGAGGGTTCCATCGGGTTCGCCACGATTTCCTTCGCGCTTGCGGAAGGCTTTACGCGAATGCTCATCGGTCACGAATCGGTCGATGGCCATGAGCTACAAGTGACGCATTCGAACTTCAACTATGCCGCGCACGAAACGAACCTGCTTCCTGTCACTCTCGATCGATGCTTCATGCACGTCCCTGCATTGGGTCGCGACGACAAGGCAGTCATCGTTTATCCCGATTGCCATCCGGGCAGCTACGAAATGAAGTGGAGCACGGGTTCCAGGCGCTTTCGAAACGGTGAGGGATTCGAACTTCCTTTTGGCGAGGGCCTGATTGAGTTCCGAAGGCTCGATGGTGCCCTGCCGAGCCGCATTGTGACGGGACTTTCCGTGCGGGGTGCCGCGGGTCGGGTTCCCAGCGAAATGTCTCTTGGGGTCATCAATGCGGAACAGCCGCCAAAGCGGCTGTGGTGGGGTCCCCTGCATTGGATTCCGGGGCGTCGCTCTCGACTCGTCGTCCACGCGCTTCCTGCGGTCTACGGGCCCCCGGAATCGGACGCCATTGCCACCTTCTCTTTGCATTCTGCGATCCACAGCTCGCCCTTGAAGGCCACGCTGCCGCTCGCGCGGCTTCCCGAGTTGGAGAATGGCCTTCCGCTCGACGACATCTGGGGCGACGTGGGGGAGCGGTTGGGGGAACGACCGGGCTATTATTCCATCTTCTCCGATTATCCGGGACTGACGGTCTACACGGCCACCGAAACCGAATCCGGATCTTGCTCGGTGGAGCACGGGTTCTGAGGAACATCACATATGGCGCTCTTGTGTTTCTCCCGTGATTTTCAGGCCGATCTCTTCTCGCGCGCGGAACGTCACTTTCCGGTCGAGGAGACCGTGCATCTGGTGATGAACCGCGACGAGGCCGCACGTGTGCGATCCGTGTCATCGGGTGCGGTTTACGTTCTCGCGGACTTCTGCATCTTATCGACCGCGGAACTAGTTTCCGAGGCTGCCTTCGAGCTGCCTGACGACTTTGGCGCGGTCACGGATTTCCCTTACGATCCCATTCTTGCCGACCGCTTCCTGCGAAAGCGACCTCCCCACGAAGCCGCCGTCATCGCCGGGCGCATTTTTCGATGCATCGAGGACATCTTCTCGAAACATCGTATCACGCACGTCCTCAACGAGTGCGTCGCTCAGTTCCCTGCCCACGTCCTCCTGTATTTCGCTCGCAAGCAGGGCGCCCGCCCGCTCTTTTGCGTCGCGCTGTTTCTTCCCAGCCACTTCGTCATGGTCGACGGAATCGACGCCTCCCACGTCGTCGTTCCCGAACGCCCGCAGTACGACGAGGCGGAAGCCGCCAGGCTCGTGGATGCGTATCTTTCGGAGGTCCGCAAAGGACGCGTCGATCTGGCGTACGTGAAGTCTTTTTTTGGGCGCCCGTCGGTTTCGCGGGAGACCTATCGTGTGGGGCGAGCTCTGGCCGCGACGTGCAAGGCTTGGGCAACCGATAGAGGGCGCGACTCGGGCGACTACATCGCGCAAGGTGACAAGCTCGGGCACGTTCGAAACGCGGTCTGGCGTTTCCGTTCCACGGTGACGGAGTTCGACGATCCGGCGGATATTCAATCAGGCGATGTTTTCTTCCCGCTTCATCTCGTTCCCGAAGCCGCCCTTTCCTATTGCGGATACGAATACGAGAGCCAACAGGAGGCGGTCCGCATGATCGCGGCATCGTTGCCTACCGGAGCGAGGCTTTGGGTGAAGGAACACCCGCAACAGGCCGGAGCGCTTCTCTCGAGCGAGTGGGCGTCCGCCAGACAGGACAACAAGAAACTGCGCATCCTGCCTGGCTGGCTCTCGATACGCCCTTACTTTTCAAAGTTCACATGCACGGTCACGGTCGCATCCACCGCGGGAATCGATTCCCTCGTGCACGGCACTCCGACCGTCGTTCTGGGCAGACCCTATTTTCGCGATTTCCATTCTGTCGTCGCGGTCGACGACATCCGCCAAATAGGTGCATGCATGGCAAAGGCGACCCGTGATGGTCTCCACGAAAAGTTCCGCGCTGACGCCATCGCTATAGCTCGGAAAGCTGTGGCCGGCCGACCCTACGTGGCGCCCGACCTCCTGGCGGATGCCACGGTGCGGGAGTTCGCTCAGGGAGTCGCGGCGTTTCTTCCCGCGGCATCCGCTACCGGTTTGAGGCAACCCTCGCTCAACTCGTAGACCTTGTTGCAAAGCGAAAGAAGGGATTTGCGGTGGGTAACGATGACCAGAGTTGTCGTGCCTCTCAGCGAGGCGAGGTACTCGATGATGTCTTTTTCGGTCGATTCATCTAATGCCGATGTTGGTTCATCCATGAGCACGATTTCGCGTCCGAAGTAGAGGGCGCGTGCGATACCCATACGTTGCCGCTGGCCGCCGGAAAGGTTCTTTCCGCCTTCCGCGACGCGAGCGTCGAGGCCGCTCGGGAGATGGGAAACGACATCGTTCAATCGCGCTCCCTGGAGTGCTGAGCTCAATCGAGCATCGTCGACGTCTACGGATGCGAGGAGGGTGACGCTCTCGCGAAAGGTCCCTTCTATGATGAAGATTTCCTGAGGGATGAGCGCGCACCGCCTGCGCCACTCTTCGCCTTCCAAGGTTACTCTCTCGCCGTTGACCCTTGCCTCTCCCGACGACGAAGGAGCGAGGCCAAGAAGGAGGTCGATGAACGTCGACTTTCCAGAGCCCGATGGGCCGATGACACCCACCACGTCGTTCCGGTCGAGATCGAAGGAAACATCACGCAGTGTCGCTTCGGTTGCCTCGGGAAACGTGTAGGAAACGCCGCGCAGTCGGAGAGAAACGAAAGGCGCGTCCGATGGCTTCGCCTCGAAGTTCGTCGCCTCGTGATAGGAAGCGTTTTCCGGGCCACTCCCGGTGAGGCGGTAATGAGACTCCACGGAAAGCAGTTCCATGGCGACCGAGTTCAACGGCTTGAGCGTGAAGCGGATATTGTTCACGGCGTGCATGATCTGGTTGATGCTCGGGAGGAGGCGAAAGGCGGCTCCCGCGAACGTTCCCAGGACCGTCAACTGCGCCTCGGGCGAATCCGCGCTTTGCCGAGAAACGACAGCGAATCCGGCGAGGATGCAGACGACGAACGTCTCCAAGTAGTATTTGTGGGTCGACAGACTTACCAGGTAATACTGGCTCGAATGCTTCATCGCTGCCGTGGAGGTTTCGAGCGCTCGTTTCCACTTGCCGGTCAATCCGAAGACACGGAGTTCCCGCAGGCCGCGGATGTTCTGGTCCACGGTCTTGATGACGCTGACCTGGGCCGCCGCGAAACGCCTGCCCTCCTCCGGAAGGCGTCGACGGTGCTTCCACGAGAGCGCGAACGAGGCGACCCCGAGGCACAGCGCAACAAACGACGTCGCGAGGAAATCCACGACGAAAAGGAACACGAGGATCGCGCACACGACCATGAAGTCGGAGACGAGCCGCAAGAGCGGAGAAACGAACTTGTTGGCGACCGAGGATGCGTTCTCGGTGGCGTTCTGGAGCGTCCTCGCGGAGTCCGCTCGCCGCACCGCGTCGAAAGGGAGCTCGTTGAAGGCGGACATCAACCTGCGGGTGAGATGGATCTGCTGATCGACGGAGAAATCGACGATGACCTTCTGGATGCCCACCGCCACGGCGCAACGAAACACATAGAAGACGGCGACGAGGAGGGAGAAACTCGCCAGGTCTAACTCCCCCGCGCCCGACCATAGGCGCGCGAGGAAAAGCGAAACGCTGCGTGGAAACACGATCTGACCTGAAACGAGATAGACCGAATACGCGCCAATCAGCGAGACGGCCACGAGATCCACCAGCGTGCCGACGAGAAAAAGAGAGACGATGCCGAGGAGCTTCGTCTCGCGCCCTTTCAGGACGACCCGGACCGCCTGGGGCACCGTGATGGCATTCCCATAGAAGGTGTGCGCACGTCGATCGGCATCTGTTTTCATGGCCTGTGACTCCAGTCGAATGGCGGGGTCGTGTTCAGAGAGGGCAAAGGCCGCCCGGCCTATTCCTGCACCACTTCGGAAAGTCCCGCGCGAAAACCTGGGAGCCGTACTCGGAGAGGTGACCCGTGTCTCTTTGGAGGGGCATGCCGCCATGAAGGAAACTGCACGCGCCGTCGCCGCAGTAGCTCTCGTTCGGGTCGTAGACCAGGGCATTCGGCCGCTCCCTTCCGAGGGCGGTCACCAATGGCTCGAGGCCACGCCTGAGTTTCTCCGTCTCGGTTCTTTCGAAGAAACAGAACTTCGAGATGCTCTTGAAAGGCCTAGCGATGCAATTCCGAGGCTCGACCGAAATCTTCAGGTGGGGCAGAAAGACGATGGGCCTGACGTTCCTGTCTTCGAGCCATGCCACCTCGCGCAGGATGGCGGTGATCTCGGCCGCGCCGGGTTCATCTCCGAGTCCCGAAACAATGGCCGCTTTCAGGTTCTTCTCGCGCTCGATGAGGCCCTTGATGAACTCACGCTGCGCTGTCTGTCGCTCTCCGAAACACGGGTGCGACGGGTCCGTGTATTCGCCGCCTCCGAACTGACACGTGCCGAGGTGCAGGAACGTTTCGCCGCTCAACTCGGGCTGATGGACGAAGCCCGGGTACAGGTGATTGGCGAAACTGTTCCCCATCAGGATGACGGTGGGTGGACGTGGCGCGCTCTTGACGCAGAACCACCATTTCAAGTTCTCGTGTCCGGGGAAATCGTGGTCGTTCAGGCAAGCTTCGTTGCGGGAATACTTCCACATGGGACCTTCGAACTGAGCCACCTGCGCATCGAGGTTCGGAACGTTCGCGACGTGTGCCCTCGCCGGAAGCCCCGACTTCGTCCAGATCAAGAGCCCGCACGCGGCAAGCCCGCACACCGCGCCCGCAAGAATCGCCGGGGTTGTCATCGTGGCGTGATGACGAAGCCTCTTTTCCAGGAACTCATAGGTGAGCCAGGCCAGGAGGAATGAGCTGCAAAGCCCCAGGACTCGCGTCGTTGCCGAGGGGGTTCCCCCTTCCACGATGTGAAGGAACGAGAGGATTGGCCAGTGCCAAAGGTAAAGTGGGTAGCTGATGAGGCCAATCCAGACCGCGGGCCGGTTCATCAGAAGGAGGCGATTGAGGAATGATTCCCTGCCGGCGGCGATGACGAGAAGAGCTCCGGAGACCGGGACTAGGGCAAGAAACCCTGGGAAACGGGGCCCGCTTGGAACCGTGAAGACTCCCGCAACCAAAAGTGCCAGGCCCACTCCAGACATGACATCAGCGACCCATGGGAATCGCGTCGAATCTATCCTTTCGAAGAGTGATCGCGCGAGAGCCTTTGCGCCGGTTGAACGCTCGCCCTTCAAAAGGGCCTCTCGTCCATAGCTCACCCACCAGGCCAATGCTCCGCCGCAAAGAATTTCCCAGAAGCGCGTCATGGGCCAATAGAATGTCTCGGCGGGAATCGAGCGTATGAAGTAGGCGTTCAGGGCGAAGGAAAGTCCGGCCGCCAGGGCGATGAGGCCGATGAAACTCCACTTCAATCGGTAGCAGACCCACAGGAGAAGTGGCCACACCAGGTAGAACTGCTCTTCGATCGCGAGGCTCCAGAGGTGCAGGAATGGTTTGGTGTCGCCTGCGTTGTCGAAATATCCCGACTCCCCGAGAAGGACGAAATTCGAAACGAACCCCGCGCCGCTCGCGATGTGTTTGCCGAGTTGGGCGTACTCGTCCGGCAGCAGCAGGAACCAGCCGAAAATCAACGTGGCCGCCATGACGGCGATGAGCGCGGGAAAGATGCGCTTGACGCGGCGCACATAGAAGTTCGTTATGCTCAGAGTTCCTTTTTCGAGGCTCTCGAAGAGGATCCGGGAAATGAGGAACCCGCTGATGACGAAGAACACGTCCACACCGATGAAGCCCCCCTTCAGGACAGAGGGAAACGCGTGGTAGACGGACACGGACAAAACGGAGAATGCCCGCAGTCCGTCAACTTCGGCCCGATACTTCAATTGGAAGTCCTCGCGTTCAACTCGGCTGAGTTCTCGGTCAGCCACCGTGTGAATTTTTCGGCGATGTATGCGCTTCCCACGTACGAAAGATGGTCGTCGTCGCGGTAAAGGAGCTTGTCGTCGATCATGACCGTGCAACTTTCGACATCGCAGAAGTGCGGCGTCGGATCGAAAAAAAGCGCTTCGGAATACTCATCGCGCAGCGCCTTGAACACCTCCCGGTACGTCTCATTGCGCTCCCGGAGCTGGGAAACCGGCATCATGCAAGGCGACCTCGGTTTGGCGAGGATCTGGAAAGGCCGAATTCCCAAGCAGCTCTCGGGTAGAAAATTCAGTTCGGGCACATCGAGGAAAACGACGACGCGTTTGCCGAGGCGGGTCAGTGAATCAATCGTGTTTCCGTATCCGCGCTTGAACCCATCGAGCGGTTCGAGATGGGTGAGCTCGTCGGCTCTCCGATATCGCCAGATGTTCTGTCGGTCGTGCTCCGAGAGCGGTTTCTCGGCGTAATAGAAGGGCCCCCGGGACGCCAGGACCACGGTTCCGACGTGGTCCATCGTGGTGACTTCCTCCAGGATCAGCTTGTTCAGGCCCGAGCGTCGTCCTTCGGGTTCCCCGGCCACCCAATGGTCGACTCCGATCAGGGGGGCGCTGTGACCCATGAAAGACCAGTTCCATTCATCGTCGACCGCATCGCGCAGTCCGGGGAAGAGGTGCGCGGCATGGCTGTCACCCCACAGAAGGATGTTCGCCCCCGCGGGATTCTCCGACTGGCAGTCGACATCGGCAGGCATCATGGAACCATCGGATCGGCAACCATTCGACGACTCCACCCACTTCAGCTGCTCGCGGAGAGATTCGTGGTGAGGAAACCTGTTCGGGAGGCCGGCTCCGACCGGAATGGGAACAAGAACCGCAATGAAGCCAGCCAAACCGGCCAAGGAAACATGCACGAACCGTGACGACGGAATCAGCCCCGCGGTGCGACCGAACCGAACGGATGCGAACGGCTTCTCGACGAACTTCCAGGTCAGTACGGCAGCGACGAACGAGAGGAGCACGATGCAGGCCCTGACTCCTGCGGACGGCATGCCTTGTTCGTAGATCCGCGCGAAGGACAGGAGCGGCCAATGCCACAGGTACAGCGGATAACTGATCAATCCGATGGAGATCAGGAAATTTCGCTCCAAAAGAATGCGGGCGACTCGGGACTCCGACCCATTTGCGATGACGAGTGCGGTGCCCATGACGGGAAGCAAAGCCTGGAAACCGGGAAATCCTTCCGGTCGGACGAATACGAGTGCAGCCACCAACAGCAGCACCCCAAGACTCAACAAACCTTCCTTCGCCAGTTTCGCGTGCTTGCCCAAGGCGCGATACAAACTCATTCGGTGGAAGGTGTCGTTCGGGTCATTCGCCTCGACCGCGATGAATGCGACGACACCTCCTGCCGCCAATTCCCAAAAGCGGGTCGGCAGCAGAAAGAAGGTTGCCGTCGCCCAGTTTTTAACGAAAAAAAGTTGCGCTGCGAAGGAGACGCCCGCCAGGAGGAGAATGCAGGGCAGGCGGTACTTGCCCCACCTGCGAATGAACAAGAGCAGAAGTGGCCAGAAGATGTAAAACTGCTCCTCCAGGCTCAGCGACCAGAGATGCAGGAGGGGTTGAAGTTCTGCAACGGGATCGAAGTAACCGGAGTTCCGCCAGTAGTAGAAGTTCGACGCGAAACCGAGTCCCGCGATCGCCTGGAGAGCCAACTCATCGAATTCGAAGCTGAGCAGAGTCGCGTATCCAATCGCGATGCAGCCCGCCACGACCACGAGAAGCGCGGGTAGAATTCTTCGGAAGCGGCGCGCGTAGAAGTCGTAAAGCGAGAATGAACCTTTGCCGACCTCTCCTAGAATGATTCGAGTGATGAGGAATCCGGAGATCACAAAGAAAATGTCGACCCCGACGAATCCTCCCGGAAGAGCGCGAGGGAAGGCGTGGAACAGGACGACGCTCACCACCGCGATGGCTCTCAGGCCGTCGATGTCGGCTCTGTAGCCTGCAAGATTGGCATGCGGGTTCAAGCCTTTCATTTTCGAATTCATTCTCACCATGGCGCCTTCAGTCGTCGCAACCGGTGCCAGCCACGGTATGGCGAAGGCGCCATTCCCCGTCGACCTTCGACCAAAGGTGCTCGGAACGAGCCGCGTCGCACAGCTCGTGGAATCGTTCCGGACGCATCCCGATGTATTCCATGATCTCGTTGAAATACCGGTCGGGAAACTCCCCATCGTACTTCTTCACGAGCGCCACGCCTTCTTCGCGGGTGATGTGCTTGTTGCGGATCTCCTGGGAGGCGTCGTACGTGGCACGGCCGATGCCGAACTTCATGTGGGTCGTGTAGTAGTGGAGGTCGTCGATCTTGTCGTCGATGGAGTTGTACTTGCTGTATGTTCCCTGCGTGCGGAACGGCCGTGCCTGGAAACCGGTGTTTTCCACGGCGTAGTAGTAGACCTCCTGTGGCGTCCATTTGAGGTAGTAACCAAGGTAGTGGACTTCCACTTCGCGCCCCTGGAGAGCATCCGCGGTCGCGGGGAGGAAGGCGAGAAGGTCGGATGCGCGCACGTCGTGGCGCTCCATGAGTTCCTTGACTGTGACGCCCGCGAGATAGAGTTCGTCGAAATTGTTCGCCGTGAAGTAGGCTTTGTCCCGCAGCGACGACTGGTTCTCCGCGATGGGATTGCCGTACTCGGCCTCGTTCTCGCCATAGAACACCAGAGGAATGCCAAACTTGGCGGCCAGCTTGGGACCGAAGTTCTTCTGGCCGAGAATGAACGTCTGGAAGGGGTGGAGCAGATTCTCAATCGCGAGGCGCGTAAGGAGCTTCATGACGCGCCCGTTGCGGGTGAACGACAGATTATCAAAACCGCCGACGTCGATCCAGTTCTTCCAGTTCCGGTAGCCGTACTCCGTGTAGAGGATCGGCGGCCACGTGACCGTCAGAGGGTTCATTCCATACTTGTACTTGAGGACGTGCGCCTGGTAGGCGGAGTCCTTGCCGCCGCTTCCGGGGACGATGCAGTCGTACGAGCCGTCGCTCTTACGGTATTTGTCCAAGAGGCACAGAAGTTCCTCTTCGCGTCCCACCCAGTTGATCCGCTCTTTCTCCTCGGCGTTGCGACAAGCATCGCATACCCCTTCGCCATCGATGGCGAGGGTCGTCTTCTTGGATTCTTTCGTATGCTTGAACTCCACTGCCGACGCCGGTCTTTGGTTCGACATCACGCAGCGCGCGCAGAAGGTCACGTGCTCGGGAAGCCCATACTTGGTCTGGAAGGTCATGTGTTTCTCGATTCCAATTGGGACGGGTCATCACCTGGGCGAGACCGTCAGGTTTTCGTGTGCGGGTCGAACTCCCCCCCTCGGGCAGGTCGCACCGTCGACCCAGGACGAGAGGAGCGCCAAGCCATCGGGGCCGCTTCGTTCCGGATGGAACTGAACAGCCAGGACGTTGTCTTTCGCGACAGCGGAGAGGAAGGTAACGTCTTCGTATCGGGTGGCTGCCGCGCAGATTCCCGCTGGAACGGGTGAAGGGACCCTCACCACGAAGGAGTGCACGAAGTAGAAGTAACGATCGTGAAGCGCCGTGGCGAGTCGCTTGTCTTCCCAGTGGTCGCGATCAAGGGCTTCCACAGTATTCCATCCGACCTCCGGCACCTTGGGGAGTCCTGGATATAGCGATCGGAAATGCGTCACGGTGCCTTGGAAGACGCCCAGACCTTCATGCCTGCCGAACTCTTCGCTCTTCTCGAAGAGCAGCTGCATTCCAAGGCAGATTCCCAGGAACGGCACTCCCGAACGGATACGTTCCTCCAGTCCATCCCACATCCCGTTCGACTGCAGTCGCGCGGCCGCGTCGCCGAAGGCGCCGACTCCAGGCAGAATCAGCCCATGATAGCGTCCGAGTTCCTCCGGGCGCGTCACGAACTCAACCCGGGCGCCGACGGTTTCGCACGTGTTGCGGACGCTGAAAAGATTGCCTAGCCCGTAATCAACGATACCAATGCTCTTCACGGTCACGTTTCTTCCCTCATTGAGCGGGCCGCACGTGGACGCCCCGCGCAGCCATGGCGCGCTTGAGCGCCGCGACGCCCGTGCTTTCGATTTGCGACATGCCCCGTCCGCTCTTGACGAACTCACGATTGCCTTCGGCGTTCGTGGCCTCCTGCCCCCCGATACGATGCACGGCTTCGTAGTGGAAGACACTCGCGACCGCGATCGCATCCGCACTCCCCACCGTGACCGCATCGACGGCGTGTTCCGCATTGCCCACTCCGCCATGCGCGATCACAGGTATCGCCAGGCTCCGGCTCACCATCCCGATGAGATCGAGATCGACACCGCGTCCTGTGCCATCGCGATCGACGCTCGTGATGAGAACTTCGCCCGCTCCCAAGGATTCCACCTGGCGCGCCCAGGAAAGGACCTCTTTGCCGGAAGCCTCGCGGCCGTTGTCGTAGTAGGCTTGGTAAGTTCCGTCGGGATGGCGAACGCATTCGATGGCCACGACGATGGTCGACGAACCGAAGGCGCGTGCCCCTTCACATATGATTTCCGGATTCTTGAGCGCCGCCGAATTCAGAGAAACCTTGTCGGCGCCAGCTCGGAGCATGGTACGGATGTCGTCGACCGTGCGCAGGCCACCCCCGACCGTGATGGGCACGAAGGCATCCCGGGCCGCCGCCGATACGAGATCCGCGAGCCCGTTGCGATCGTAAAGACTCGCGACGACGTCCTGATAGAGGATCTCGTCGATGCCGGACTCGTAATAGTGGCGTGCGAACGCTCGCGGGTCGCCGATGACACGGAGCCCCTCGAGATGGATTCCTTTGACGAGGTTCGGTCCTTTGACGTCGAGTCTCGCAATAACTCGCGTGGACTTCATGAAGATCGTCCTTTCTCAAGACGGCGGTATGTCAGGAGCCTTGCGGCCGTGGCCATGTCTTCGACCGTATCGACGTCGATGGCGGAAGTTTCAGGCATAAAGAACGGGATCGCTCCACTGGCCGAGAAATCGTAGGCGGCGAGAACATCCTCGCATCGCGCGATGTAGATCGCTCCGTTTGGGACGACTATTTCTCGATGGTCAACTTCAGGAAGCAACCGTTCGAGCGTCCCGTGCTCGCTCTCGGAGTGAAGCCAGTTCGGGTTGATCTTCTTGACGCGTGAGACACTCACGAGCCGCTCGCCCCGCGCGCTCAAGAGCACGTCGAAAGCGGCATCGATATCCTTCCCGATCCGCAAGGGTGACGTTGGCTGAAGGAGCACGACCCAGCCCGTGCATCGAATGCCTCCAAGGACTGCGCGAACGACGTCCACAGTGGGTGTTTGATCTTCAGCAAGGATTGAGGGTCGAAGGTGTTCGACCGGCACGCCTTCGGCTCGGCAGGCATCGGCGATTTCCGGAGAGTCGGTCGATACATGGATGACGTCCACATGCATAGATCCCCGAGCCGCTTCCAGCGTCCAGGCAATCATCGGTTTCCCGTCCAAGGGGAACAGGTTCTTTCCGGGAAAGCGCTTGGATCCGCCCCTGGCAGGGATGACGGCGTAAACGGTTTCACCTTTGAACATGGAAACCTCGCAGCAAACTTCCTGTCATCGCACGCCCGCTTCGCGATCGAACAACGTCGCGATTTCCTCATTCGCCTTCAGGAAGTCCTCCGGTTTTCCAACGTCGAGCCAGAATTCATGCATTGGGAAAGGCTTGATGGAGCCACCCGATTCGAGCACCCTCCGAATGAGATCGGGCATGTCGATCGATTCACCGTCGGCGATATGGTCGAGCACGGAATGCTTCACCACGTAGATGCCGGCATTGATGAGGAACGAAACCTCAGGCTTCTCGCGCATGCCCACGATCCGCTCACCGTCGACATCGACGACCCCATAGGGAACCGAATGAACGTGCGTGCGGACGACCGCGGTGATGTCGGCTCCCGACTTCTCGTGCTTGTGTACCACGCGGTCGAATGCGAACGTCGTGAGGAGATCCGCGTTGCATACAAGAAGATCGCGGTTGGTTTCTCGCCTCATCATGCGGAGGGACCCGGCAGTACCCAATCGCTCTTTTTCCCGCATCGTCTTGACCTCGAGTTCGCCGTAAGAGGTGGACCCGAGGTGGTTCTCAATCATATCTGCCTTGTAATTCAGCGACACGTACGCCCGACGGACTCCGCATCGACTCGCCTGAAGAAGCAGGTGATCGATGATGGGCCTTTCACCAACGATGGCGAGCGGCTTTGGTCGGTCGGAAACCACGGGCCGAAGCCGCGTTCCTAGCCCGCCAGCGAGAATGAACATGTCGACGTTCAACGGCGTAGCCATGCGACCGGCGGGTGCCGGGCCATACTCCACATCGCCGAGAACGCGTTGTTCCGCGAGCCCCAGGATGAAGATATCCTTGAGGATGCCGTCCGCATCCACCAGCGGGAGCTCGCGTTTTCCCGATTCCTTCGCGAGTTCGCCGAGTGAAACCGCATTTGTTTCGTATGAAGCGACGAAAGGAGCACGGTTCGCGACGAGGACCGCCGCGGACGACAATTCCACCTGATTCAGAATCGCGCGTCTGACGTCGGAATCCGTAAGGATGCCACACAGGCGTCCCTCACCGTCGACAAGGCAACTCACAAGAAGGCCCGACCGGTTGAGGCACTCGATGGCTTCCCGCAGGGTCGATTCGAGCGAAATGCAGGATTGCCGAAAACACGGGGAGAAGAGTCCAATGGTCATCGGGATTCCCTTCTGGAATCGGCGCCGCTCGGTTCGGCGGTTCCGCTAAGGGGCGTCGGCGCATCCGGGAACATCTGATCGACAAAACCCTTTTGAGTCAGTTCTCGCAGGCGGACGTTCACGAGGATCTCCAGCATCTTTCGGGAAGGATACATCTCGGGAGGCATGCGAGGAAGCTTCGACTTCTCGCGCGCCAGGGCGAAACGGAGGGCATCTCCAATCGCCTTCCTCTCTCCAGTGCAATCGATGACGGATGAAGGGCGGAGCCGACCGGACTGACGTTCGCCGATGTTCACGCTGGGCACGCCGAACAGCGGTGCCTCTAGCAAGCCGCTCGAAGAGTTTCCGACAACCACATCGCTATGAGCCATGATGCTGAGGTATCTCAGTTGTCCGAGTGAATCAAACGCATGCCAGCTCTTCGGGTTTAGTGCGACCGCCGCGAGAATGCGTGCGCGGAGGCTTCTGCTTGCGGGATCGGCGTTCGGCAATGTGAAGATGATAGTGGCATCTGGGTAGCCCGCGAGGGCCTCGATGAGCGCGCACAGTTCCCTTTCGGAATCGTCGGGGCGAAGCGTCGCCGGGTGATATGTGACGAGGAAGGTCGTTCGCTCGAGGGAAACCTTCAGGGCTCGCTCCGCGTCCTCCTTCGCCAGCAAGGTCATTCGGGCCACGTTCTCCGCCGAGATGTTGCCTACGTCCGCGACGCGATGGTCCTCCTCCCCCAACTGCAACACGCGACGGCGGTGAGAGGGGTGCGTTACGAAATGCAGGCTCGCCATCTTCGTGATGGAATGCCGGATGCAGTCGTCGAAGGCGCCCAGGGTGAGCTCGCCCCCGCAAAGATGCGCGACCGGAATGCGTGCGAACAGGCACGCGGCGGCGACGGCGAACGCTTCGTATCTGTCGCCAAGGAGCACGACGACATCCGGCTTGAGACGTCGGAACGCGTCTGCGAAACCGATGAGGGCAACGCCCGCCGACTTCGTCGTGCCGACCTCCGAGTCGCTCGAAAGCAGCATCTCGACGCATTCCGTCACTTCGAATCCATCCGTCCCGATGAGATCGACGGTACTTCCGAATTCGGGTGAGAGGTGGGATCCGGTGGCGACGATCTGCAACTCGACGCGAGGATCGTCTGAGAGTTCCTTCATGAGCCAGAAGAGCAGCCCGTATTCGGCACGCGTGCCCGTCACGATGCAGATGCGTCGCGCATGGGGAGGTTGGGTCGTCATGGTTCGATGAGTTCGTCGGGTTCGTAGTCACGAGTGGCGGGGCGACCGAGAAGGTTGTCCCAGGACATCGGTGAGATGCCCGTTCCAGGGCGCTTGGCGGTGAGGTTCTGATCGGAAAAGCACTCGCCGCGTCCGATGTGACGCGCGGCGACGATGCTCTTGCGAGCCACACTCCTGTTCTTCCATTCCGAAGGCGACGGTCTCTTCACCGCGCTCCCGCGCGCACGCTCCACATTCCTAATGGCGTTGACCATGAGCGCAAAATCTCGTGGCTCCAGGCTCGCCGCGTGATCGGGACCCGCGAGGCCGCGATCGAGAGTGAAGTGTTTCTCGATAAGGGTGGCGCCAAGGGCGACGGCGGCAATCGAAATCTCAACGCCGTCGGTATGATCCGAATACCCGATGTCGACCTGGAACGCGCGCCGTAGTGTTTCCATAGCCAGAAGGTTCACGTCTTCGACGGGGGTAGGATATTCAGTGTTGCAGTGAAGAACCGTGACGTGGGCAAGGTCGGGGCGTCCCCTGCCGAGCACCGCGAGCGCGGATTCTATCTCTCCGAGAGTCGCCATGCCGGTCGAGAGGATGAACCTCGCATCCGGCACTCCGGCGCAGTATCGGAGCAAGGGCAGATTGGTGATTTCCCCGGAAGGGATCTTGAGTCTCCTGAGCCCGAGATCGACCAGAAGGCGTGCGCTTTCGACATCAAACGGAGAGCTCATGAACTCGACGCCGATTCTCTCTGCGTGCGTCATCAGCGCGGCATAGTCATCGAACTTCAGTTCCAGTCTGCGGAGCATGTCCCTCTGGGATTCACCTGCGCTCGTTGTCCTGGTTTGGTACTCGGCCTTCGATGCCCCCGACGTCGCAAGCGCGTCCGCGCGGAAAGTCTGGAACTTGACGCAATCGGCACCGCACTCCTTGGCGACGTCGATCATGCGTCTAGCGCGTTCGACGTCGCCGTCATGGTTCACGCCGATTTCCGCGATGATGAAGCATTTCGTCATTGTCAGACAACCTTTCTCGCGGGGACGCCCAGATAGGTTCCCGGCTCCTTGTGCGTTTTCGTGACGACGCTACCGGCGCCGACGATCGATTCCTGTGGAACAGTCACGCCTTGAAAGATGACAGCACCGCTGCCGATGAAGGTTCGACTTCCGATCCGGGCGGCGCCATTGACGACGGCTCGAGTCGACACATGGACGTGATCACCGATGACGGCATCGTGCTCCACGATAGCGCCCGAATTTACGATGCATCCCTCTCCGATGAGTGCGCCCGCGTTCACGATGGCTCCATGCATGATGATGGTGCCTGGTCCTACCTTCGCGTGTCTCGATACGCAGGCGTTCCGAGAGACGACGACAGGGATGCTTGCTCCCAACCCTTTGAGGTGTTCGGACAGGCGGATCCGAATGCCCGGACTCCCGACGTGTCCCACTGCGAGGAGCGCATTTCGGTAGGTAGAGATTAGGGCCGGGAGTTCAGCATCCGTCCCGACGATGGGATAGCCAAGGACTTGGCCATGTGAGGTCGTGTTCGTTTCGACGACTCCCGCAACGGAGTACACGCCCGAAGACTCCACCACATCGATGCAAGCACGGCAGTGACCTCCTCCACCTATGAGCAAGACTGGTTCCAATTCAACCTCCCGGTGGCCAACTGGGAACATTGACGACGCGATCCGCAAGGAAAGTGGAAACGGCAAGGTCGTCGCACCGGCAGGCGGCGTACATCGGAAGTCTGGACATGAGCGTCCAGAACGGCCGAGTCATGACACCCCGCCCGTTGGTACCTTCGAGAAAAACATCCCGGGAAGCCCTATCGCGCAGCACAAGCGCATTGAGCCAGAAATTCGCCCGTGTTCCCGAGGGTTCATCGACGAAATCAAGTCCCTTCGCCACTCCGTACGAGTGGTATGCCTTGGCCAGGGTGCGCTTGGCTTCCAGTAGCGCAGGAAGCTTCTCCAACTGGGCGCATCCAAGCGCGGCATTTATGTTGGGCATCCGGTAATTGAACGCCATGGAGTCGTGATAGAACTCCCACGCGTGCGGGATTTTCGCAGTCGTCGAGAGGTGCTTCAGCCGTGAGGCAAGGTTGGAATCGTTCGTGATGAGCGCTCCGCCGCCTCCCGTCGTGATGGTCTTGTTGCCATTGAAACTGAGGACTCCGACGTTCCCAAAAGTTCCGGTATGCCTGCTCCCTACGAACGATCCGAGGGATTCCGCGGCGTCTTCGACGCAGGGAAGGTTCCAACGGCGACAGATGTCCTGTATCGCGCCGATATCGCAAGGATGTCCGAGGGTATGCATGGGAACGACCGCGGCAATGCGTTTTCCGGTCTGAATATCGACGCAGATGTTTCCGTCGAGACGAGCGAATCGCGAGAGATATTCTTCGAGTCGAGCCGGATGCATTCCAAGGGTGTTTCGATCCACGTCGACAAAGACCGGGTTGGCTCCGCAAAGGCGAATGGCATTGCATGTCGCCACGAACGTGAGTGCCTGTGTCAACACTTGGTCGCCCGGACCAACCCCCAGCGCGTGGAGTGCGAGATGCAGACCCGATGTGCCGTTGGACACGGCCACGGCATGCGACGCACCCGTGAAGGCGGCGAGCATTCCTTCGAATTGCGTCACGTATTTTCCAACCGAGGAGACGAATGTGGAATCGATGCAGTCCGCGACGTAGCGCTTTTCGCTTTCGCCAAACGTCGGCTGATGGAGGGGGATGGAAGCGAGTCCGGGATACAGCGAGCGCACAAAGCCCACGAAATCGTCGATTTCCATAACTCCCTCAGACATTGTATCGGTCGGACTTGTACTTGGAGAGATTCGCGGGATTCCTGAACCACTCGATGGTGGCGCGAAGTCCATCGTCGAGGGTCGTGGAGGGCTTCCACTTCGTGTGCTGCGCGAGCTTCTTCGCGCTACCGAGCAGGCGCTCGACCTCGCTCTTCCCTGGACGGAGGCGTTCCCCCTTCGAAACGATTCTCGCCTTCACCTCCACGATCTCAAGGATACGCTCTGCGAGATCACTCATGCCGATCTCCGACTCGGTGGCGATATTGACGTCCTCGCCGATGAGTGAGTCGCAATCCTCGATGCGGAGAAAGCCTTCTACGGTGTCTCGGACGAACACGAGATCGCGAGTGGGATGGAGAGCACCGAGGCTGACTTCCTCTCTGCCAGAGAGGGCTTGCGCGATGATGGTCGGGATGATCGCTCGCGCGGATTGCCGGGGTCCGAAGGTATTGAATGGTCTCACGATGGTGACAGGAAGTCCGAAACTACGCACAAATGACTCCGCCAGACAGTCGGCGGCGATTTTAGTGGCGGAGTATGGCGACTGAGGTTGCCTGGGGTGGGTTTCGTCGATGGGCACGCTCAGCGCGGTACCATAGACTTCCGAGGTCGAAGTTACGAGCACGCGCGCGTTGCCGAGGGTGCGCGCCGCCTGGAGGACATTAAGCGTGCCCGTGATGTTCGTTTCGACGTAGTTCTGGGGTGCAACATAAGAATAGGGGATGCCGATGAGCGCGGCTAGATGGAAGACGGACTCCACGCCCTGCATGGCTTCGTGAACAACGAAGGGGTCCCTGACGTCACCGGCGACGACCTCGATCGCATTCCTGACTTCCAGGGGGCTGTCGTCGAGCCACCCCCAGCTGTTGAAAGAATTGTACTGGACAAAAGCTCGTACTTTACGACCTTCGCGCACGAGCGTTTCCACGAGGTGGCTACCTATGAATCCGTCGGCTCCCGTAACGAGCGCCTTGCCTTTATCGGATCGCATGGGTAATCCTCTGAATAGAATGCCGTGCTGTGTGGTGGAGCGGCTACGCACGCGTCCGCTGCCATCCCAGCCCTCATTGATAGTGGGTTGAATCCCACGACCCTAGTGCAATCCATGTCGATTTTCAATGTTCCGGCGGCTTAAACTGGGTGCGGGAGTGAGTGCAGTGTCCGAGGTTCTGTGTGGTATCGTGGTGCACGAAACGCCGCCCCCGAAGGTTGAACGGCTTCTCGAATCCCTGAAGGCATCGCTGACCCCCGTCGACGTCGTCCTCCTGTGCAATTCGAAGCGTGAGGCTCAGAATGCTTCCATGGGCGCGCTGGCGACCAGGTATGGGGCGTGGTCCTGGCTGCGACGGCCGAACGCGGGATTCGGAGCGGCGCACAACGAAATCGTTCGTGAGTTCGCACGGGGTCACGAGTGGTACGTGTGCTGCAACCCTGACGTCGAAGTAGACGCGCATTGTATCCGGGAGCTCGTGAACGCAGGCAGAGCCTGTTCGGACGCGGTCGTTCTTGCTCCGGTGGTGCTCAATTCCGATGGATCGCTTCAGCCGGTCATCCGTCGCCATCCCACCTTGAGGCGCTGGATTGCTCGGCAGTTATCGAGGCTTTTCGGCGAGGTCGCTTCAGAAGTGCAGATTCAGCCGCCAGGGAGCGGCTATACCCGCACGGAGTTCGTTTCCGGTTGTTTCTTTGCTTTACGGATTGCGCAGTACCGAAAACTTGGAGGATTCGACGAGGATTTCTTCCTCTATTACGAGGACGCGGATCTTTCGCGCCGGGCGCAATCGCTGGGTTTCAACTACATCGTCGCCTCCGCGAGGGTCACCCATGACTGGGGGCGTGCGTGGAAGCGCTCGCCTCGAATGGCTTGGATCCAGTTGACGAACTACTGTCGCTATCTTTCGAAGCACGGGTTGGGTTGATCTCGACGCGCTGTGGAAGCACTCCGAGCGCCTTCAAGGGCACGTCTCGCACTTGCCCAAGGGGAAAAGGGCGCCCAGGTTTAGGAAGAAATCCAGGACGTGAAGCCCACACGCTTCCCGTCGTCGAGTGCGCGCCCGACTTTATCGCCGTGCTGGATACGAGGTCGTGGAACCGACCTATGGTCCGTCCTGAGCGGTCAAGGATGAGGGACGTTGCAGGGAGTGCTTTCGTGCACGAGGTTTCTATGAAGAGATAGCCCGTTTGGCCCTCACGGACGCGGAAGAGCGGCTCGCCATCGACGGTCACCCCTGCGAGGGAGGCCATGAGGGCAGCCATTTCCGCGGGAGAATCCGCCCCTATTTGCCAGTCACGGCTCATGAGAGGGTGCACCCGGGATGCGGACAACCCCAGTTTCTCAACGAAACGTTTGTGATCGTTTAGTCGATAGTAATGCATACCGCCCCGAGATTCCTCCTCGGTGTAAGGTACCTGCGAAAGTCCAGTTACTATGAGGACCAGGGTGTCGTCGCGGCCATCCAGGGGCTGGAGAATCCTTCCCAGGATCCTGTCGTAGGCTCGCAGGCCGTGGCGCACGGGGTCATCGTTCGGACCGCAGTCGGGCGCAACGACATGCGGTGCGAAGTGAGAGGGCTGGCGTCTTCTCCAGAAGTGGTGCTGGTAGTGTGCGACGCAATTCAGGAAGAGTGCATTGAATCCGTAGTCGCATCTTTCCACGACAGAAGTGAACATGTGCGCCAGGTACTCGTCGAAAAGAGACGCCAACCTCCACGCGCTGTGAGGTTCGATCTTCTGCCTGGCGATTTGGCAAGCGACCGCCGCGAGAAAGGGAATCGGCACACCTAGGCGCAAGGACGCAGCGAGACCCTTTCTGAGAGGAACCTTTGGTCCTCGCGTCGCATGAGCTTGGACTCGCGTACTGAGGAACTCCCAGAGTGCGGCGAGGTGCGCAGGGTAGGTTTCGTTCACCTTTGCCCACGGGTCCGGTAAAAACATCCCCCCGGTTGCTCGTCCCCGTCGCGCATTCATGCATCCAAAGATGCAGGATTCGATGCCATTGTCCTCGAGGGTTTCCCAGATCTGTGGATGAGATAACAAGTTGCTGTCTCCCAGGTGGGAGATGCGGTGTTCCTCGTATGACTTGCCGGTGTGGACAGTGACCCACTGAATCCAAGGCTCGAGCCATTCGTACCGCGATTCGCTTACGGTTTCGCCATACTCCCAGTCTTGAACGACGCGTCGAAAATTCGGCAACTCTCCGTTTCCGACGAGCTCGTCGAGCAAAACCTTGGAGACTTCGTTCAATTCGAGCTGGATGACTCGCTTTATGGTCGAGACTGGCATTCTGGAGCCCCGTGTTTAGGATTCGAGACGCGATATTCATGCGTCAAAGGGTGAGGAAGTCAGGAACTGCTAAAGAACGAGAGGCGCAGGTCCGCGGTTGCTCCGATTGCCCTGCGTACGATTTCGGCTGATCGAATGATCGGGTCAATAAATGACCCTCAATCCGAACATTGAAACGAGTATGACATACAAGAGAGCCCCGCTCGAAAGCACCTTCAGCCGGTACACGTTCCCCTTGTGGCGCTTCTGCATGGTCCGAATGGCCGCGAACAACACGAGGCTCCGCAGTCCGATGATGTTGAGCCGATACTCGGATCGGTAAGGCTCAGGCACGAGCAGAAGAACCAAAGGCAGAATTACCATCAGGAAGTCGCTGGGAGTCACAACGAAGTACTGGCGGCGGAAGGTGACGAGCACCAGCAGCGCCGTGCTCACTGCAAGCCACAAGAACACGTAGTTGTAAATGAACTGGATGTTGGCGCGCTCGCCCATCCACGTGATAAAAATGGAGTTCGCGTTGTTGGCCACGAGCACCACTGTGGCAGCCGTGGCAATGGCAAGGCTGTCGAGGAAGTCGACCTTGCGCCTTGGAATGAGGATGCTCGCCACCAGAAGTGCGAGCACGAGCACGGCCACGAAGCCCAACATGCGCGGCGGCACCCCGGCGAAAATGGGGGTGGCCAAAAGGATGCCGTAGATGATGTAGCGGTTCGAGGTTTCCCACAGGCGAATGAGGCGCGAGAGCTGGGGCCCTGTGTTGGTGTTGAACGCGAAGAGCATGCGTTGCGTGCGCAGGCGTAGAAGCAGGCCCTCGTCGAGTCGCAGCACCAGTGGCATGACCACGAACAGAAAGGCCGCGCTCGCGTAAGGGGCCCATGCGAGCTTGTACGAAGGGAAGGCCACGGGCAGCACGCCCATAACAGCGAACACCACCGCCACGAAGTAGACTGCCGCCACGCTCTGCGAGTGCGAGAGGCCGAGCTTCATGAGTCCGTGATGGAAGTGCCGCTTGTCGGGCGCCATGGGGGAGAGCCCCGCGCGCATGCGGCTCACGATGACCCAGGCTGTATCGAACACGGGCACGGCCAGGCAGAGAATGACTGTGACGAAGGGCACCGCGTTTACCAGGAAGGTTCCGCTGGCATCCACGAGCTCGAGTGCGGGCGTGCCGTCGAGGGAGGGAACACCCGCCACCGGGGCCAGAGCCTTGCCTCGCGCCACGATGAGGAACAGCACCCCGGTCATGAAGCCGAGCCAATTGCTGCCGCCATCGCCCATGAACACCGAGGCCGGGTGCGTGTTGTACTTGAGGAAGCCGAGGATGGCGCCAATCATGGGCAGCGACAACACGAGCAGGAGATACAGGTCGCCTGTGTTGAGGAAGTGCAGGTAGCTCAGGAACAGGATGCCGATGAGCACCACGCCGCCGGCTAGGCCGTCGAGGCCGTCAATCATGTTGATGGCGTTGATGGCGCCCACGATAACGAACAGGCTCAACGCCACGCCAACGCCCAGCGGCAGGGCGATGCTCGTGGTGGAGGTGAGGTGCAGGGCCGTGAGGGTGAGGCCCGCGCTCCACACGGCGAAGGAGGCGGCGGCCACCTGGATGCCGAGACGCAGCCTTGCCGGCAGGGGCCGAACGTCGTCAGTAAGGCCTGTAAGGAACATGACGATAGAAGCGGCGAACACTCCGCCGAGGTTTAGCGGAATGTTGGAGAACAGAAGCCCCAGGAAGAACCCGCACACAATGGCAATGCCGCCGAGCCTGGGAATGGGGCGGGTGTGGATGCGCCTTGCCGGGTCTGACACGGGAGCATCGCCAGGCAGTCGAAGGGGCGGTGGGTTGAGCCCGGCAGGTTCGCTCGGCAGGCCTGCCCCAGGAGGTGCGCCGGCTCCAGCTCCTGTCCCAACTCCGGCTCCGACGGCATCGGGCACATCGTACAAATTCAGCGCACGTGCGAACCTGAGAACGATGGGCATGAGCGCCAACGAACACACGAGCGAGGCCGTGAAGGCGAGCACGAGTTGAAGACTCAGCACAGTTCAACCGTCCGTAAGGCGGGAGTTCACTTGAATTGCGGGGATCGTCCTCTGCGACAGTAATCTTTCTGCGGCGGGAACTCAAAGTGCGGGGTGAGGAGAGGTTTGTGCGTAGTTTTTGGGCGGTTTGGTGGGGCGTGCTTCCGGGGACTTGCATGCTTCCGCTCCGAGGACACGAAGGTCAGGCCCGCCATAGTGGTGGGGGTGCTTGGCGCTGGGCGCGTCGTCCAAATCGTTCCCCTGACGACACATAAGGGGAAAGGACGGCTCTTGAACGTCCAGTACGGCTATGAGGTTGTCCTCTCG
>JBIKVI010000045.1:0-19894 GCA_044356935.1 Silvanigrellaceae bacterium | reverse complement strand
GGTCGTAATGATAGAACAACGTCGCTACGAGACGCTTCGAGAAAGTGACGTTGTTTCGGTACTGGGAAAAGCGCCAGTGCATATCCCGCAAAAACACGCCAACAGGAACACCCCTTCGCTTGAGCGCTGCGAGAAATCCGTAGTCAAGAAAAGGATCTCTCGGGAGGTGGTCGCTGTCGGTGAGCAGGGTTGGCGACGTGCACGTCTCGAAATAGCAGAAGTCGAAAATCTCGCCGTCATCGAGCCGAGCGCGCAGATCGTTCAGCTGGACCCTGCGCGCTTTGGAATCACCAGAAACAAAGGAAACGTCATACCCGATGGCGGCGAAAGCCTTGGCCATATGTCGCGGCCGAAGGTAGGTCGCGCTGACGCGCGCGCCTTCGAGTGAGTAGGGTATGTGCACAATGCATTTCATGGCAGACGATCGGACCTCGCGCTCTCAGAGCTTGGAGACGGACTCGAGCGTCCCGTCGCGGCGGTCGTAGGCGTTGCGAAGGTCCACAATGCACTTGGCGTGCTTGGCTACGAGGGCGTAGTCGACGCTGGTGTGCCGGGTGGTGACCACGACGCAATCGGCGGCTTTGAGCGTGGCCTCCGTGAGGGGCACCGACTCCATGGAGCGACCATGCCCATGATCCATGCGGAAGGTGGGGACGTGGGGATCGTGGTAGCTCACCACGCCTCCCTTGGCCGAGATTTCGTCGATGATGCGCAACGCGGGCGACTCACGCATATCGTCGATGTCGGCCTTGTAGGCGACTCCGAGGAACAGAACGTTGGAGCCGTTGATGGCTTTTTTCTGCCTGTTGAGCGCAGAAGAGATTTTGATGACCATGCGGTGCGGCATGAGGTTATCGATGTGCCCGGCCGTGTTGATCATGGTGAGGTCAAAATTGTAGTTCTTGGCGATGTGCTCGAGGTAAAAAGGGTCGAGCGGTATGCAGTGGCCGCCAATGCCTGGGCCAGGGTAAAATGCCTGGAATCCGTAGGGCTTGGTTTTGGCGGCGTCGATGACTTCCCAAATGTCGATGCCCATTTTGCCGCACAGAAGCGCGAGCTCGTTGATCATCGAGATATTGATGAGCCGGTAGGTGTTTTCGAGAATCTTCGTCATCTCGGCCACCTTGGGCGAACTCACCGGGTGGAGACTCGAGATGGCCTTGGAGTAAAGAGCAAGAGCGATGCGCTGAGCGTCCGGCCCCATGCCACCCACGACCTTGGGCGTGTTGTGGGTTTTGTAGTCTTTATTCCCTGGGTCGACGCGCTCGGCCGAGAAGCACAGCCAGAAATCGCTGCCGGCCTTCAACTTGCTCTCACGCTCCACGATGGGAAGGATGAAATCCTCCGTGGTGGTGGGGTAGGTGGTGCTCTCGAGCGCGATGAACGTCCCGGGCTTCATGTTGCGGCCGATGTCGATGCTCGCGGCCTCGATGTAGGCCATGTCGGGCTTCTTGAATTTGTCGAGCGGCGTGGGCACGCAAATGATGATGGCGTCGCATTCCTTGAGGCGTGCGAAATTGGTGGTCGCCTCGAGGGTTTTGTTCGCCGTGACGGCCTTGAGATCGGCGTCTTCGACGTCGCCGATGTAGTTCTGCGCGGCGTTCACCTTACCCGCACGCGGCACGTCTTTTTCGAAGCCCAGGGTGGGAACGCCGGCTTTGGCGAACTGCACCGCAAGGGGAAGACCCACGTAGCCGAGGCCAAGGATTCCGACCTTGGCCTCCTTGCGTTCGATTTTCTGGAGAAGGGAGTCAGCGAGGGAAGAAGACATGATGGGGAACCCTCAAGTGGGCCGCTGGGAGCGGCCGAAACGGAGGCACATGGCGAAATCAACGATATAGAACGCACCATAGCAAATCATGAGCCACTTCGTATAGCCCAGGAGGTCGAGGGAGCCCCCAACCGCCATTGCCCACAGGACAAGCGTGTAGGCGAGGCGGGAGCTCTGCCACGCGAGATTGTACCGCCTTGCGTTGACCAGAACCGAAACCTTGTCGGTGATGGATGCGCCCAAAGTGATGACAGAAGCGGCGAGCATGTAGGAGGCAATTGTGCCCCCCGTCGCCCATTGGGGTCCGAAGACGAACACGAAGGCGCGCTCGCCAAACAGCGCGAAAGCGAGCGCCACTGGCGCCATGACGGCAGCGACCCCTAAGCCCACCTTGAGCTGGAGGCCCTGCGACGATTCGCCCGCGTTCAGGATGCGGGCGGCGCGCATGCGAAAAGCCTCTCCCAGGGATTGCGAGAGAAGCATGACGGGAAGGCCCGTGATGCGCTGCGCCAGCCCGTATTGGCCGGCAGAGTCGGCGCCGAACGCGGACCCGATCGTGATGACGGGCAATTGATAGGCCACGGCCCCTATGCCGAAGGAAACAACGTACTGCCACGACTGCCGCGTGAGAACAGGGATGCGGGCAAGGGCCGCGCGCAAAGACGCCAGCGAGAAGGCGACTTGGTCGCCCTGGGCGTGCAGGGAACGGGCGAGGTACCGATTGGCGAAGAGCTGCGCGGCGAGCGCCGATGCCACGAGCGCCGTGGCGCTAGGCCAAAGGAATCCCGCTCCAATTTGAAAGGCGACGCTGGCCGTCATTTGCAGCGTTCGACTCTTGGCGACGTCGGCCATCGCTCCCCGACGGCCAAGGAACATCGTTAAAGCGCCGTTGGTGGAGTAGACGACGCCAAACAACGCCGCGATGAAAATGTCCAACAACGACGCTTCGAGTAACCCTAGCCCCGAACGCAACGCCGGCACGAACGCCACCGCCGCAAAGAAGATCGGGGCGAGGAGAAAAGGACAAAGACAGGCCGCCGAAAGAAGTTCTCTCGCGGCGTCGTCGTCTTTGGCGGCCGGAATGCGGACTTCAAAACGGAACGTGGAGAACCCCGCGAAGAGGGAGGCGGCCGCATAAGCGACGGTGTAGAGCCCCATGTGCGACGGACCATAGAGGCGCGCAATGAGCGGAGACGCGGCCACGCCAACGACTTGCGCCGCGATTGTGCCTAAGCCGAGGATGGCGGCATCGCGACGAAACCCTTCTCGCGGAAGGACGCGCCGGTAGAGCGCATCGAGCTTCGCGCGGACAGTCGAACTCACCTACGCCCCCGCAGGCCATAGGGAAGAACGAGCGTCACGACGAGCAGAATGGCAAACGTCGGACTGTAGAGGAAATCATTGAAGCCACCCGTTAGCGGCCATCGCAATGCGGCAAAGGCAAAAAAGGCGACGACGATGGGCGTGAGCGTTTGCGCGAGGAGCACATAGAGGAGCGAGCCCGTGAGGAACCCGACCCAAAGGGGCGCGAGCGCGACCCCCTTCCACCCAAAATTGGCGTAGGCCTCGGCCACGAACAGGGAATTGATGACGCCCGCGGTTCCTTGCTCCACAGCAGTGGGGTTCACCAGGCGCATGAGGACACGCGCGGATCGCTCCATGGACTCTTGCCCCAGGAGCGACGACAGGAATCCCGAGAGGGAACTCCAGCCGATGAAGGGATGCTTCTCGGGGAACACGTCGAGCGACAAGAATACGCCCGCGGCCTGGGTGTAGAAAACCCTGCCGGGTAGGCCTTGCGTCGGAACAAAAAGGGAGGAGGCCGGGTCGGATTGCACAACGGCGGCATAGACTCCTACGATGAGCGCCATGAAGGCAGCACCCGCCAATAGGGCCTTCCAAACCCGCACCGGCGGTCCTTGAAGCACGCGCGCCAGGCCGAGGCTCGCGACATAGGCCAACACGGGCGCTTTTTGCGTGTCGTACGCGAGCGCCAAGACACTGGCAACGAAGAGCACGACGTTGAGCGCTACCCAACGGGATCCCGAACGCACGCGAAGATACGCGAATGCGACGCAGCTCACGAAGGGGAGCAGGAGGAAGGTGAAGATGTTGCGCACGTATGCGATGCCGCCGAAAGAAAAGCGCGACTCGATGCGGGCGCGAAGCACGTCTTCGCGCGAGGCGCCGCGCAGGAGCTCGAAGAGGGCGATGCGTTCCGTGTGCGCGAGAGAATAAACGAGCGACGCTAAGCACAGCACCCCGAATCCCGCGAGCACGAGGAATTCGCGCTCCGACGCCTGCGGCGATGCCGGCTGGATTTCGGGGTACGAGAGAGCTCTCGAGGAGCGAGCGAAGGCCGAAGGAAACACGCGCGAGAAGGCTCCACGTGCGGCCCACGCTCCCAAACCGAAACCGATCATGGCCCAGTTGATGACCAGGACTCCCATGGCCAAACTGGACGGGGACACATTGACGAGCAGGTAGTGCTTCGTATGGCCCAGGCCCACCAGGAGAGCACAAACCGCGCTCTGCAAAAGGAGGTGAAGTCCGAAGGACACGCGGAGCATGTCGGGGCGCCACACGGGGCCCCGCCCCGTGGCACGCCACACGAAATACGACGAAACAGCCACGCTGGCCGCGGTGAGAGCCGCGAGGACGCCGCTCGAAAGCCAGAAGCCCGCATCCATCGTCGTCTCCCGTCCCGCATCGGCAGGCCTCAGCGGCCGGAATAGAAGGCCTTCACGGCATCGCAAACATACGCGATTTCGCCATCGGACATGCCTACGAAAATCGGCAACGCCAGCGTGCTCTCGCACAGGCGTTCCGACACGGGGAAGTCGCCAGCGCGGTGGCCCAAGTCCGCGAAACACTCCTGCAGGTGGAGAGGCTTGGGCCAATACACCGAAGTGCCGATGCCCTTTTGTGCGAGCGCGGCAGCGAGGGCCTCGCGCTTTTCGAACACCGGCGCGAACACGTACCAAACCGGGCTCGCCTGGGCCGGAACCTTGGGCTGCACCACCTGCGCGAGGCCACTGAGGCCCTCGCGGTACTTGGACACCATGGTCGCGCGTTCGGCGATTTCGGCGTCGACGTGATCGAGCTTCACGTTGAGTATGGCCGCCTGCAGCTCGTCGAGGCGCGAGTTGATGCCCACCATGGTGTGGAAGTACTTCTTCGCCGCGCCGTGCACGCGCGCGATGCGGCACTCGGCCGCGAGGGCGTCGTCGTTGGTGAGAATAGCCCCGCCATCGCCAAAGCAGCCCAGGGTTTTCGTGGGGAAGAAGCTCAACACCCCGGCCTTGGCCGTAGCTCCCGCATGGGCGCCATTCCACTTCATGCCGAAGGCTTCTGCGGAGTCTTCGAGGAACGTGAGCCCGTGCGCGTCGGCAAAGGCCTTGAGTGCTGTGTTGTCGGCCGTGTGCGAAAAGAGGTCGATGGGCAGGATGGCTTTGGTGTTCTTGGTGACTTTGCGCTCGAGCGCGCTGACGTCCATGTGGTAGGTGGCGGGGTCGACGTCGACGAACACGGGCTTGAGGCCGTTGCGCACGACACACGCCGCCGAGGCGAAGAACGTGTAGGGCGTCGTGAGCACTTCCGAGCCAGCCGGCAGGTGCGCGGCCTGAGCCACGAGGAACAGGGCGTCGGACCCGTTGGCCACGCCAATGGCGTGCTTGACGCCACAGTAAGCCGCCAGGCGCTTCTCGAAGAGCTTCACTTGCTCGCCCAGAATGAACGAACCGCTCTCGACGACCGCGGCCATGGCGGCGCGCAGCTCGCGCCCATAGCGGGCATCCTGGTGTTTGGTTGTGAAGAAGGGAACCTGCATGGTGGGGCATTCCTTCGGTGAGCACTGTGCGCGCGGGGGTGTGAGGCGTTGACCCCAAAGATTAGCAAGCCGCCAGGCGGTCGTGAAGGGGCGGGGCTCACAGTCCTCCCTGCCAGAGCTCCGTCGTGAAGTCGCCAAAGGGGATCCATTCTATTCCATCCGACGACACGCGGCGCAACGGGTCTCTCGAAACGAGAAGCCTTCTGCGCATGGGGCATTCCTCGCCAAGCGCACGCAACCCCTTCAAGTCTGAATCGACGGAAGAACGGGTTGACTTCACCTCGATAGCGACGTCGTCGCCAATGACGAAGTCGACCTCGAATCCTCCCCCTTGGGTACGCCAGTATGTCAGTGGCCTGTCGTCGCGAGCGTAGCTAAGAGCCGCCTTCAACTCCTGAAAGACGATGGACTCCATTTGAGTCCCCAGCAAGGCATCAACCCGTTCCCCGAATCCGGTGCCCGTGAGAGCATTGTGGACCCCAACGTCGAACAGGAAGAACTTGGAACGTGAGACGGCCTTGCGTCGAGTTGTGCCCGAGAAGGGTTTCAACAGCGTTCCAATCAGGGTGTCTTCGAGGATGTGGAAGTATTCGCGCACGGTCCGCGCAGGAACTTGGCAGTCCGAGGCGACTCTCTCGAAGTTCACCTCGGCCGCCTGACACGTGGCCGCGATGGGGAGGAATCGAGCGAACGCGTCGAGGTTTCGGGCATAACCCTCCGCGGCTATTTCTTCGCGCAAATAATCGCCAGCATAGTCCTTGAGCTCTTCCAAGGGATCAGGGGAACGCACGACCGCAGGGAGGCTTCCGAATTTGAGGCGATGTTCGAGTGTCCAGAGGTCCGTGGGAATTTCCGGCGTCACCAATGGAAACAGATGATGCGTCCTCGCGCGGCCCGCCATCAGGGACGTGTGCTGGCGCCGGAGTTTTCGAGCGCTGCTGCCGGTAAGCACGAATCTCAGGTCCGGACGCTCTTCGATGAGTGAATGGACTTCGTCCATCAACGAAGGGACCCTTTGGATCTCGTCGATGGAAATGAGCTTTGTCGTTTCTGTGGCCACTTCCCTGAGCAGACTCGGCCGCTGAGAGAGGCGAAGGAAAGTATCCGAATGAAGGAGGTTGAGCCTGAGGTGTTCGGGCAAATCGTTGCGGAGGAGCCACGACTTGCCGGTGCGGCGGGGCCCCAGAAGCAGCACGCTTTTGTGTTCGCAGGCTCCGGCAATGGAAAAAATCCTTTGATAATGAACCATTGCAGCACCACCCAAGTTCTTCGCCGCGCTCCTGCGGATTTAGGCCAGTTTCCCGCATCAGACCTGCGGATTCAAGACAACCACCCTACCGCACGAAAGCACAAAGGGAACCCGGCAACCACAGGCCGAGTTCTTCGAGAGTCTGCGGTTCACCTGTGGCTGCGAGGGCCCGAGGCCACCTGTCCGAAGGAAAAAGGTTCTTTGCGTTCAGGACAATGCTGCCTCCCTGGGTCCGCGAACTCAAAGTCCTGACGCCAGTCCGAGCTCGGTAACAAGGTTGGGGTCTTTTTTGAGGATCTGGAGAAGGCGCGAGGAACTGCCTGCAGGAGCGTTCACGCCCTGCTCCCATTTCGCGAGTGTTTCGCTAGAAACACCCAAGAGCTTTGCGAAGTCATGTTGGCTCATTTTGAGGCTCACGCGCAAAGACCGAATCTCGCGGGGCGTAAACTGCTCGATGGGGGCGATTTCTCGTGCTTTCGAGCGCACACGGACAGCCACGCTCTCATCGCCGCGCTCGAATTCGAGAGCTTCACCGAGGCCTTTTTGGAGTTTTTTGAACAAGCTCATTTCGTTGTGTTCCTTTCAGGGCTCGGACAATTGCGGCCAGCTCGTTGCGTTCGGATTTTGAGAGGTTGGCATTCTCTGTTTTTGAAATGACCGCTAGGAAGTACAGTTTCCTGTGCTCTGGAAAATCAAGATAGAAGACGCGGACTCCGCCGCTTTTTCCACCACCGTCTTTTGCGAATCGGATCTTTCGCACTCCTCCCGTTTCCCGCAAAAGATTGCCAGCATCAGGGTTGTGAAGCAGCTCCTCTTCAAGGTCCGAGAGGTCTTCGTCCAGGAAGCCAAGCCGAGCCCAATCGGACCAGAAGCTCTTCAAGGCAACAAACAGCCGTTGCATCCCGCCTCCTAAACAGTATCGGATACTACTTGAGAGTCCTTTAGGGCACAACTTAAAGTCGCAATAGCCTGCCAATTCATACTATTTGGCATTCCACAGTCACCTGTGTGGCGCAAAATCAATCTAGCGCCTCCAACCTGGGCCGTGTCACGAGCAGTACCGGGTAGGGGGAGACGCACCTTGACCTAATCTCTATTCAGACTCTATTCTTGAGAGATCCAGATCCTCACTTATAAATCTGATATATATACTTATTTCTTCTTTCTGCCTAAAAAACCTCTATTCTAGACCCTACCTCAAGAGGTGAGCGTGCCCACTGCGAGCACCGTGGCCCAAAACGTGTCCTTCCTCTTGACGCGCGCGGGGCCAAGCCGGGCCTCGGCTCTCTTGGCGCAGACAGGTGCATCGCAACCCACACTGTCGCGCGCTATTGCGCTGTTGGGCCGAAGTGTCGTTCGCAGCGGTCGGGGAAGTCGAACCACCTACGCCCTTCGGCGAAGAATCGAAGGAGTCGGCGACGAAATCGCCCTCTTCGACATTCAAGCCAATGGCGAGCCTATCAGCTGCGGAACACTCGTCGCTCTCGCGCCCGAAGGCTTTTGGTTCTTTGCCGACGAACACCAAAACGAAGCAACCTTCTCTCGCGACCTCCCTTGGTTCATGGACGACTTGAGACCTTCGGGGTATCTAGGGGCCCTTGTGCCACTTCGACATCCCGACCTCGAAGCCCCAAAGGACGTTCGACTTTGGAACGCCGACCACTGCCTTCGGTTTCTCGCTAAGTTCGGGGCGGACAACCTAGGGTCACTTGTGTTCGGAGAGCGCGCGTTGAAGCTGGCACTCGCGCGCAACGCTCTCCCACGCGATAGCGTACCGGAACAGAGCAAACTCGAAAGTTACGCCGCAATTTCGCGTGACGTAGCCCTCCACGGGGAACTGGGTTCCACTGCAGGCGGCGAACAGCCGAAGTTTCTTGCCACCTTGACCCCTTCGCGGACTCCGGTTCTCGTTAAGTTTTCACCGCCCCGTTCCTCCGAGGTTGGTCGCAGGTGGGCCGACATTCTCATCTGCGAGCACGTCGCCCTCGATACGCTGAGAGACTTCGGCAAACCCGCTGCGATGTCGACGCTGCATGAACATGACGACCGCGTCCTTTTGGAGGTTGAACGCTTCGATAGACTTCCCACCAACGGACGACGCGGCGTCGTTTCCCTGGCGGCACTCGACGACGCTCACTGCGGCTGCCTCGGAGACTGGATCGAATCGACTCAGGCACTCCACGCGGCCAGCATCATTCCACTGGCCGCGGTCGAGGAGGCGCGATGGCGGCAGCGCTTTGGCGAGCTCACGGCCAACGACGACATGCACAGGCACAATCTCTCATTCTTTGTCGAGAACTTCGCTCCGGTCGGGCTGACGCCGGCCTACGACACGGCTCCCATGCTTTTCCGGCCGAGACTCGGACACGCCTCGCCTCTCTCTGCAACAAGCTTTCAACCGCCCATTGCCCTGCCTGCGGATAAAGCGCTGTGGAACAGTGTCCTCGAAGCGGCTCGGGAGTATTGGCGCAGAGTCGTGGCCGAACCCCGTCTCTCTGCTGAGTTCCGACACTTGGCGCAGGAGTGTTACGGCGTGTTGGCTTGAGTTTTCAGGACATTGCACCCGATGTCCGAATAGTGACATCAAACCAACCTGATATTCATTGATTATTCTATGATTTCGTCCGATATGTTCGATAGCGGACCCCAGGAGGGCATCATGAGCACCGTGCCACGCACCAAGCCCTACAGCGAAAATGAACTCCTCAATGCGGCTGGGGAAGCCTTTTGGAACATGGCTTCACACTATGGGCTGACCCAGGCCGAGGCCGGAATGCTGCTCGGTATATCTGAGAAGAATCGAGGAAGACTTGGCGACTTGGAGCGGAAGCAAGAGATTCCGCCCGAGTCGCTCGTGCGCGTGTCGCACTTGCTTGGAATTCACAAGAGCCTGCGCATCCTCTATCCGGAGAATAGAGAAATCGTTTACGGTTGGATGAAGACGCCACTCCCCGAGCTGGGTGATAAAACACCGCTCCAGTATGTCCGGGAACAAAGCCCCGCTCTCCGTGAGTTCGCCTTGGCTGACCTTCGGGGCAGGATGGATCGCGAGCGTGTCAGTGGACCTTTCTGAGGTTCTTCATCACGCGGTGCAAACTGCACACGACGGCAAGGCTTGGCGCAACATCTACACCTGCGACCCTACGCAGGACCTCTATGACGACCTTGTGGGGCCCTCCTCTGCAGGAGCGATTCAAGCACTGGTGGAGGCCTCGCGGCCCGCACCCCAGAGACGCGCGAGGAGCGGCCTCGACAGACCGTTTGTCTACGTTCCCGACGAGGTGCCTTTTACGACTTCCTGGCCGGATCCTCCTTGGAGACCTGGTCGGTGGGGAGATGGTGCTGACTACGGTGTGTGGTACGGCGCGCTGAGCGAGAAAACGTCTTTGCGGGAAGTTCACTACCATTTGGAGAAAGAGGCGCGCAGGCTGTTCTCGCTGCACCCTCAAACGCAGCAAATTGCGCGCCACCGCGCCGTCTACCTCGCGCATATCAGCGCTTCGAATCTCTGCGATCTGCGGCCTTGCTACGCGAGCTTCGCCAGCATTCTGGGTTCCGACGACTATGCGCACTGCAACGAACTTGGACGACAGTTGTGGGCGGCGCGCAGGCAGGGCCTTTTGAGTCTGTCGGTACGCGACGCAAATGGGGTAAATCTGAGCCTTTTCGACCGCGGTGCCCTCGTCGAGGACAAGCGCATGCGTGCCGTAAGGTTCTGTTTCTCTCGAGATGGAGCCTGCCAAATCACGCACCGAGAGGACATCACGAGCGCCATTCTTGGAGCGACCTGAACTCGACGCGCCAAAAGCGCACTGACATAGCCGAACAGCGATCATTGAGCCTGACGCTTCAGCTCTAAGTGATATAAATCCGGTAGCCTCAGTCGACTGCGCGTCTTGATGTTTCCTCTAAAGTACGCTCACAAGCATCCCGATAAGATGGGGATGCTTTGCGGAACTTAGAGGGGCGCACAGCAGCGGAAAACGCCCAAGGCTGATGGCAGCCAATCCTGATCCGCGTGAGAGAGGCCAGCAATGAGGCTCATCGCAGTCCTGGGTGTTCTTGTGACCGCCACCTTGGGGACAACGTAAGCGTTCGGACGATTCCTCGGGGTCGACCCAAGGGACTGGCAGCGAGAGTGCGCAGGAGTCAAAACCGAAGATTCCAGTTCCGCCGCGTGAGCAGATTGAATGTGACAAGCCTGGTGAACGGCAGTGCTCGCGAAACTGCTGCCCCAACGGCAGACCAACAAATGACTTTGTTTCCTTACCGGGCTGCGAAGCTTTCCTTGGAGCCGACCCAGTTGCCCGCTGTGGCAGAGGGGTCAGCAATCGCGATCCCGGCACCCAGGCACCTAGTGAGTAAACGTTTTCGCATTTACAAGCTCACATTTGCGGTGGTGACTGCCTGGCTCATCGTGGCCTGCGGTGAGGGTCGATCAGGCGGTGCCGACTCCGTCCCCGAGGCCGCGTCGCGAGGTACCACTAGGCCGTCGGATGTCGCTGAAAATGTTCCGCGAACAACCACCTCTCCACTTTTTCAGTCGAGCGTCCTTGCCTTCACGCAGGCTCAATCGTAGGGCCGGTGCCACGGCCTGTATGTGACGAGTGACACGTTCATCTCTCCAGTTCATTGCCTTCCGTTCACAAAAAGAAACGACGAGTTCGAGATCGCATCGAATGGAAAAAACGTCAGCGCCCGGATCGTTGGCGTGATCCCCGCCCCATCGGAAGAGGTCGAAGGGGTCATAATTGTGAGAGTTCTTGAGGAACGAACGTCTGAGAGTTCCGACCCAGCGTCATTTGTGCTTCCTGAAGTTGTCCAGCCGCCCTTTCCTCTTGCGTTGACCGTTCTCAGCGGAAACCCAACTGTGTGCATGCCACTGCGCTACAACCTCGGCGGACTCGTGGCCTACGAGTGTCCGACTCTTCCCGCCACGAGCGGAGCTTTACTTACGTCCAAAGATTCCAAACCATTCGCAATTCACCTTGGCAGGAAAGCCGGCTTGGGCTACGGCCTCGTTCTAGGACGCATCAAGAACGATATCCTCGACGCGCTTAAGTCTGCGTCGGCAGGAGCCCAACCATGAAGTTTACTTTTTCATCCGCAGCCCTAGTCCTCACCTTGGTCGCCTGCGGCAACCCCGCGCTGAAAAGTGGGGACTGCGCGCGCACAGGCAGCGACGCTCCCAAGCAGGTCATGCTTGCAAACGATTCGTCCGCAGGAACGCTCTCCCACCTTCCCGGTGGGTTTCTGGTCTACGATGAGATTGGTCTCGAAACTTTCGTCGCCACAGGCGACCTTTCAAAGAGCGTGACAGCGGACCAAAAGTGCTCGGCTCTCCTCATTCCCCACTTGCGCGAAGGGAAAGCCTACTTTGAAGTCACAAGCGCAGAAAGTTGCTTGCGCCCGTTTGTCTGGAGCGCGGTTAACCAGAGAGTACTCCTCTCACTCCCTGGCAGGAACGAGTACCAAGAGTTCAAGGTGAAGGACGCGCGGGTTCTTGCGGTACCCTCATTTTTTGCTCTCATAGCACCGCTCCCTGAGAAGGTCCGCGCGCGCGCTGTTGATGCGTCAACGATCGACGGCCTTGGAACGCAAGGGTACTACACTCAAGATTACAGAGGCTGGGAGTACAACAGCCAGGAAGAAGTTTCCTTTTTGGCTGCTCAGTGCGCGGAGAACAACAAGGCGACACCGGTTCCCGAAAACTGCTTCTGGTTCATCGGCCACAGGCATGACTCCATCGAGGTCGAACTCAGCCCGGAGAATAAGAGCACGTTCGAGAATCTCGCGTCCGCAAGCCTTGCCTTTGAAAAAACCAGCGTAGCCATTCTCGACTCTGCCGTTCCCGGCCTTGGAAAACGCATTGAAGACTACAATGCAAACCTATCCGGGTACGCGAAGTCATACGACGAGTTACTCCACTCCATAATCGGGCTAACCTTGCTCGCCTGCAAAGACGCAGTCGAGGAAGACCCCTGCTTCGGAACGACGCTCGAACAGCGTAAGGCGTTCACTCTGTCGTTCCTCAAGCTTTATCGCCCCACTTGGATTTCCAGTTACGAAATGGCCTTTTCTTCCGCGGACCAGTTGACGGCAAAGCGCGCGCTCCGAAAGAAGACCGATGAGGCGTTTGTCGAAGGGATAAAGACCTACTTCGCCCCCGCCATTGAGTCCTACTATGAATTCCGAAAAGAGTTCTCGCGGCGCCAGGACCTCGTGTCGATCCTTTCGAACCACCTCGAAGGAACCAAGTACGAGCCCGGCAAGGTGAGCTTCCGTGCTCTGTTTCCTTTCGCCTCCAAGATTCCTGAGCCCCTGAAGGGCATTCAGTTCTCCTTCAAGGACGGCAATGTCCTCATGACCCATCCGGGTGCACAGACGAATAAGAACCTCGCTCTTGACGGACACATTGGCAGTGTCTTCGCTTTTGGTGGTCTTCCCGTCCTCGGGTTTGGACCTTCCAACACCGACCAATCGGATGCCACCTCGCGCATGCCCATTCCGGGGACGACCGCACGCGCCACGCGCGAATCCGGTCGCAATCCTCCGAGCTCGCGGCCCACCAACGCCAGCGAAACGCCCCGCGACGGCGGGTGCTGACGAACTGGTGGGCTAAGAAGCGGATGAGAATGAACGACAGCTTCTTGCCCGTAGCGTGGGGTTTCCGCCGCGCCGAGAGCTCTGCACCCTCAGCGCGGAAGGAGCGCCTCGCCTATGTCGAGAAGCCCGGAGTGTCTCCACAGCACTCCGGGCCTCGCCCTTTCATGGCTCAAAGTTGAGCCTTGAGCCCTGCCGCGGTCGAGTCAGGAAAGCGCGCCACGGCGTAAGTTCCCATGGCTAAGGGGTGAGGCCTGCGTGGGGATGACGTATACCCGCTCACGCGCATACGCGTGAACGGGCTGTCCCTCGCGCCTGGCGTGGGTCAGTGGACGACAGATTGTAGAGTAGGGCTGGCGGGTGGTGAGCCCGAGAAGGGGCTCAGAGGCGTCGCATGAGGCTCAGCTGCGCGTTTTCGGGTCGGGCAGACCACGTATCCCTTTTCGTCCACGGGTGCGGCCTTCTCGGCGGCCGAAAGGCCGCGCTCGAAGGTATCGGGCATGCAATCGCCAGCGTTCTCATCGGTAATCACGGAGCGCCAGCGCAACACGGTGGTGAGGTAGGCGAGCGGGTTCACGCCAAGTCCGATGCACGAGGCGATGAGGCTCATGAAGAACGCTCCGACCTCGGACCCATGGCGAGTCTGGAACGAGAGCGAGTTGTGGTGGTGCTTCTTTGTGAACTTGGCACCCTGTTCGGCGTCGGTGGTGGTGAGCGGAACGCCGGCCACGCGCAAGAAGGCACCAAGGCCCTCGGCGTTACCAATGAGGTAGTTCAAGGAGCGCCTGTAGTCCCCGTTGGGTTCGGCCTTGGGATTGCTTGCGAGTTCGGCCCTGGCGTAGGCGAGCATCTCCTCGAACAGGGGCTGCGAGTGCTCCTGGTGCCAGGCGAGTCTGGCGGCGGCGTCGAGCCCTTCGCGTTTCGCGTGCGCGTCGTGCTCGAAGATGCCCACGAGACGATCCATCAGATAGGGCATCTCGTGCGCGAACCCCGGGGCCGCCTTCTCGAGGGTCTGGCGCAGGTGCTCGAGGCAGTAGGCTTGGGTGACGTTCTTCTCCTCGATCCGCCCCTTTTTCGTGTTTCCTTGCGGAACGAATCCGTGTTTCCCTGCCGCGGGGAAAGCCTTGAGAGCATCGGCCTTGGAGGCCGCGTCCGACACGCGCGTCAGGGGCTCATCAGACTCTCGAATCGCGGCAAGCTCGTACTCACGCTCACCCTGGTGGGCGCGTCCGATGAGGAACATGCGGTAGGTCACGCCCGCGGCGTTCGTGGCGACGAACACTGTGGCCTGCAGACCTGTGCGCACATGGCGCTCCGTCAAGCCTGCCTCCTCGGCACGCTGCACCTCGTAGCGGATGCGCATGTGATCTTCAATGACGCGGACGGAGCAATCGTCCACTTGCCTCGTGGTTGCGTCGGCCACGAAATGCATGAGGAACGTTCGGACGGACGCAAGGGCTTCGAAGGCTTGCTTGGCAATGAGGGCTTCGCCGGGCCTCGGCGCGTTCTTTGCCTTCGCGTACCAACGTTCAAGCGTTCGCTCGGACACACGAATAGGTTCCTCGTGACCGACGAAGGCGTGAGAGCGTGCGGCGATTTGCCGGAGCCGAGACGCAAGTTCACCAACGTCCGATGGACGTTCGATGAGTTCGGCGACGATACGGTAGCGGCACAGGCCAACGCGGTAGGCTCGCTCGTTACAGGACGATTGGAAGATGGGGTTTCACCGTCAGCCAAAGTGACTACGCACAATCAGGGCAAAGGGGAGCACTATGAGAGCCAACATCGTCGGAATCACTTGAGCCTCCGTGGAAATGCTACCCAGGGCTGGAAGTAGCCCATCGGTAGAACGCCAGGAAACCTGAGGTTGCTGCAGAGAAGTCGTTCATCCACCCCTTGCGACACCACGACGTGGGTAGCGTGGTCCTTTCCACAATTGCCTGCGGCCTCACCCGTGCCGTCAACTATCCCAGAAGTGGGCCAGAAAGAGCTCCGGGCCAGGTTTGGTATTGATCCTCTAAAGCCCTGTCCCTGGGCATTTATAGGACATATAAATCCTCAACTTCACAAAGTGGTGGTGCTGCCAAACGTAAACGAAGAATTTACTCAAGCGGGCACATCAAAAAGACGATCTAGGGTTGGGAGGAGCCAACGTAGAGGACCGGCACCCAGAGAAACCGCCGGCATGTTGAGAGGGATCCATGTCGTCTCCCCTGGTTTGGGCCAAACGCGCCCTAAGCATCTTCGCTGGATGTTTCCTTATTTTGGTGAGTTCCAAAGCCTGTTCTTCCGAAGAAGGCGCCTCCCAGGGCACTGCTGGAATCAGAATTCCTGGGACGATCCCCAACTTCCAGATGACCACAGGTTCCCTGCACGGCTGCGTCGTCATTGGAACGAATACTGCGAAGGGCGAGTCCAATTCGATTGCGCTGACCAGCGCCCACTGTTGGCCGAATCTCGCAACTTGTAGTGGGGTGAGCGTTCTGTGGGCCGACGGCAAGTCATCTCCCTGCGCCAATGTCTTGGGCGGTCCAGGAAGAGGGTTTGGCGATGTCATTGCGTTTGAAGTCGCCGGCAAACCCTCGGGCCTCAAGCCCGAGCGCATCGCATCGAACATCGAGGAAGGCGCGGATGTGGAAATTCGCGACGGTTCGGGAAAAGTCAAAGCCGCCTGCAAAGTGAAGCGCGCGGAGCCAGGCCAAAACTCTTTCACTCACGACTGCGAGGGAAACACCTCTGGACTCTCGGGCGCACCGGTACTCGTGAGGGGCACCCAAGGCTTCGAACTCGCAGGCATCCACGTAAGTCAGTCGCCTGGCGAAAAGCAGGCTACCGTGTGGCCAGTGAACTTCATTCAAGGATTGCCTTCCGCGGGCCCCGGAAGCCTGTCGTTTCCGCGCAGCACCGATCACATACACGAAGTCTGCAAAGCGGACTTAGCCCGCTACCTTATTGAAAAGGAAGGTGTGGCCTTGAGAGCCGAGGATTCTGGATTCGCGGCGGCAGCGAAGCCAAAACTCGAAGCGGGCGCCTATGCGCGGTTCGAAGCTGCAGAGCCCCGTTACCTCACGATGTTTTATGAAGCGGACTGCAAGCGGCTCGCCGCAGGCACACCGGAAGGACTGGCGCTTTTGGAGAAGGGGGATAGGGATTGTCGTGATGGAGCGAGCAATGAGAACTGCGCGCGATTCTGCTGCAAGGGGGCGAACGGAACATTTGGTATTGTCGGTGGCAAAGAAAGGCTGTGCACGGATTGGAAAGACAGTGTGATACAGAAGCACGGAGGAGGGAACTCGCAATATAACGTCTGCACGTCGCCACCGGTTCTGGGTCGATGAGACGGCATCGCTCCTCTTTGGCTGCGTACTTCGCTGCAGCAGTTCACATATCCTGCGGGAGCGGCGCTGCAGGCGAGGGAAAGGATCCTCTTGGGTCTCCCGCCCCTGCAGCCGAGAGCAGGCCACCAAAGTCCAAACAAAAGGCGGACGTTGACGCGGCGCCCTCGAGGGAACCAGACGTCGAATTGGCGTCCGTTGTACTTCTTGAGAACGCGAACAAAAGTCGATGCCACGCCATTGTCGCCAGCGCGCAAACCCTCCTGACCCCTTCTCATTGCGCGGTGGGGGTCGACTGGAAGGTGTCGCATGTTCCTGAAGCGGTGGTGCGCAAAAGAGGAGTCGTGCCAGCAGTCGACCCGTTGGTGGAACCCTTCGACGTATGGTTCATCACGTGGCCCTCGCATGCAAAAGTTTCGGCCATTCCCCCTCTCATTTCCGCTCCACGCCCCGATGCAATCCCACTGTCGGCGTCTTTTCCTTTCCTCCGAGCGAGCGTAAACGGGCCCTTCACCACGAAGTGTCGGATTGTAGGTTACACCCGCCAAAAGCTCCTTTCGTACCGATGCGACACCGGCCCCGGGGACAGCGGGGCGCTGCTTGTCAACGAAGAAGGGCAGCCCATGGCAATTCACCTTGGACAACGCAACGACTTGGGGTACGCGGTGCTTTTGTCGGCCCTGGCAGAAGCCTTCGCGCCGTTTTCGTCGCAGTCGTTGGAGGTCTCGAATCCATGAGGAACAACCCGGCCCTATTGGCCATAGGCTCGCTCGTACTGCTTTCGTGCGGAAACCCGCGAGTCACGGGATCGTCGAGCCGCCCGAACTGCGAAAAGCAGCCACCAGCCAGCAAGCTTGCCCTAGGCAACTCGACGCGGCCTGTTGGCCCCGCGGGCGGACTCCTGGTTTTTGACCGCATGGACATCGAGAGTTTCGCCGAAGTCGGATACGAGAAGGCAGCCGTGCTTGCCGACGTGAAGTGCTCCACCTCTCTCGAGTTCTCAAAACGCGATGGCCGTTACTTCGCCCTGTTTTCCACGACTGACAATTGCTACAAGGGATTCTCGCGACTCGCGAAAAAGAGAGCACTGGTGGTGAACGTGCCGGGAACCGGCGTCTATCACAAGTTGGATGTCGCCGATCCACGCTTCGTGCAGACAGTGGCATACTGGCGCACGCTCGATGATGCCCCAAAAAGCATGCGGCACAACGCGGCGCTCGAGTTCTCAGGCCTAACGGCGTCTGGGAATTTCATCGCATATCACCGCGATATCTTCAACATGAACGTGGGCCAACGACTAGCGGAGTTTGATAAGTTCTGCGAAATAGGTTCCGTTCGACCAACACCCGAAAACTGCATGGGACCTGGATATCTCCAGTTCGACGAAGTTGAAGTCACGGCTCCTCTGGGCCAAACTGCAGTCTTGAACGATCTCGTGGCACATACAGAAGCCATGAAGAACGAGGCTCGCTCCAAGCTGAGGTACGTTGCGAACCCTCAAGAGGTTGAGGCTCTCCTGGCCTATGGCAAGAACATGGCGGCCATTCAGCCTTTTGATTTAGTGAACTCAGGCGCCGTGTGGGCCGCCCACGAAGTCTACATGTGCGACGCTAACGGCGACCCCTCATCGAGAATTGCGTGCGAGGATTCGACGCAGGCCTATGGGGATGCGTGGGTCGTAAAGGTGCTCGATATCTTCTCGCCGGAGTGGAAGGCCCGCATGGCACCCGGGTTGGCGAAGCCTGTCAGCGAACGTGCGTTCTTGTACGAAGAACTCGACAAGGAGAGGCTGGAAACCTACATCGTACCCCACTTCGCTCCAGCGTTTGAAGCCTACAAAGCCATCCGCAAGAAGTTTGCCGCTCATCCCCACCTCCTCGGCCTAGCAACCAACTACGTCGATGCAGCCGGTAAAACTCCCGGGCTGGCCTTTACGACGCTCACGCCCTCGGTGGCGCCCGGAATTTCATCCGCTCCCGAACTCTCGGGCATCACCATTACCATCGACAGTCTGGGCAACGTCCTCCTGAACCATCCCGGGCGCGATAAAAACCGGAACTTCACTCTCGATGGTCATAAGTCGTCGGTGCTCACGTTCGCGGGCATTCCCCTGATCCCCTTTGATCCCATTCTTATTGACGAGTCCGATGCCACGTCGCGCATGCCCATCCCTGGAACGACGGCCCGCGCCACGCGCGAGTCCGGTCGCAATCCTCCCAGCTCGCGGCCGACCAACGCCAGCGAATCGCCCCGCGACGATGGGTGCTGACGGGCTGACGGGCTAAGAAGCGGATGAGAGCTTTTTGCCCGCACCGCGCGGTTCCCCCCGCGCCGAGAGCTCTGCACCCTCAGCGCAGAAGGTGCTTCTCGCCGATGTCGCAAAGCCCGGAGCGCCTCCGACAGCACTCCGGGCTTCGCCCATTCATGGCTATAAGTTGAGCCTCGAGCCCTAACCGTTCGAGTCAGAAACGCGCGCCACGGCCGGTGGAAAGCACTAGGGAGCGCCGGAAAGGGCGGGGTTCAGAATCCAAGAGTGCGCGGGACATCACACCCACACAAAAAACAATCTGAACTTAGTTAGTTACAGTTGGCTCGATGAATCAAGAGAGCAATTCTTGCCCTTGCGTTTCTTTATAAAGAACTGCGTCTTTATAAAGATGCACCCCGCACCGATAAGACGACTGGGATGGAAGTCGAGGTCGTTGTCTACCAGGAGGAGGGAGAACTCGATGCGCTCACTTTGTTCCTCCGCCAACTCAGGGACAAGAATGATGTCGTCAAGGTCTGAAAGCTGGTGCGCTTCCTCAAAACCCAGGGCAGGGAGCTCGGAGCACCGATCTCGAAGCCCCTTGGCGAAGGAATTCACGAGCTGCGCGATCGATCGTGTGTGTATCGGGTTTACTACACCTTCGTGAAGCACTCGCCCCTGAAGGAGCAAGCTTCGTGGGGTTGGTCGCACGCTTTCGCGCGCTCCCTAACCACTACATGCCTCTCTCTCGAGAGGCCTTTTCCTGCTTCGTAGCCCCCGCTCGGGATTGCTCCCGAGTCTTACGCAAGGCTCCACAGGCTGACACCGCACTTCTGTCGGCGTGACCGCGCCGGGCTTT
>JBIKVI010000279.1:0-5941 GCA_044356935.1 Silvanigrellaceae bacterium | reverse complement strand
ACCTCGACCATGGGCGTTTCCGCGTTGCGGCACGTTCCTTCCTTCACGCAGTCGCGCAGCATCGCCCGAAAGGCTGCGGAGACGTCGGCGCGGGGTGCCGAGGCTTCGCCAGGGCGGGCAGCAGGATAAGCGAGTCTTGAGTACGCGGCGAGGAACTCGCGTGGCGAAAGCTCGATCCCCAGCCCCATGGCGAGGCGAGCGAGTTCGTCTGGCACCTCTTCGCTCCGCTCTGCCAGCCGCGTAATGCCAAGGTCTGCGAGCCCACGGCGAAGCGAGGCTGGACTCAATCGGCTCGCCGCCTCGAGGAGGCACACGTTGCTCGACTGGACCACGGCCTGCCGCAGACTCAGGCGCGAGAAGCCGCCCTTCTTCCACTCACGGTAACGGTTGGAGCCGATGACGTAACTCGCGCCTTCGCAAGGCAGCGGATCGTCGAGCGTCGCCACGCCTCGTTCGAGCAGCACGGCCGCCACCAAGGGCTTCATCAACGACGCCGGTGTGAATCGCTGCGCGAGGATCCACTCCTCGTCCTTCCAATGGAGATCGTCGCCGCGTTTTGCGGGCGCCGTGAAGCCACGGGACGCGCGCGGGGCGCCGGTGGTCGCGTCGGCCACGATGACCCAACCCGACTTGAGGTTCCCGTATGTGGCGGCCGCACGCAGGGCCTCGCGCAGCACGCCGTCGAGTCGTGCTTCACGCTGCGAAGTCGCAACCTTTGGCGAGGAAGCGGAAGTCGCAACCTTTGGCCAGGATGCGGACGTCGATGTGGATGCCGAAGTGGACGCAGCCCCGGGCTGCGCTCTGTCGGCCCGGGCATGCCAGGCAAAACCTCCAACGATGAGAAGTGTGGCGCAGGAAACAGAAACGACGACGAAACGGATCACGGGACTCGAACGCGCAGAGACGTGTGCCATGGAAACGATCCTCCTCCCAAGAAGGGTGCGTGACGGTGAAGACGCCATTGTGAGCGGCGAGTGCCTCTCTCGGCGGGATTCCGTTCCGTGGAGGACAGCCCGCGAGAAGTCTACGAGCATCGTCCCGTAGGAGGACGCGTCGACACGGCAGCACGACACGAGGGCCTCGTCGCACGCGAGTTCTTCGCTTTCGCGCAGGGCGCGACACCAGGCGGAAAAGAAGGGGTTGAACCAGAATGCCGGCGCGAGGATCGCGAGCAGGAGGGCCCATAGGGGATCGCGTTGCCGGTGATGCTGAAGTTCGTGGAGGAGAGCGTCCTTGAACCACCCCGGCTTGAACGCGAGCGACTGTGGTAACACGACGTAACGGCGCCTGATGCCCGCGCAGGCGAACGGGACATCCACCGTTGCGGCGAGGCGCACGTCGACGCATCCCGACCTGCGCAACGCGGTGGCCCCCCGCAACGTCGTGCGCAGGACGAGGAGCTCTCGGGCGAGCCGCGACGCCCAGACGAGTGCGCCCACGAACCAAAGTGCGACGATGCCCGGAAACCCGAATTCGAGGACTTTCGCTACCCATGCGCGCACCTCGCGTCCCCATAGCTGCGCCAATGAGTCGACTGACGCGAACGGCCCAACCGACTCGACTTTATCTGCGAAGTGGCCAATGCCCGACCCACGGAACGAAGCGCGGTCCGCGGCTTCGGAGTGGAATGCCACATCGCGACCGCTCGTCGTCCGGCCCTGCCCCGCACGAGGAGGCCCCGACAACACCACCGGAACCACGGAGAGCATGGTGTCGCGCGGAACGACAACGACCGCCAGAGGCGCGACCAGCGCGCTCGCTAGGAAGAGCCTCTGCGTGCGAAGGATGGTACGTTGAGTCAATGCTCGTGGGCGGCCACCCGACGACGGAAACGCCCGGATCTCGCGCACCGTCAGCGCCCCGAAGTAACACAGCACGAGGAGCAGGTTGACGCAAAGAAACATGAGAAAGAAGTCTACCGGTATGTTCACGGGCGCTTGCTCCTCGCGTCGACTATCCGTCGCAGTGCGTCGAGTTCGGCGTCACTGAGCGCGTCGAGCTCGAACAGGCGCACCGCCATCTGGCCTATCTCCCCGCGGAAGAGATCGCGCGATAGCCTGCGCAACGTGCGCTCCTCGTAGTCCTGACGAGCCACGAGCGGCGCGTAGGCGATGGCGCGTTCGTCCTTGTCGCCGCGCACGAAACCCTTCTGCTCGAGGATCTTCAGGAAAGTGGCGACGGTCGTGTAGGCGAGCTTCCTCTCGGGCGGCAGGGCTTCGACGAGATCCCGCACCGTGGCGGGGTGCCCGTTCCAGAGGAGCGTCATGATCTCTAGTTCGGCATCCGTCAGGAGAAGCGCCCCGAGATCGTCCTTTTTTCTTGCCATTGCGGTGACCTCTGCCTATTAAGTTTTTAGTACTAACTTATTAGTAGACGATCGGACGCGACGGCGTCAAGAGGAGGGGACCCTGCCGGTGTGCAAACTCGACCTGGGCCGGGATTCAAAAATCGGTGGTGTGTGCTTAGGGATGCGAACCCCAGACCCTCGCTGTGCAAAAGCGGCGCCCTAGCGTTCGGAAAGCTGCACGTACTCGAGGGTTGCTTCAATCTCTATCCCTGAGTGACGGCAGTCGATGGCAGGATCGTTGTCGCCCGTCACCCAGAGGGCAGCCGTGAGCTTACCTTCCTTGAGGGCTTTGAAGGCGATCTCCGAGAAGGCCTCCGAATGAAACGAGAGCTCTAAGGCACCGGGCTTTTGGGTGATCGGCAGACGACAACGAGTGGCCAGGACGTCGCCGTAACAGTATTGCGAATCCTCGTTACCTGGCGTGTTGTAGAGCCTGAGGGACGTCAGTCTATTCCAGTCGAACAGGAAGCCCGAGCCGAATTCCGGCATAATCTGCTCCGACCGGGAAGCAGGATTCTTCCACAGGTATTCATGCTGGCTCGCTGCGAGCACGACATCGTTCATGGTCAGGACGACTTCGTCGTCGAAGCTCCATGGCGCGCTGGCGCCGACGCCGGACTGAGCGTCAAAGCTCCCGCCGCACACAACGGCGTTTTTTGGAAGCGCTACCGTGGCAACCTGCTTGTGCATTCCGCGAATGACGTCGTCCGTTCCCGGAAACGCGTTCGTGCAGACGTCACCAGTCGCATTCAGCGTTGAAGGAAAGCTCAACTTAGATCTCAGGATCTGTTTTGTTCCCCCGGCGCAAACCGCAATGACATCGGCACCGCCGCGGATGTCGGTCAGGCGGCGAGTGGGCAAACCCGTCTGAGTGGGCATACCAGTCTGATCGTCCGAGGCCCGCCCCTTGCCCCCGTAGTCGAATTCCGAAGCCACACCGGGTTCCCTTTCCAAGGATTCTTCATTCTTATCAGGCTCGACCGTTGTGACTTCGACGAAGTCCGTTCCCGTTCCGCAAGCCGAAAGGAACAAAAGGGCCGAACTGGCGGGAATGGCCAGCGAGGCAACGATGCAGCGCGTCATTTCAGACATTTCTTCTCCTCCGGGGTCTCACACTATCGACCCGAAGTCCCTCGGCTTGACGCTGGGTTCTTGGCGCAAGCGGCAAAAATCAGTGGCGAAGGCGACCCGCAAGGCTTCGGCAATGCTGGAGAGAGACACCGAAGAGAATCTGTGTCCGACTTCCACTCGATTTCAGATACAAAAAAACCCGGCACTTGGCCGGGAATGAAATCGAATGGTGGGTGCTTAGGGATTCGAACCCCAGACCCTCGCTGTGTAAAAGCGACGCTCTAACCAACTGAGCTAAGCACCCACTGGGTGAATGAAATCTAGCGATAGCGCCCCCGGGAGTCAAGCTCGGGATGTCGGGCTAATTCGATCGAGGAGTTGTGGGCAGGTCGGCCCTGACTTGCTTCCACAGACCTTCGAGGACGCCGATGCATTCGTCCCTGAGCCGCCGAAGGGATTTCTCCTCCACCTTGCGGAGAGCGTCCATCCGCTTCCGCAACTCGACGGCGCCGGCTGCGGGTTTGTCCGTGAGCTCGTCACCCAAACTCCCGAGGAGCGAATCCAGGCGGACGAGCTTTCCTCCGTTGGCGACCTTGTGTTTCTGGAGCGCCGCAAGAAACGCTCGTGGTTCTCTCACGATGGTGAGGCCGATGGCGACGTTATTCTCTTCGGCGTCGTTTCCGTCCAGCTTTCCACGCGAAGCGAAGCGTTCGTCCAGCGACGTCATTTTTGGAGCAGCTTTGGTCATTCCGGCCGACGTCTTCTCTTGACCGAACGCCGGCGTGAACAACCCGGCGCAAAGGGACAAAATCGGAACGAAATAAAACCCCATCGACGAACTCCCCAAGCCATAGAGGCGAAGATCTTACTTGCCATACGACGGACGGGCAGTTCAAGTGGGTGCAAGTCCGAGGTCGAACCGTGGGTGGGAAGGCATGATCCGAGCGCCTCGACGAACATCCCATATTTTGGCAATCGCGGCTGGCCGCGAGGGAGGGACGGGCAGCATCGGGCCTTACCACGCGTCTTGTCCTGACCCAGCAACCGAGGTCGACATGAGACTTACTCTCCTCTTCGCCGCCATCCCCCTGCTTTCGGCCTGCACGACCGTGTCGGTGGAAACGCACAGCTTCATGCGGGTCAAACCCATCTCACGCCGGCTCGGCGAGGTCACGGAGAGGTCGCGTTTCCTTGGCAAGTGCTCCCTTCGTTTGGGCGGCGCACCTGAGTCGACCTGCGCCCCGTACCTCGAGCGTCACTTGGCCAGAGGGCGCATCGTCCACTACACGTGGGACACCGGGGACGAGTACATCTTCTTGACGGCGCGCATGGACCTGCCCGCCTTCGGCCTCGACTTCACGCGAACGCGCTGGGAAGCCCTCATCGAAGAAGGGCAACTCCTCGGGAACGAGGTGGCATCGGGATTGTGTACCTTCGGAAGCGACGTCACCCCACGCCCCGAGACCCCATGCCGGGGAAAGCTGCCCCCCTCGACTGCCTCGACTGCCTCGACTGCCTCGACTGCCTCGACTGCCGCGACCCGTCGGTTCTGAGAACGGCGCCCGAACAAGACAACACAGTCTCACTTTCTAGATGCCCAGCGTCCGCTGAAAACTGCGCATGTGGGCAAGGGAGGCAGCCTGTGTTGGACTGGCAGGTAAGCAAAATTTTGCCCTTCCCGGTCGGCGCCACAACACTTTAACATTTCCATACGATTCTCATCGAGCACACGCCAAGCAGAGGACCAGAATGCCGCAATCAAAGAGAACTCTGAACTTCGTCGTTTTGGTCGCCCTGCTCCTTTGCACTTTCCCTGCCTGCGTTCCGAAAACGGGTCCCGGCGCGAGCGTGAAGTCGGATGCAATCGCAAAGCATGGTGACGACTTTCCCAAGGTGTCGCGCGGATCACACTATGAGACAGGAAAAGAGTGCATCAAAAGTACATACGCAGAGGCAGACGGCAAGTGCCTCACTTTTCCCGCGCCCGCCAAAGACCTCGAGATCCTGCCCAAGCGCAACACAACCTTTTTCCACTATATTGACGCGGGCCCGCTCGAATCGCCGCTTGAATGGGTGGACATAACAAACGGAATACTTGCTCTTTACGACTACCGCTGGAAGAACTGGGGGCCATGCGTTGACTTCGTTTTGCGCGAGTTCGGCGAGAAGCACGGCCACTTCACGACCTACTTCCGCACACGCGACGGAATGAACAAGTACAAAAATCCAGAGTCCGATGGAAAATTCGGAGAAGACCACGACTTTGGGCACAGCAATAGGCGTAGTTTCTTCCTGCAGCACAATCACATTTCATTCAATGAGAAGCCTTGGACAAAGGAACTCTTCGCCGAGTTCGTGAACGAACTCAAACGTTGTGAGTTAACAAAATCCGTTGCGGACGAATTGATTAAAGCCTTCGACAAAAGTGAGCAGGCTAAGAATCCGGCGAGTGCGAGCAACTCCTGCAGGCTATAGAAATCGGCGTGGGTGGTTGGGCCGCCCCGGAGCGGCGGGCCCACCAAC
>JBIKVI010000277.1:0-5960 GCA_044356935.1 Silvanigrellaceae bacterium | reverse complement strand
CTGACCGCCGGCGAAGGCTACCCCTCGCACACCGCCGAGCAACGGAACATGGCCCACATGGTTAAGCAAGTCTACAGGCGCGAGTCGGGCAAAGAGTCCGACCTCATCTTGCTCCTCGACGGGCAGCGACTCGCGGACGTCATCTTCAAGGAACACGCTTCGGCGACGGAGGAGAGAGCAGCATGAGCGCAGCGGAAAAACTCGAAGGCGGAAAACCGGGTCAGGGCCAGGCGCCGGCCTCGCCAAAGCCCGACACGGGCCACTCGGAGACCCACGCGGGCCACGAGCACAATCCGGGCGAGAAAACGCTCCTTTCCGCCATCAGCGAAATGGGTTCGTCGCTGCAAATGATGCGCGACATCATCCAGAAGGCGAACTTCATCGCGCTCAACGCCGCCATCGAAGCGGCGCGCACCCAGTCGCAATCGGAAAACTTCACGCTCGTGGCCGACCAGGTGCGTCGGCAGGCTGAGCGCACCGACGAACTGGCCAAGGGCCTTGAAAGCGACATCAGCGCGCTGCTCGAGGACGCCTTCCGCGCGCGAGCGGTCAACCTCACCGACATCGCCAACGACATCATCGACAAAATCGACCGGAACCTGTTCGAACGCAACTGCGACATGCAGGCATGGGCCGGCTTTTCGGAAATCGTGAGTTGCGCGCGGCAGGCCCGCGGCCTCGCGGCCGACGAGGCGTGGGAAATCCCGCACCGCGAGGGCGACCCCATCGGCAAGGCGTTCGCGGCGGCCTCCTCCAAGCTCGCCACGCTCGTGAAGATCTATCCCGTCTACATCGACTCGTTCCTTTTCAACGACAAGGGCGTCATCATCGCCTCGGCCAAAAGCCCCCATCTCATCGGCAAAGACCAACACGACGCCGAGTGCTTCAGTGCGGTCTTCGCGAACAAAGCCATCCACGTCAGCGACATGAAGATGGATCCGCTGCTTGGCCGCATGACGGTCAACTACAACGCGCCGGTCAAGGACGAAACGGGTGAGGTCATAGGGGTCGTCTCGAACCGCTTTGACTGGACGCTCGTGCAGGACATCATCGACCGCATGCCGGTGGACGTCAAAACAAAACTCTACGTGATCAATTCCGAGGGCGTGGTCATCGGGAGCCTCAAGGGGCGGGGAATCCTCAAGGACCACATGCATTGGCTCGACGCGGGCTCCCTGGCCGTGGAGAAGCGCTCGGGCTACACCATCGAATGCGCCCGAAATGGTCAGCTTTCGGCCTGGGGCTTCTGCCACACCTTCGGCTTCAACGCCTATCCCGGCAAATCGTGGGCCGCCATCGTCACCGACCCCCTGGAGGTGGACCACAAACGTTTCCTTTCGGAGGAAATCTCGCGGGAGGCAGACCTCAAACGGCAGGCTTCCTCGACGGCCAACGACAACCTCAAGAAGTGCTCCTCACGCATCCAGTCGCGGGTTTCGAGCATCAACTCTATCAACAACGAAACGAACATGCTCGCCGTCAACGCGGCCATCCAGGCGGGCGTGGCAGGCGCGGAAGGCGAGGCCTTCAGCGTCATCGCCTCCGAAATCGGCCAACTCGCGCGACAGTCGGAAGACTTCGTCAACACCATCAACAACCTGACCAATGAGTTAGGCAACTGCGTGAAGAGCACCATCTACACGCGCCTTGGTGAAGCGGCCTTCGACTGCGTCGACAAAATCGACCGCAACCTTTTCGAACGCAACTGCGACGTCCTAGCCTTCGCTTCCTTCGGGGAAGTGCGGGCGTTCAACAAGTCGGACTCGAACAAGGGCGTTCTCGAGCTCCTCCGCCGCCTGCACGAGATCTACGAGGTCTACCACGACATCATGTTGCTCGATGTCGAGGGCAACGTGGTGGCAACAGCCATCCACCGCGAACTCATTGGTCAGAACCAAGCCGACCGCAGCTGGTTCCGAGAGTGTGTCACGGGCAACCTGGTGGTCACCGACCTCTATCACTCCCGCTCAATTAACGACTACACCGTGACTTTCGCCGCACCCGTGCACTCGGAGGAGGGTACGATTATCGGCGTCCTCACAACGCGCTTCAACTGCCAGTTCGTGTACGACATCATGCGCAGCACCATCGTGGGCAAGGGAGCCGAGGTGTTCCTGCTCAACCAGCGCGGCGTCATCATCGGCTCCCCCACGGGTGAAGGAACTCTCGAGGCGTCTATGAGCCACCTCAAGGCGTTTCGGGCAACACAACGCAACGCTTACGGCTACACTATCGAAGACGATTGCCAGAGGGAAACGCTAAGCTACGCTATCGGCTACGCGCGCACTCCCGGATACCTCAACTACCCAGGCAAGGCCTGGAGCGTTCTGATCCGCGTGGCGGTGCAAGAGGAGGGCTGAGTGCGCGGAGCTCCCTCCCCCGCTCAAGCGCGTTGTCCAGTGCCTCTCAACGTCCGATGGAGTGCACAACACGGAGCGTCTTTTCGGCGCGGCAGTGCTCCCCGGACCCGAGCGACTGCTCCGTGCCCCGGCGTGGACGCAAGGCGTCGCAAGCCTGCGCGTTCGTCGCGAGGTCCAGCGTTCCTCCTCCGGCCGGGGTCAGATCACCACCCGGAGCCAATGGGGCGAGGTCCGCGTAGAAGGCGTTGAGGATGGCCTGCTCCTGCCGGTAATCGAAGAGGAACGTCTGGGCGAACATGAGGTACTCGAAGAGGTTGACCTCAGGGCCGCCCACTGCGGACTTCACCTTCTGAGAGTCATGAAAGTCTGTGAGCTGTTTGGTGAAGAGCCAGCCCATGCTCGCTGCCGACTTGGTGAAGTCGTCCTTGTCATTTTTCGGGTCGAGGCACGCCGCTAACGCCGCACTGCGGTTCTCCTCGACCTTCATGGATGTATTTTGAGTTTGGGCCTTTACAAGCGCGTCCTGCACCGTCATCCGGTAACAGGCACGCACCTCTTGGGGAAGCGCGCAGAAATAATGAAACTGAAGATCGGACCAGTGTTCCGTCGTATTTTTGAGGCAACCGCTCTCAAGGCCGCCCGGTTCGTAGACCTTCTTGGCCTGGTCGACCCGATCCATGGAATCGTACCCGTCGGGCTTCTTCAATCCCTGCCGGAGCTCCCAGTGCGTCTCCCGCAGGGCGCGCAGGGCGGCGAGCACCGTTTTGCCGGGCAGCGGAACCGGCGTGCGGCCATTGGGAATAAGATATCTCGACCAGTAAACCATAGGCGTGCGAATGGCCCCGGGGTCGCTGGCCAATGCGGCTAGGTTGTCATTGGCCGTATCCTGCTCGTACTTCATGGGCGGCAGCGCTTCGAAAGGAACAACGTCCTCGAGGAACTCGCTTTCCGCGAGGGTATGTCGAACGGGCACGGCCCCCGTGCTCGCTGCGGATCCCGGCGCGGGGTTGTAGTCGCGGGTCCGGCAGGATGCGATGGCGGAGGCCATTGCGAGAACGAGAACCGCGGCAACGGGGCGCGACCTGACCGAGAACGGCGGACGGAGCTTCTTCATGGTTTCTCCATTTGCGGCGTTCGTCGCCGACGGAAAAGAAAAGGAACAAGGGAAAGAGCAAAGAACGCCACGAGCCAGGCGCGCGGGACTCCCTGGGAGGCGCCGTCGGCCTCCGCCCGGGCGGCTTGGGCCAAGGCGCCGCCAAGGCCCACGTAGATGCTCGAGTAGAGCAATGAGCAAGCGGCCGTGACCGCCAAGAAACGCGCCAAAGGGATGCGCGTGAGAGCCATGGCGTAATGGACCATTGCGAACGAGAAGAGCGGCGAGAGCCGCAGGCTCCAAAGATACACTGTGGCGTTGCGATCGGTTTCGGCGAATACGCCAGGCATGCGCTCCCGCAGCCAAGGTTCCAGGCGACGCCCCACCAGGTGGCGCGAAGCGAGGAAACCGCCGGTGGCTCCCAGTAGCGCTCCTGTGTAGACCAAACCGAAACCCAACCAAGGTCCGTAGAGAGCCCCCGCCGCGATGGCCACGAGGCGTGTTCCAGGAAAAGGGATGCAGGTGATGACCGCGTAAAGGACCACGAAAAGGGGAGGCGGCACAGTTGCCGCCCACGCTTCGAGCGTGCCCACGAGGAATTCATTCAAAGAGGCAAAGGAGGAACTCATAGGCTCCACTCTAAATGAGGGCCATCTCGAAGGCGACCTCCCTGCGTCCCGAGATCGCCTCTTCCACGAATGCCTCGCGTGGACGCTCGCGCTCCCGGACGGAATAGAGAGTTGCGGGAACGCGTTGGCACAACCAACCCCTCCGCGCCAAAGCAGGGGCCATCGCACCGATGGTCGCGTCCTGGAACGAAACAAAGTGATAGCCTTGCGCACGCGCCGTGCGTCGGGCCTCCAGCAGAAAAGACTCCAGAGCCGCGACACGCTCTTGTTGCGCGAGCGAGGTTCCGAAACGCAGGTGCGTGAGATAGAGGAACTCGAGGTGTTCGCCCTGCGCTGGCACTCTGGGTTGGGCTCCCGTGGCGTTAAGGACGTGTCGCAGCGCCTTCAACATGGGCGGCAAACGTTCCACCACGACACTCTTGGCTCCCCTCGGACTCCACGGAAGCGTGCAGCCTACGATGTCGCCTGCGGGCGCCACCGCAACGAGGAAGTCTTCCAGCGCGAAATTCGGCCAGCGGTTCAAGCGGAAACTCCAGGCCACCGTGCTGAAGTCCTCTCCGAAGAGCCGGCTCCGCTCGCACTCCACCAGGAAAGAGATCAGTTTCGCTTCATCGGAGGCCCGCGCCCGCCTCACGAGGATTCCCGCTTCGGCGGCCGTTGGCCCGCGCGCGCGCCTTGGGATCGGAACCCTGCCCAGGACGTTGACCATGCCGTAACGCAAGAGGGGGTCGTACACGTAACCGTTCTTGAGCGAGGCCTCCTCGACGAGCGCGCGCCGGGCCGGGAGGTTGTCATCGAGGATGGCGGTGTAGTGGGCAACCACTCCGGCGTCGCGGGCCCGGGCGAGGTGGGTCGCGTAGACCTTCCGCCACTGGACCTGGCCTAGCCTGTAAGCCGCGACCCGAAGATCGCCAACGTAACCAATGCGCGCCGTATTGCCGTCCACGAGTCCCGTTCGGTAGGCGAAGCTCCCGAGCCCCTTGAGATCGCCTTGCTCGTCTTCTTGCAAGAAGACCACAGAGGTGTCTCCTTGCATGCGCAAGAACGCGAAATAGTCCGGTCGACGGGCGTAATTCACGACGAGCCCCGTCATCGCCATGGTGCGTGACTCGACGAAGGTGAGGATGGCGTCGTTATCGCGAGACGACGAGGAGTCGGCTAACCGGATGCAGCGCAGCCCCTCTATGGCTCGGGCGGCCGCTTCATCGAGAAGCTCCTGCCATGCCCGGGTGGCAGCGACGCCCCGTGTGCCTCCGGTGCCCGTCAAATGTGAATTTCCTTCTCGACCTGACCTTCGATAGTGCGCCAGCGCGCGTCCCCTTGGGCGCCCAACGAGCGCAAGCGCTCGATGGCCCTGTGCACTTCGTCGGCATCGGTATGGTGGAAGCGGCAGCTCATGTCGCGCGCGAGATTAGCGCCCTGGTTGGCCATGATGTCCACATCCTGCTCGATGACCTGCCGAGTGTAGAAGCGCATGAAGGGCTTCACGAGCTTCGCTACGGGACCGAAACTCCCGAGCCTATAGGCGATCCATGTGTAAACGCGCGTGCGGAGTGTCGACACAGGGCTCATTTGGCTCGAAATCACAACGCCGTTGCGTCCACCGAAACCGTAATCGACACGCGTGACGTTGGGCATCACGAAAAGGTCGGTGTGCACCATCGGCTCGCCCGTTGGATTGATCATGCGTTTGGTGAAGCCGATGGAGTCGTTCGCCTGGGCGTATGTCACGAGGACGCGCCCCTCGCCCGTTTCCACGCGGATGGGCACGCGCATCCGCGCCTGATTGCGGAACCATCCGGCGTGCACGAAAACGGTATGCGGCACGTCCATGAAGTTCTCGGCGAGGTGCGTGACCTCGTTGTCGAAGTCGGTGCT
>JBIKVI010000276.1:0-5963 GCA_044356935.1 Silvanigrellaceae bacterium | reverse complement strand
GGCTGAGGTCTCCCATGCAGCAGAAACCCAAAAAAGCTCTTCGTGGCTTGTTCACTCGCACCGAACCCTCGCGCGCCGAATCAGAGGAGCGAGAACCGGCTTTGATGGAAGGCGCTGTCGAGGCTGCGCCCATGGTCGAGGCTGCGCCCATGGTCGAGGCTGCGCCCATGGTCGAGGCTGCGCCTGTGGTCGAGGCTGCGCCTGTGGTCGAGGCTGCGCCTGTGGTCGAGGCTGCGCCTGTGGTCGAGGCTGCGCCTGTGGTCGAGGCTGCGCCTGTGGTCGAGGCTGCGCCTGTGGTCGAGGCTGCGCCTGAGGCACCTTTGGAAAGGGTTCGCAGCTCCGTGCGGCACCCCGAAGCGATAATGCCCGCTGCAGTTGCTGAGCCAATACTTTCTAAACCGGCCTCGAAGCGCTCCAAAGTCGCAGAGGTGGTGAAAGAAGCCGCTGCGACCGCCGCGGCATTCGACGAAGCAGTCACGGCTCTCGCCCCGAGTGACTTCGGATGTGACGTCACATCGTCAGCCCCCCCGTCTCCCGGTAGTCGCTCACTCCCGGACTCGCTCGTAGGCATGGTTCGGGGGTTCAATGCCACCATGGTCGATCGGACCTCTTGGGAAGAGTACGACTACCTCGACTACATTCGTCGTATTGACCAGGCGCAAACGGAAGCCTTCCTCCTCAAAGGCAAGCTCCTCGAAGAAGTGAAGCGCCGTTTCTTTATCGACAACAAGCAAGGATGGAAGAACTTCTGCGAGAATCGCCTCGACATGAACTACACCACTGCAAATCAATACATTCGTGTGGCTGAGGAGTTCGAAAGTCTCGCAAAGCAGCGCCCTGACTTTGGATTCGAACACTTCAAAGCGCTATTGCCACTTCAGCCTGAGCAGCGAACCGAGATCCTCACGCAGAACCAAACCCTCACCGTGAAGGCTCTGCGGAAGCTCGTGCAGGAACGACTCACGCCCGACCTTTTTGGGGGCTCAGGCGCCGCAGCAGGCGAGGCGAAGTCTATGGTTCGCTCGCTGGAGCAACTTAAAGAGCAAATCGTTTCTGGGAACTTCTCAAGTTTGCCTCAATTGCAGAAGTGGCAGCTTGCTGCCGCCTGCCAGAACCTAAGCGAGGAGCTGGCAGCCCTCGCATCGCTCCTCAACACTCGCTCCCTAGAATCCTCTCCACGCGGAAGCACTATACGCATTGCCGCCATCGACGAGCGTCCTGGTGCGTCTGTAAGCGCTGTTCCCCATCGCCCAAACGACACCTCGTTCTAAGGACCGCTAACCCATGAAGAAGGTTTTTTTTTCACTAAAGCGCTAACCCTCGTGACGATTGGGAACGGCGCAATCGCGTCTCCCAAGGGCAATCCTCAGGCTGCTCAACTTTCTGCGGCCTCCAGCAATCTTGCAACTTGCCGGAGCCTTTCTCTTTTCGAGAGTGCAATGACCTCACCCGAACTCAAGCCACTCTATACCGCCATCGCAGACCTAGAGCGGGCATTTGAGAAGAACGACTCGGGCCTTTTCTCGGAGCTCGTGCATCCCGCACTCTCGCGCGAGGCAAAGGCAAAAGACGTTTTCCCTGGCACGGTTCACGACTTTGGCCTCGAGAAAGCGAAACTCGTTCGAAATGCAATGTATGCCGCCGAGTTTCCTCAAAGCCTCACGACGAACATTGCCGAGTGCCCTCAAGGCGAGTTGCGAGGGGTGGTGGGGCCATCCTCACAGTTTGCGGTCATGCATTCATTCGCTGGCGGGAATGAACAGATTCGGGTGTTCAGCATTTTTGCGCCAATCCCAGCATCTTTCGCACCCAAAATGAAGAACGCGAAACGAACGCACGGCATCGTTATGCTCTTCGCGCAGACCTGGACACACGGAAAGAAAGCTCCATCAGTGCTTCTACAAGAGGCGCGCAAGTGGAGCGTATTGAACGAACCCGTCACCGCGTGGGTTATGGCAGAGGCAAGCCTAAGACTTTTGGCGGCCAACCCGTACTTCACCCCAACCGAGCTCAGTGAAGCAAAACGCGTGGCACTCCAGACAAAGGATAAGCTTCCAGCCTTCACGAATCTCAAAGAACGCATCCACGATGCAGGCACAGGCTGGAACTTTGAGGAACTCGCCGTCATCTTCCAATCGTCAGCTCTAGAAGTAGGGGCGAAATTCCGCATGAAGGAAGAAGAGACCGTCAACGGCCAGCTCGAAAAGTGCAAGAAACTAGGAACGGTTCTCGCTTCCGAGTTCCCCGGACTGACCAAAGCGTTCTCTGGCTTTGAGTGCATGCCCTATGCAAAAGAAGAAGGCCTAGGTGAGCCTCCCGGAGCCGGAACTCAGTTCCACTCGTGGAAGTCGCTTGCGGAAACTGGCGGCACAAAACTTTAGAAACTGAACCTTGCCCCGAGAAGGTTCACTCCTAAAACAAGGTCAGACCTCTTACTATTCGCATAAAATGACTTCTTGCCAGCCCCGTCGAGGAAGCTCCCCGATGGGGCTTTGTCTTCAACCGCCTTGTAATAGACATTCGCACCCGAAGTGAGGGAGAGGTGATTGCTGAGCCGGAAAACGAAACGTGCATCAAAGTCGGTTTCGAACCCTTTGGCATCCATCGTTTCGATATTGGCTTCTTCTCGTTTCGAAGTCCCGTAGTCTACCTCCCAGCGAAACTCGAGTTCGGCAAGGTCGGTTGGAACATTGACGAGAACGTAAGGACCGGCGAAAATTCCCGCCTCCTTCTCCTTGAATTTAGAGTTAGTGGGGGTGAGCTTATCAGTCGTCGCATTGTAAACGTTCAGCCCCAAGCCAACCTCTAGCATCTCCGAAAAAACGTAGCCCAAAGCGACGTAGCTACTTCCCGCGTTATTGAACGAGCGCGTCAGCAGGATGGCGAATGAGTCAGCGCGACCCGCGAAAGTGACTCTGTTGGGGAACGTCAAGAACGCGTTCTGTGAGAGCTTGTTTTTATCCGTCGATCCACTTGGACGCTTATCTTCAAGCGTAGTTCGAGTCACCGTGTATCGCGCCGCCTGGAGCTCTACGAAGGACTCCTGAGGCTGGCGAGCAAATGCGGTCAATGGCAACGCGCAGCCCAATGTTACTAAACCAAGCTTCGCCATCCCTGAGTATCGAAACCGAGCGGACGCCGTTTGGGAAATGTGCATGGGCCTGACCTTTCGCGTCGAAGTTGAGGCCCATTGTTCGGTCGGCACAACTCGATGTCAAGTTTCCTCGCGCTGCACGTTGGCAAGCATTCCACGCGCAAGGTCTCGCAAGCCATCACTTACAGACTTCGAATCGATAACTGACTTGAATTGAATCTTTGCCTTCGCATGCTCTCGAAGACCATAATGATAAACGACGCCTAAGTTGTAGTAGGCCAGGGCATTCGCCGGCGCGACGTCAATGGCGCGCCTCAAGAATCCCGCTGAGGTTTGGTACTGCTTGTTCGTGTAGGCTGCATTTGCGGCATGAAGATATCCGAGCACGCTTTTCGGGTCCGCCGCGATGGCGCGTTTGAAAAAGAGAAGCGACTCGAGAGAGTTTCCTCTTCTTTGCTTAAGCATGCCTAAATTGAGGTTTGGTATCGCATTCTGGCTGTTTCGTTTTGCGGCCTCGAAAAAGTGGACTGCTGCTTGGTCATCTCGCCCAGCAAAAAGATGTGCGGCTCCTCTAATGTTAAGGGCTTCATCATCCAGACTTCCGAGGCGCTCCTGAGCAATAGACATGTAAGCCAATGCCTGGTCAGGGTTGTTTGCTGCTAGGGCATTGTAGGCGAGAGTCTTGAGCGAAGGGAGGTGTCCAGGCGCAGCTGAAAGTGCACGTTCGGCCTGCGGTACACGCTTCGAGAGATGCGCCAACGCATTCTTTGGAAGGTACACCTGCCCATTCAGTGATGTGACGGCAAATCCCCCTTGAGCGCTCGGGCCCTGATTTGCATTGACGTCGTCTCCACCCACAGTCAAAGGAATCGCCCCAGTCGTTTCTGGAACTTGGTCGATTTCAAGTCTCGGGTCAGAGGTCGATCGAAACTCATGGCCGCCCCCACTCACGCATCCCGCGAGAGAGAGAAACACCACTGAAAACAGGCTAAAGCGCGACTTCATGACCACCTCCTCGAAAACTTCGGATTCAAGGCCTCCATAGCAATTCGGATGCCAAAACATGCATGCTCAAGCTTCCGAGGTTAGATTTCGTCATTTGGACGCAAGCGCCTGTATTTATGATACTTGTACGAACATCTCCATCCAACCCCAGTCATGACGCTAAAGCGCGAAAGCGAGGGAAACTAGAAAGGGGTTGACAGTGTTCGGAGTCTAGACACAGTGGTGCATGCCCCTACCTCGAGGAGACCTCATGGCGTTTCGTAATCACCGATTCAGCAGGCTAGAGTTGCTTGTAGGCCGCGAAGGACTCGGCCGTTTTCGAGGCAAGCATGTCATGGTCGTAGGCGTTGGGGGCGTGGGAAGTTTCGCGGCCGAAGCCCTAGGACGCGCCGCTGTCGGAAAAATCACCCTCGTTGACCACGACGAAGTTTGCGTAACGAATGTGAACCGACAGCTTCACGCCTTTACGGACACGGTAGGCCAGAAGAAGGTGACGCTCATGGCGGACCGACTCCGCAAGATCAACCCTCTGAGCGAGATCCACGCCATCTGTGAGCACCACCATCCCGATAAAGGCGATGCCCTTTTTGATGAGGCAGAGAGACTAGCTGGAGCTAAAGTCGACGCAGTCCTCGATTGTATTGATACTCTAGTTCCCAAAGCCGACCTCTTGGAGAGGTGCATACGCAAGGGCATTCCCGTCGTGAGCAGCATGGGCTCGGCGAGTCGCCTCGATCCCTCCAAGATCCGCTCTGGCGACATTTCGGAGACGAGAATAGACCCATTCGCCCGCCAAGTCAGGAACAAGCTCCGAGACAAGGGAATCACGACGGGCGTCCGCTGCGTTTATTCCGTCGAAAAACCAATCGATCCCGAGCAAGCGGTTCCAGGGAGCGAGTGGCATTGCATTTGCCCTACCATTATGAAGGAATTCGGAGCCTGCCAACACAAGCGAGTTATGCTCGGGACCATCTCTTACCTCCCCCCCATGTTTGGACTTTGGCTCACAAGCGAGCTCCTCTTGAATTGGCTTGAAGGAATCGATTTCACGCAGCGCGAAACGTTTGATCACGTTCCCACGTTCCAGGAGCTCCAGAAAGCAATGGCACTCGGAGCCCCCGCGCAGGCAATCGTGTCAGGATAAGCCCCAGACAATTCCCGAAAGCGGTGGTCATCGAACACCCGAAAACGTAGCCCATCGGGACACTGATTCAGTATGGGATCCCGAGTTAACTGAGGGAACAAAGATCACTCAGTTGTGTATGGGAAGGCGTCGCGCCGTTCCCAAAAGTACCCGCCGCGCCTAAAAAAGAGCAAAAAAAAAACCAGGGCAGGAGCCCTGGAATCGGCATCAGCGATGAACCCGCTGAAGCAACGACTGCGTGCGCTTAGGCGCGCATGTTGTCGTAGCCGCGAGGACCACGCATGTCGTTATCGCGAGGGCGAGCCTCGTTCACCGTCAATGGGCGTCCCTGGAAAGGGTGGCCATTGAGCTGGCGAGCGGCGTTGACGGCATCGTCATCGGACACCATCTCAACGAAACCGAAGCCCTTACTGCGGCCGGTTTCACGGTCGATGATGACGCGAGCGCTGGAGACCGAGCCCATTTCGCTGAAGACGTTCATAAGATCGTCATCGGTGCACGAATAGGGAAGGTTACCGACATACAACTTCTTGCTCATTTGGAGACTCCTCAAACTAACGTGGGGAACGGCCCCTAACGCAGGGACGCCCCCCTTGACGGGAAACGCGAAAAAAAACGACAAAACACCCCGGACGCGGAGCGCCGGGGCGAGAGAGACACGAGAGAGGAGAATCCGACGTAACGAAGGAGCCCTAACGCGTGCGCTTCACGTGCCCACGC
>JBIKVI010000275.1:0-5994 GCA_044356935.1 Silvanigrellaceae bacterium | reverse complement strand
CAGCGCTTGGCGACCCCACCGTATTCGCCGTCAACGTGGCGAAGGTGCGCGAAGTCATCCGACTGCCCGACATTACTCCCTGCCTCACCAACACGCCCGAAGTGCTCGGTGTGTTTAACCTGCGCGGAATTCCGATTCCGGCCATCCACCTTGCCGCCGCTCTCGGGCTGTCGGACGAGACCGTTCAGCCGGGCGCGCAGGTCATCGTCACCGAGTTCTCGCGACGCGTCGCGGGTTTCGTTGTCAACACCGCGAGGCGCATACGGAGGGTGAGCTGGGACAGGGTCCTGCCGCCATCGTCGGATGCCTTTTCTTTCATCACGGGCATGATGCTCGTCGAGAACAATGCTTTCGTCTTCATCCTCGACTTTGAGCGCCTCTTGCTCGACGTCGAGTCTCGTCGAGACGGTCGTCCGGCTTCAACCGGCATGCCAGGGGCATATGGCATGCCTAGCTACGGTCCCTCTGGTTTCGGTTCTCTGCAGCCATCTTACGCGCAGGCGCCTCCCCATACCCGGGCTGGTCCCCATGGTCATTTTGGCCAGCCTGGGTATGGGGAGGCGCCTGCGGCAGCTGCTTTCGGCGGAGTTCGTCCCCTGGTCATCGTCGTCGACGATTCTCCCACGGCGCGGCGCGCCCTGACCGACTTCCTCCGCCAACTCGATGTCGACGTCACCGAGTTCACCAACGGCCAACAGGCCTGGGATTACCTCTCCACCGAGCGCCTACCCCCCTCGACCATCGTGATAAGCGATGTGGAGATGCCACGACTCGATGGCTACTCACTCGTCATGCGGGTGCGAGGCGATGAACGCCTCCGCAAGCTGCCCATCATCCTCCATTCGAGCCTCACGGGAGAGGTCAACAAGGAGCGCGCGGCCAAGGCCGGTGCGGATGCCTACGTCGGCAAATTCAACAAGAAGGAAATTCTCGAAGCCCTGCGCATGGCCCTGCCGGGGCTCGCACTTCCCAATGGAACGGCGTCATGAAGGGTGAGACCGAAATCTATGGGCCCGGTCAAATGATTTTCCGCGAGGGCGATCCCAGCGGCGGAATCTATTTCGTGAAAGAGGGAAAGGTCGAGATTTTCCGTGAGAGGGACGGCCTGCAGGTTTTGCTGGGCTTCTCGAATCCGGGCGACATCATCGGAACGGTCACCGTGTTTTCCCGCGATCCGCGCAGCGCAAGCGCTCGCGCGGTAACGCAGGTCTCCCTCCTGCACGTCGGCGTGGATAGCCTCGACTCGGGCCTCAAGGAGGTTCCCGTTTGGGCGCAGGCGGTTCTCAAGGACGCCATCGCTCGACTGAAGTTCGTCGACGAGAAACTCGTCGAGGCCAAACTTCTCGAGAAGAAGCTCATTTCGCGCGTGGGAACGCCCTTCCACCATGCCTCGCAGATGTCGGCTTTCCTCGCCTCGCTCGTAAAGCTCGGAACCATCTCGGAGGATGGCATCGAAGTCTTCCCGCTCAAGGGCTTCGTGAACCGCTGCGAACTGGTCATTCTGCGGCGCGCCGAGTACCTGGAGAAGATCTTCTCGGCCCTGCAGCAAGCGGGCCTCGTGAAGCTCATCGAGGACAAGAAATACGGTCCGTCTCTTCAAAAACCAAGGGCGCCCCTGCTCGAGGAGTTCGCCGTCTTCTGCCTTCAGACGGGAAAGAACGGCATGGTGAATTTCGCTCCGCAGAAATTGTATCCGTGGATGAGCGCGCTCGTGCGGCTCTCGAAGAAATTCCCCGACCGCGAATCCTTCGGACGCCAGGAGTTGGCTGACGCGCTCTCAAAGGAGATGTCACGCACGGTGAGCGAGGCTCTCGTGGGCGAACTCGTGGCGCACGGTGTGGCTCGCCCCCTGGGCTCGCCCGGTAAAGTCGCCTTCAACGCGGCGCAGGTGAGTCGACGTATCGTCTTCGAAAACACATGCCGACTCCTCAAAGATTGCAAAGACGCCGAAGTTTGAGCTGGACCGCGGGCGCAGCGCACCAGGTGAGGAACTCTAGTTCGCGGTCCCGAATCGCCGACGAAGGGGCGTAACGATTGCGGCGCTCAAGGCGTCTTTTTCCGCCTGTGGCGCTCTGAGCGAGGCGATGGCCCGGGAAGCCTCCTCGGCCACGTCGACCTTGTAGGCCTCGCCGCAGGGTTCGAAGCCGGGCAAAAAGGCCGTGTGCAACGTGAAGCCCAATCGCAAGTCGGGGTGCGTGAGCTTTGCGAGGGGGCCGCCCGCGAGATCGTCGGCGTCGAAGAGCCAAATTTGGTCGCGGGGGCTGGTGTGGACCACGACAACGAGGTAACGACGGGGCGACTCTGGAGAGCGCATCACCAGAGGGGACGACGCGATAACCCCGCCGGGGAACGTGTAGCTGTCCTTAGCGGCCATGCGCTCCAAGTCCAGGTTGAAAATCGCGCTCGGCGTGCCCTGCCCCGAGTTGAAAGGGAGATCGCTTGGGTCCACGCGCCTATCGGGCGTGCTCCTTCCGTAAAGTTCGCTCAATTCGGGAGTGTAAAGCTCGGGCCGGAAGCCGAGGTTCACGAAGAAACACTCCGTGTGCTTGGCCTTGATGGGGTCGCCTTCGAAGGCATACAAGGCGTTGTGGTAGGGCGCCTGAGACGACGACCATCGGTTCTGAGAACTGCCGTCGATTCGAGTTATTGAACGTGTCTTTGATGCCCTTGGTCGAGGGAGTCGACGGAGGGTCCGCTCGCGCCGTCCAGGTGCCCAAGAGGCGGGAGCGAAACGCGCCGACCGCCGTCGCCGAGACTCCCATGAGCGCACCCGATGCGAAGGTCCTTCGTTTCATGTTGGCCTCATTGCGTGGAAAGCCCGTCGCGCGTAGGCCCGCGAGCGTCAGGAAATCTATAAATTGACGCGCGGGCAAGCCCTGCATCCCCTGAGTTCAATACGACAGTGACAACGGATTGTCTCCAAAGCACACCGAGAGGACTGCCATCCATGAAAACATCGCTCCGCATTCTTAGGAACTCCGTCCTGTGTTGCCTGTTCGTTGCCGTGGCCAACTGCGCCCCCACGAAAACCGCCACCGCGGTCCGTTCGACCGATGAGATGCCCGGTGCCGCTGGACAAGTCCCCGGCTCGAAATCCGTGAAGACCCCGGAGCAAATCAAGGCCGAGCTCGCCAAGATCGATGCCGATGCGAGCCGCATCCTGCTCTATTGGTTCGGCGAGCCCGAGACATGGAGTTCACCCGTCTTCACCTGGGACAAGTGGAGCAAGCCAGCGGATAGCGTCCTCATCCGTGACTTCACCTTGGTATGGCAACGCATGGACAAGGGCGAGCTCAACGGTTGGAAAGACAACACTTATTCCGCCATGGCCTTCATCATCCTCGCCGATCAGATGGCACGGAATATTTTCCGCAACGAGAACAAACAGAACGCCTACAAGCACGATGCCGCGGCCTTGGAGTTCGCCGAAGTCGTGTACGAGCGGGATTTCGCTTCGCTCCCACCCGTGTTCAAGTACTATCTGTCGTTTCCTTTCATGCACTCGGAAGCGAACCCCGAAGCCGACCCCAAGCTCACGACGGAGTACGTGCTCAAGAACCACCAGTTGGCTGTGCTCAAGATCCTTATGGGGCTCATGGAGGAGTATCCACAGGAACCCACCTTCATGAAGACTTTTGGACGCGCCGTGGACCACTACCGCGTCATCCGGTTCTTCGGGCGGTTCGTGCACAGGAACGAGAAGCTTGGCCGCACCAGCACGCCGGCGGAAGCATGTTACATAGAGGCGGAGAAGAAGTTCGAGACCACGGAGTGCAACGTGGATAACTCCTATCGTTGGTGAACTAAGGCGTTTCCTTGGCGTAGACGACCGTGGCCTTGAGGGCCTTGGGACGATCGGCGCTCCTTGGGACATAGAGGAAGGTTCCCTCGTCCCCGAACGCCACTCCCCCCTCCACCTTCTTCATTCCCGCGAAGGTCTCGAGGCCCGAGAAGCTGAAGTCCTCCTGGTCGGTCTCGCCGATCTTGTAGACGTAGCTGCAAACGGCGAGGTCCACCGACTTGGCTTTTTCCCAGCTCACCGACTTGCAGGCGTTGCCTTGCAAGAGCGCCGTGGCACCCGCTTCGCTGGTGGGGGTCAGGGTGGAGGTCTCGTGGACGATGTCCAGGAGGTAATCGAACGCCCCGGTCGACTTCTCCGCGCGCAGGCTCCCCTCGTGGAAGAAGGTGAACAAAGGAACAGCGCACGCGTTGTCGACGAAGAAGGAGCGCACGCGCCGGAACGTGAAATTCTTTCGGAAGGTCCACGTGTCGATCGTGAAGGTCTGCGGGGTCGAGGCTCCGCCCGCGCATGGCGACTTCCATGCCCCCTCGAACTCCCTGAAGAAGTCGGCCGTGGCTTGGGTGGTGTCGATGCCCGAGCATAACCGGGCGCCAGGATCGCGCGCGCAGTAGGTGGCGAGCTTCTCGCGGTCGGCTTCACCACCGCAGCCCGTTGAAAGTGCGCCCGCGCCCAACGCGAGCACCCACGCCCATGCTCGAACCGATCCGCTCCTGGCTCCGCCTAGGGACTCCCTCACCAAGCCGCGCCTCCCCGTTCCCGTTCCCATCCCCGTCCCCCTGGAAGAACCCACTTGAGCCCTGGTTGCCTTCCGCATGGGACCTCCACCTGTCTTTTCGTAGGCTCGGGAGCTCATGGAGTCGCGATCGCCTTCTGGCCGTCGCGCCGCCACAGCGCCTCGGCGGTGCCATCCTCGCCAAGCTCGCCCGCGAGCACCGAGGGCAGGTTCTCGCGCCCTTGGCAGGCGCGTCCGAGAACGCCCCTCCAGAAACCCATGCCTCCTTGCGCGCGCGTGTAGTGGTTCACCAAGAGGTGGCTCTGCGCATAGAGACGCGTCACGTCGCGCGTTGAAGTGGCCTCCGTAAAGGGGCGATCGAGCGACGAACGCGCCGCGTCATTTTCCGGGGGCGTGCCGAGTTTCCGTACTTCGAATGCCGACTGCGTGGGCGATCTCTCTTCGAGGCGCTGGGCGAGCCCCTCTCCCAACCAGGCGGGCACGAGGTCGCCACAAAAGGCGTAAAGGTAAGCGTGCGTGGTTTCGTGGCGGGCAACTCTCGCGAGTCCTCGCGCAATGAATTCTTGGGTGCCCGCGTCGCGCACGCGGGGCACTGGAATGCTGATGAGGCCGTCGAAAAGGCCACCGGCCCAAGGGGGAGCGCCGGTGAAATCTTGGAAGCTCTCCTGTGGATAGAGGAATGCTTTGAGCCTCGCCGATGCGGCCACGGGCCCGAGCAGGGCTTGGGAGAGCTCGCCATGGGCTTCCTCCATAGCTTGAGCCACGGCCACGGCGAACGTCCGCGGGATACCCTCAGCGAACGCGACTTCCACGACACCGCCGCGTTCGACGGTCTCCTGCGTGCGGGCGAAGGCGCGCTTTTGATCCAACCGTTTGCGTCTCGCCGCGACGAAGGCGTCATCGGAAGGCAACTTGTCGAGAAACCATTCGGCCCTATCGAGGTCGTCTCCGCGCAGAGAAACGTCCACGAGCACCTTCAGGCTCGTGGCGTCGGGCGTGGTCGGTTGGCCCGTGCGCGGGTCGCGCCCTTCGGCGAGATCCTCGAAGAGGCTGCTCGCCAGATCCACGGCGCCGAGCTTGAGCTTGAGCGAAGCCGCCGTGCGCGCGGCGTCGGCGTTTCCTAGGCGCGCGCTCTCTTCGAGGAGCTTCTCCGCTTCGGCGTAACCTTGGGCTCGGATGCGCACGAGCGCGAGGGCGAAGAGGGCCGTTGCCAGGTTCTCGCGTACTTCGATGGCTTCTGGTCGGGACGCCAGTTCGGTGCGGAGCAGAACGATGGCACCTTCGTAGTCGCCGGTTTGGAAACGGCCCCAAGCACCGTCGAGTTGCGATGCGCCTCCGGGTTGGTTGACGACGCCTGCCCGTGCCGCGATTGTTCCCTCTTCGCCGCGTTGATGGGGGTGAGAGCCGAGGGGCTGGGCAAGGCCTCGGGCCCCCTCCTTCAATCCCTCTCTTGGGGAAT
>JBIKVI010000274.1:0-6023 GCA_044356935.1 Silvanigrellaceae bacterium | reverse complement strand
AGCCCCCTTGACCGCGTCGGTCACCTCGGCCAACGAAAACTCCCTAGCTCGCCTGCTCACACCCGCGTTCTCAAGGCAGAAGAGCCGCACGAGGGCTTCGGGAGCCGCTCGGTGAGTGGGAGAGAGACGCCGCAGACGCGCGTATCCCATGGTGGCGCTCTCCAGTGCGCCCGCCTTGTGATCGAGGAGCGCAAGGCGCAGACGCGCCCACGGCCCGAATTCCTTGTCACCGAAGGTGTCCAGGAAGGTGGCGAAGCCGTTCCTCGCACGCGCGTCATCGCCCAGCCAGAACGCGTTCTCGGCCGTGAAAAAAGGAAGCGAGGGAGCGTACCGCTCATAGCCCGCGCCCATGGCGGCGGCCCACCCGTAGGAGCGCGCGGCGAGCGCGTCATTGCCCAAGTCGAAGTAAACGTCACCGGCCATGTGGAAGCCTAGAGCAGAGAGGAGGGGCGAGTCGGCCTTTCGAATGGCGATGTCGGCATACTCGAGGACTGCCACGGGGTCGCGTGCGAGGGCCATGCCGCCCGCGCGCACGAGCGAGAGCGCCGCGCTCATGTCGGCGCGGTGGCGCGGGAGGATCCAAAGACCGTTGGCCACGGTGTCAACGTCGTAGGCACGCGTTAAGGGAACGCCTTGCTCGCCTTTGAAGAGGGGCGCCCGCGGACCGAGACGCTCAAACACCTCGTCGAGGGAGGCCGCCACTTCGAACGCGGCCTGCCAGTTACCGACCATCGCCTGGAGCGCGGCGAGGTTCCACATTGCCGAGATGGTTTGCGAGCGCAAAGCGCGCAGGGGATCGGAAGGGAAATCGTCGACGCGCGGGCGGGTGGCCTCGCCGCTCAGCGACCGACGCGCGGGGAAAAAGCCACGCGATAGGCTCGCGCGAAGCGCGGCGCCATCCAAAGGAACATCGGTGTAAGGGAACAGCCCGGCCACGTCGCGGTCGTGGAACGCGTCCATGTAGGCGCCGATGGCGCTGCGCCGGGCAACGACCGTCTCCGAGGCGTCGGGCGGCATTCCCTTTGCGAGGACCTCCGCGTAGCGGGTTATCCAAACGTTGGCGCGCAGGAGCGAGAAGGCCCGCCTCTCGAGGCTCGCGGCGGGGAGCGCGCGCGCTTGCGGAAGCGCCGCTTCCACGAGGGCTTCGGTCTGCGCGAGGGCGTCGGGACCGCCTTGACGCCAACGCGACAGCGCGGCGTTATGGGTCGCTATGAGGGCGTGCGAACCCTTGAGTAACGTGAGCCGCGTGGGCAAGAAAAGGCCCAGTTGCACGGGCAAAGGAGGACGCGCCACCGGCAGAGGGTCGCCCAAGGTCAGGGCGCGCGCGGGCTGCTTTGTCGCATCGACCCAGCCCCGAGGTTTGGAACGAGGTTCGTACACAGAGAAGTCGGCTGGAAATCCGTAGGTGTCGAGGACCTTCCGCGCGGCGGCCGAGTGCTTTTTCGTCGAGACGGCAGCGGCGCTCGCCAGCGACGGTGCGACGAGTTGGAGCCCGACGAAGCCACCCACCGGGTCTACGCCTTCGACGAATGTCATGCTGACGGGCTCGACGCCCACGAGGAACGCGACGAACGCGGCGGCAAAGGTGCGCGCGGGTACGGCCATGGCGTCAATCCTCCCGCCCTTCGCATCGGCACCGGCGGGCGGGCACTCGAGTCGGAGTTCTAGGCGGTCATAAATCGCGCGTCAGCCCATTGACGATGATGGACAAGTTGGCTCCCGCCCTCGCTAAGGAAACACCGCGCGCCCACCGAACCACACACCGGAGAGTCAACCATCCTTCGGAAGGCCCCATGCTCGTTCACTTCGAAAAAACACGATCCTTTCTCGCATTCCTTTCCCTCTTGGGGGCGGGAGGGCTAGCGTCTAGGGCCCTCGCCGTGAACTGGGAGCAACAGGCCGAGAGGCTACAGCTCGTGAGCGCCACGTTGCTCGACGCCGTGCCCATCGTGGAACCTCAAACGGCGCGCTACGGTTTGGGCTTGAGGTTCGATACAAGCCTCCTGCCGAAACCCAACCCGCAGATCGGCTCCAAAAAAGAGAAAGTGCCTTCTTCCCCTGTCCACGCCGTTCCCACGCTCAAGGGCCATGGACTTTTCGAGATGAGCAAGGCGCTCAAAATTGGCGGCAACCTTTATACCGGGTATCTCATGCCCGGCCTCGAAGGCATTTTCGGCGTGAAAGCGAAACTCAGCCAGCTCGCCGCGGGCGGCGGAGCCACTCTTCACCTCGCGCTCTCTCCAGCCTTCACGACGACATTCGACGGCGGTCTCCACTACACATCGGGCGAGGCCAAGGGCGGAATCACCGACAGCGAAGCAAAGGATGTGTTCACGTTTAAAACCATGCTCTATTGGCTCGCCGCGGGAGGCTTCATGCCCGAGTGGGGCCTTTGGAGCAACGTCATGCTCGGCATGAAGAACACGGAATCGGAATTCAAGATCCCGGCCGACCAAACGAACCTCAAGACGAAGGACACACTCCAGGACGCTCCCGTGCCGATGTTCTTCCAGTTCTCCGCCGGCTGGCGCCACGCGCCCACGGGTCTCTCGGCGGGCCTCGCCTACCTTGTCGTTCCCGCTCGCTTGTACATGCCGCGGCTGCACGTGGGTTGGACCTACGCCCTCGGTGGCGATGACGCGCCAGACAGCCAGAGCAAGAAGAGCAAGGACAGCAAGGACAGCAAGGACAGCAAAGAGACCAAGGACAGCAAGGAAACAAAGCCGACCAAGGAAACGAAGGGAACCCGACCGCGCAAGGGTGCGCAAAAAGGAGTGCCCCCCGCAGCACCCAAGGGAGAGCCACAGGACGCGCCGCAGGCGGCTCCCAAAGCGACGCCCGCCAAAGGGACTCGCCGCGCGCCCTCAGCACGCAAAGGAGCGCCTGCGCGCAAAGGAACATCCGCCACGCCCGCTAATCCGTCTGCACCAGCGACTCAAGCGACGCCAGGCACGCCCACTCCCGCAAGTGGCGCCAGCCCGTCCAAGGAGGCACCATGAATATTCCGCGCATGCTTCTTCCCGTCTTCGCGACGCTCTGCATCCTCGCTCCGGCCTGCGGCACGTTCGATTACGGCGACGCCCCCGTCGACGAGGTCGAGGTGGACGTCAAAAATCCTGAATTCGCTTTGGACATCAAGCCGCTCATGCAACTCAAATGCATGAACTGCCACGCCAAGGAACCAGGACCTTTCGCGCCCGGGGACGCCACCTACATCCCGCTCGACGTGGAAGCCAAGTTCGAGGCACTCGCCGCGCGCGTCGAAGCGCGCGTGTTCAAAAAGCCCGATGATCCCATGCCGCCCGACTTCGGGACGCCGCTTACCGACAACGAACGCGCGGCCCTCAAGAAGTATCTCGCCAATCTCAAGACCGAGGTCACTCCGACACCCACGCCGGAGCCAGGCGAGAAAACGCTCACGCTCTCCGCGGAATATACTTCCGAAGGCTGCAACGGCTGCCACGGCCCTAAAGGCGAAACTGAGGTGGGTGCCGCCAAGAAGAAGCTCTCCGGCACGACACTCACCGAGGCCGCTTTCTTACTGAAGGTCAAGGAAGGAGGCGGTGACATGCCTCCTTATCCCAACTTCCCAGAAGCATCCGCGAAGGCCGACCGCGCAGCATTCGCCGCGGTGAAGTAGTTTTCGAATCACGGGGGTGATTTCCGAAACGGGGGCTAAGGAGGAGGGCACCCTCAGTCGCACGATAAATCGACGTCTCCACCTCCTCCACCACCCCCTCTTTTCTCGTAGTGGACGAGGTCGACAAGGAAGACGGAAGCGAGGACGAGGAAACGCTCGTTCGCGTCTTCGAATCGCGACGTGAAGTGGAATCCAAAACAAAATCTGGCGTCGTTCGCAGAACCGCCAGGTCGGATGAAAGACAAGTCAACTTGAGGAATACTGCGAACGACGCCCTGGGAACGAAGTCCTTTCGAAAGGACTACTGCTTCACTTCCCTGCCAGAGCCCGCCCTTCGCACTCTGCGCGCGTGAGGGTAAGTCCCCAGTTTTCAAGCGTGCCCACGTCGCGGGGAGCCTTGTCGATGACCTTCACGCTCCACTCGCCTTGGGCTTCGACAGCACCGAGCGCAACGTCGAAGGTCTGGTAGATCCCCTGGGCGAGGCCTTTACCAAGCGCCTTACGGAGGGCCTTCGGCGCCTTGAGAGCGGACAAACCATTGGATCCTGCCGCAGGATAAATTTGCGTCGACTTGCCCTGGGGCGAAACGAGCGACACCAGGAGGTCGGTGGGGAACGGATGGGCAATGGCGACTTCGACCTTGGCTGCCGTTGCGTTGCCGCCGGTGGCATTGGCTATCGTGGAGATCACGCCGGTGCGGTTGTTGTCGGGAATGTCGATGCGCGTGGAGTTCGCGCCGGCGACGTTCTCGATCAGCTTGCCCACAAGGAAGCTCTTGGTGATGGTGGTGCTACCCTGTGAGCTGGCGGCCGCGAGGTCGAGAGCGAAGTTCGATCCGCACGTGACGCTGGAGGCGAGGTTCACCGCGAATGGTTCTTGGGCCATCGCGCCTTCGCCAGGCGCGATGTCGGGCCAGCTGGCAGAGCCCTTCGTAACGGTTACGCCCGGCGTGGCGCTCGTCAGGGTTCCGGTGACGCCACTGGACGCCGACTGCGTTCCGTTGCTCAACGAGAAGTTTACGTGCGCGGCTTCGCCTGGCTCCACCGCGCCGTTACCGTTTCCCAGGTCCTTCACCTCGGTGAAACCGAAACGCAGGGCCTGGAAGTCCATGCGTGGTGCGTACCAGCAGCGTGGACGATTGCCGACGTTCCAGCCAGTGGACGCCATGCAACTCGAAGTGGAAGCGGTCTGCTCCGCTTCGATGCTGGTTTGACCCTTGGGATGGCGACGGGCCGGGATGACGGTCTCGTCGAACTCAACACCGCAGAGTGAGCCCGCGAAGTAGGTATCGAGGCGGCACTGGGCCTTCGGATGGGCGGTCTGCGTTTGGCGCACCTGGTTGAGGTCGGGCGTGTCTGACTTGGGCACGCCGCCGTTGTTGAGGGCCGACAGCAGGGTCGCAAGGCTATTGCCCGCCGCCACCGTGCGGTAACAGAGGTTCCTGTCATCGTCGCTGCGCCAGGCCGATTCGCACTTTTGCTTCTCGGCCTCGGTGACTTGATCGGCGAAACGGGCGTTTTCGGCGCGCTGCGTTCGCCAAATTTGGCGCGCGCACGACTGCGTCGCGAAGTAGTCGGACTGCCCCTCGGAAGAGGCCCAATCGTCGTTACCGTAGAAGGGGAAACCGGCGAGATGGTGGCCGAGCTCATGGCACACGACCATGGCGAAACCATCGGGCGTCACTTCCGGACGACGTGCGAGGCCGCCGTACATATTGATGATCCAGGTGTTACCGTTCTGCTGGGCCGAGGCGTTGACGGTTGTGTTGGTCCAAAGGTTGTTGGTCTTGAGGGTCGCGCCCTTGGCTTCGACGATGGGGCGGTAGTAGTCGACGATCTCGTTGATGATCGTGTTGAACTCGTCCTCAGTCATGTTCGCGAGGATGGAGGGGTTGTCACGCAGGTGCAGGTCGTTGGGTGGGAGGATACTCGCAAACGCCATCTGTGAGAACGCGAAACACGAGAACGCCGCCGTCAACTTCAGGGTGACTTTCACGCTGGGGATCTCCTAACGAGAGGAAGAGGAGGAACGACCGCACGAGGCTGTGCTTGGGGAGCACTCAGAGTATAAACTGGCTGGGCAGACTGTTACTCTATTGTGCGTCACAGCCTTGGCAGATAAAGGCTTCCCATCCGCCAAACTGTTACCTTCTCGTTACGAATCCCACCTTTGCGGATCGGGCTTGTTGCGACCCGCAGCCCAGGGCGGCCGCAATCCGTAAAAACTAGTCGAGCCCGAGGATCCACTTCCTCTTGAGCAGGTTCGTGGGGGGTGAGTGCTCATGGTGGTTGAGCCGTGACTTGAGCCCAGCAGCTCTTTCGTTTCATGCTGGGGTCACTTGTCGGCGCAGTATCGCTTTGGGAGAGAGGAAAACCTAATCACG
>JBIKVI010000044.1:0-20239 GCA_044356935.1 Silvanigrellaceae bacterium | reverse complement strand
CTTGTCGATGAGGGTCTTGCGATCCTTGTTGTTGGCCTTGAGCCCCTCATGAATGCGCGAGGTGAGCGGGACCGCGAAGCGGCGGCCTAGCCCTTCGACGACAATAGCGACCGACTGGAACATGTGACCCATGACCCACTCGGGCTTGGAGTTGTTGTTGGATTGATCTTCACCGTGTCAGGGTCTTCGTTGCCGAGGATCTGGCTTGCGACGGCCAGGTCTTAGGTGCAGTTGTAGACCATGCGGCAGCCACCGTGGAGGAGCTGGTGGTGCGGCCTCGAATGCGCGCCGGTAGGTCTCTTGAACCGAAACGAGGCGCATTCTAGCTCCTTCAGGGGCGAGTCAAGCCGAGCTGTGAGGCCCGACGCGTCGGCATACGCGAGGGCTTGGATTTCGGCGAGTCCGACACTGATGCACGGATACGTCAGGAATCCGTGTACCTAGCGTCGGGCCGCAGTACCTGGCTTCTTTCCCCCTGGAGAGTTTCGCGTGTTCTCGCGCGTGGAGATCTCGATGCCTTTTCGCGAAGCTGCTGTCCGAAGTCACGGCGCAGCACGAAGCTCGATTTTCCTTTGAGCTTCTCGACGAGATTGGCAACGGCCAGTTTGGGTGGGCAAATGACCAACAAATGGACATGATCCCCTTCACCGTTGCATTCCAGCAGTTGGCAGTGCATTTGGAGGCAAGTTTCGCGGAAGACCCCTCGCAGAGGGTTTGGAGGTCAAGTTCCCATGCGGCTCCAGCGTGGCAAGAAGGTCGAGATCACCCGCCAACTTTCGCCTGACAGCGCCATGAAGCTCGCGCGTTGGATAGGTTGTTACCTGCCGGTTCTTGAGGAATTCGCCTGTCGAAGCCGATTCTCATCGCGTCGAACTCTTCCATAAACGTCAATTCGTTCAGGCGCCCTCCGCATCCTTAATCGGCAATGGCACGGCCCCGGATCACTATGGAGTCGCTCGACCAGGAGTCCCTCACGGAACACTGTATTTCTATCAATCCGTTGTGGGTATTCTCAATGAGGATCAACGAAACAGTGCCCGCGAACCGGTTCACGGTCATCTCGGGCTCTTCTATGAATTTCGTAAGAAATTTGCATTCGAAATCGAGCTGATTGCGATCTCCTCCACTCGTTTCCAGGTTGAAGCTAACCACCTCCTTCCCATACACCACGACGTTGAATGCGAGGCTTGGAACAGGATTCAACCGAACCGGCTGAACGGGGGCAATCTGACCTGGCAAACGTTTGGGAATCAAGAAATCTGATTGGCTTTTTCCTTCGAAGAAGCAGATAGAATCCGTTTGGTTGACGCGCCTAGCTGCGTAGTTGCACTCAATGGCGCACTCGATCGGAAGGACTTCTTGGGTCGAATGCAACAGCGCTCCGGAATCATGACCCACGAGCACGCACAGGAACCTGGAGTTGTACCTAGAACCTAGGTCGCTTCGGAGTGAATATGATGGATTCTCGTCGGTCACGACGAGATCTTTCGCGAAGGCGTAGTCGTTTGCCGAAATGGCGCAGGCGAGTAGGGGAAGAATCAATCTTGGTGTCCGAACATTCATTGCGTTTGTTTTCCTCAGCCGAATTTCGCCCATCGTTCCACGGGCACCAAGCGGCTTAAAAACAGGCAAGAAAGCCGCGATGTCATCCCCCCTAGCCTGCAGGGGGCTTCGACGCAACGCGCTTGTCAAGCGACACATAAACGTCTCCCGCCGCCCACACGCGGGTCAGGGAGTCTCCTTCTCGAAGCGACGATGCCGAGCAGGGAGTCATTGACGCACTTATTGCGTTTGTTTCCAAATCGCCGCCTTGACCATCATGAGGATTGCCAAGGCGTCGTTTGACATCACGCGACGTTAAGCGGGTTTTTCCTCCCCTTTTGGAAACAGCTCTTGCGGACCCTCGCCGCCATCCCACCTTCGACTTGCCAGTTTTTGGCAATCCCAAGGTTCCTTTCCCCTGTTTCACCCCTCTTTCAACGAGCGAATCAGTCTCGGGTTTGCTAGAGATTGGGAGCAAGTCGCATTCATCGGAAGGAACTCGCTATGGCGCTCCGGTCGTCCACCACACTCGCGTCTCTAGGCTCGCTCTTGGCCTTCATCCCCATGTTCGCGTGCTCCCCGCAGGCGCCCTCTCAAAAGAGCGTCCTCGCTCAACGAGAGCAAGCCACTGGCGCCTGGGAGGTCACCAAACAGTGGGATGCCGCCGAAGAGAGTGAGTTTTCTGCGTTCGTCATGCACATCGGACGCGCGCGCGCGGCAGGCAAGTGCGCCACGCTCGCGAGCTGTTTGGCCAATCCCGAGGCCAACCCCCTCTTTTCGGAGGAGGACGCCACTCGCAACCTCTTCGCCGATTGCGCCGACTTGCCCCACATTCTGCGTGCCTACTTCGCTTACAAGAACGCTCTCCCGTTCCAATTCGTGTGGAACATCGAGAAGCTCCCCGCGCCTGCGCACGTGCTCTCGCCGCCCGTGCGCCCCACCGGCATCCGGAGCCACCTCAACTACTCGAGCTTCGAAAGGCTCGTGTCGGGGATCGTGAACACGGTCTACACAGACATGTACCGCACGCCTGCGAAAACCGAAGGAACCGACACCTATCCGTTGGCCCTCTCTCGTGAAGCCATCAAGCCCGGAACCGTTTATCACGACCCCAACGGCCACATCCTCCTCGTGTATGAAGTCACGGATGATGGCCGCATCCTGGCCATCGACGGTCACCCCGACAACTCCCTTACCGTGCAGACCCTTGGAAAGCAGTACGCCATGGGCACCGAGGAGTTTGGAGGGGGCTTCCGCGGTTGGCGTCCGTTCAAGGAAGTCACGCAAGGAGACACGGTCTCGTTGGTGAGCGAGTCCAACGCGGACCTGCCTGACTTCGATGGCGTCACTCAGTACGCTGGCCGGTTCGATTGGAACGGGGAATCGCTTGGGCTTTGGGACTACCTCCGCTTTGCCCTTGCGAACTCGGACACAAAGCTCGATCCGGTTCGGGAAGTGGATCGGGAGATCGACACCCTGTGCGCCTCCAACAAGGATCGCATGCTCGCGGTGAACGCGAGCCTCGATCGCCGGCTGCATCTCCAGACACACCCTGGGCTGCCGCAAGATCTCTTCTCCACCACGGGCGACTGGGAGGCCTTTTCCACTCCCGGGCGCGATACCCGTTACCGCAAGCAGTTCAAGCTCCTTGCTGAGCAAATGGATGCTCTCGTTCGTCGCTACGACGACTCTCCGGAGAACTTCGACTTTCAAGGCACCACAGCAGATCTCGTGTCCCGCTTCAGCCAAAGTTGGACCGTCCGTGGGAATTCGGACGAGTGCGGAATCCAGTTCCCCCAGAGCGACGGCGAGTACCGGTTCTTGAGCCTCGTCAACGTGAACGAGCGCGCCACCAAGCTCTCTTTCGACCCCTACCACTGCGCAGAGTGGCGCTGGGGGGAGTACGATTCCCCTGCGGGGCAGAACCCTACGTGCCTCCAGGATCCGCAGAAACCAGCGTTTTACGAACAGCTCAAGGCGTATCGTTGGGCCACGGAGAGGGATTCCACCACGGGTCAATCCATTCTGCCCGAGCGCGAACCCGAGCTTTCATTGGGCAAGGCACTCGCATCCTTGAAGGCGGAGTTTCCAGCCGTGGATCCCACGCCAGGCCCCACCCCCACCCCAACTCCTGAACCCACTCCTTCACCCTCGCCTGTGCCGACTCCCGCGCCCTTGGATCTCACCGAGGAACTCATCGCCTTTGGCGGTGCGGCTTACCCTTCCAGCTATACCGTTCGTACACAGCGCACGTACGCGACCTCCGAGTGGATTCATATCCGCGGCCAGCTGCCGGCAGATCCGCGGGTTGCCATGAAGCGCTCCGTCCGTTTGAGCATGAACGGAACGGAAGTGGAGTACGCCGGCGTGAATCTGATCAGCTCGTCCTTCCACGCGATGTTCAAGTTGCCGGTCGGGCAGAACCAGGTCCTCGTCCTGCAGGTGCGTGACGATACCGGTGCGGTGCTCACACAAACGGAACTCGCGCTGAATGTGGTCGCTGACTGAGTCGAAAGCTTAGTTCAACGAGGACGGACCCGCACAATGCGCCCCGGAGCCCCTGCAGGGTCCACGGAAACGTACAGGTTGCCGTCAGGGCCCTGCGTGAGGGCGCGGATGCGCCCTAGGCCATTGAAGCCGATGCGAGCGGCGCGATCGAGCCCGGTTCCCGCGGCGTTGATGTCGACGACCTCGATGCGTTCGCCCGCGAGGAAGCCCACGAGCAGTGAACCGTCCCAGGACTTCCACTGTGCGCCACGAAGGAACGCGCAAGTCGACATGCCCTGCGAGTCGCTCGCCGCGTAGAGCGGCCGCACCGCGTTGGGGAAACGGTTGGTATCGGTCATTTTCGCGCCTGAATATCCGTTGTAGTTCCCCTTGCCGTCGTTGGGGTTCCAACCTCCATTGCCTCCCAGGACCACGGGGCTGACCTCGTCGTCCTGGTTGGGTCCATGTTCGCAGGTGAACATGCCCCCGCCGCGATCGACAGTGCGCACGGCGAGCCCCTGGGGGTTGCGGTAGCCGTAGGCGTAGATTTCCGGGCGGGAGCCGGCGCCAAGGTTCGGGTTTCCGGGAGCGGGCGCGCCCGTGGTGGTGACCCGGATAATTTTGCCTCCGAGTGCTGTGAGGTCTTGGGGAATCGTCGCGGTACGGATGTCGCCCGTGGTCGCGTAAAGGAACCCGTCGCTCCCGAAGCGCAGGCGCCCGCCGGAGTGCCCGCCTTCCGCGCCCCAACGCATGCCCTTGAGAATGTCGCCTACCGCCGTAGCGCTTCGTGCGTCGTCGGCCAACTTCCACTTTCGAATACGGTTATCGGTTTTCCCGTCGTTTCGGACGGAGATGAACGTGTAGAACGTCCGGTTCGAAGCGAAGGCCGGATCAAGCGCAAGACCCAAGAGGCCGCTTTGCCCCGTCGGGTCTACATCGCTTGGCTGCGCGATGGTGATGGGTGTCGACTGTCCTTTGGGAAGCAGGCCGATGCGCCCCACACGCTCGGTAAATATCATTTCGCCAGAGGGGAGGAATGCGACCTCCCATGGTGAGGAAACGCCCGTTACGACGTCTTCCATGGCGAGGAGAGGCTCCTCGTTGGAAACGGACGAGACACTGAACTCGAGAGGAGGCAGGCCTTGGAGGCTCGCGCGCAGGACGTTCTTGCCCAAGTTAGGTCCGAGCGTCCATGACGTGGGCGATGCTCGGCCCTCTGCGTTGGTCGTCACTTTAGCCGGCGTGACTTTCCCTCCCCCCGAGACGACGGTGAAAGTCACCGTGCGGCCAGGCACTGGTGTTCCTTCGCGCGTCTTGAATACGACTCGCGGGACAATGCCTACGGCGGTGCCCACGCGAGCTGTCTGGAAGTCGCCACGCTCCTTGGTGAACGCACCGCGTTGATCGGGAAGTCCGCGCGCGCGGAAGAAGACGGGGCCAAGGCCGGGAACCTCCGCCTTGAGTTCGTTGGCGCCGGGGGTGGGGCCGAGCCTCCAGCTTCCGACGGTGGCGATGCCGCTCGCATTGGTGCGCACGACACCCCGCCAAAGGGAACCTCCCCCCTTTGTGATGGTGAAAGTAACCGCGATGCCGCGCACGGGTCTTTTTTGGGCATCGGTCAGAAGCAGCGCCGGTCGAACGGGCACCGCCGTTTCGACGACCGCGGTCTGATCGCCGCCAGCGGCGATGGCCGTGGTCGTTGGCGATCCTGCCGCTTCGGTCGTGGGTACGACGGTGGCGGGAGGGGAGTCTTGGGGGGAGGGGCGCGAGTCGCCGCACGACGCCATGCTCGCCGTTCCAACGCCGACGATAAAGAGCCGCGCGAACCTTGGGCCGGGCTTGATTGTTTTGATGAAAAAGAGTGACACGTCATTCGCCTTTTTCGGTGAGAGATCCGCCTGGGGGGAGTGTTCGTCCCCCCACACACAGGCCTGGCACACTCGTCGGCTTTTTTCAGGTGGGAAAGTCCAAAAATTGAACATCCCGAAAGTGTCAAAGGCATGTCGAGCGCAGTTTACGCCGCCTTCCTGCCCACCTTACGGAGAGCTCCAAGCCAAGTGCAATGGCAGCACCGCCAACGGGCGTCAGTCCTCCATCCGCATCGGGGCCCGCCAGTTCAAGCTCAATTTCTGAGTGGTCGGCCTCATGACACAGGCCTTGCGTGGGATGTACCAATATGTCTGGAATCGGAGGCTGCTAGTGTTTTTTGAGCACATTTCTCCGCAATGAGGCCTTCCCCTCGGGTGGCCGCCGATTGGGTTAGAAATGACGGGATGTTGCGCGTGTTTTTCGATCCGCGTTCTTTACAAAGAATTAGGTCGAGGCGCTCTGGCGAATCGCGGCGCGAGGCACCTAAGCGACTTGACCGAGCGCGATCCACGGGTGGGCACGCGGGCTTGACGGCGCGTCAGGACTCCTCGCGGATGGCTATCCCACCGAGATTTTGGAGGAGTGGAGCGTTCTCGCACGCCACATACCGGCACGATGCCGTGTCCGAGAGGTTGAAATGCTGGTGCCAAGCCCATACCGGCACATAAATGGCGTCTCCCGCCTCCCAGTCCACCCTCTGGTCCTCGACCATCGTGTATCCCTTCCCTTCGAGGACGTAGATAATCGTCTCGTAGGTATGGCGGTGGCGATTGGTCGACTGGCCCGGATCGAGTCCTCCGATGGTCATGGAAATGGCCACGGAGGGAAGGTCGACCACGAACACGGGGTGTTTCCGCTCGCGACTGAAGCCCGCGTCGAGGTTCGTCGACTCGACGTTTTTGTGCAGGAGCCGTTCGGGTATCCTCGCGCTGAGTCGCGATGGCGTTTTGCCGAAGTCCTTGGAGCTATACTTTCCGTCGTTGGTGCTCATGGATTCTCCCTCCGGCTGACTTTTCACGCGGCGCGCAATCTCCGGGCACCGCTTGCGTGCGCGTCGGCGACCCCTTCGAAGAACTTCACGCGGGCGCGGATACCTAGACGAGCTCCGTGGTGGATGTCGTGCAGGGCATCGGGATTGCGTTTGACTTCTTCGTCCATGATACGACGCATCGTCTTCGCATGCTCGTCGTCGCCTTCAATGTGGATGAGGTAGAACTCGAGATTCGCCTCCGGTTCGCCCAAAGCTCGGAATCCGTGGACGATTGTGGAGTACATGTGGGGCACGATGGCTTCCGCGGCGACACAGAGAGCGCCTAGGCCTACGAGGTGGTTCTTGCCCTTGCACAGGTCGAGCATGGTGTCGACGAGCTCTTGGGTGCCCGGGAAGACCGCCTCCTCGGAGGGGTCGACTCCCATGGCTTTCATCATGTCACGGTAGATTTGGGAGTGGGGTTTGGCCCCGAACTCTCCCAAGCCCATTTCCTCGAACAGGTTGTCCACGAGGTCGCGTCGGTCTCCTTCATTGACGACGTTAGACAACAGTGCCGAGAGGTATCGGGTGAAGTGCCTCGAGTAGTGGTACTGCTGCCTCACGTAGGTGCTCAGGAGTTCCCGGCTCGCGGAGCCTTCACGACAACGCACCATGAACTCGGTGCCATCGAGAGCCTCGAGCCAAGCCTTGTCGAGATATGTGTCCCATTCGCGCTCCATCGCAACGATCCCACTTGCCTTCGCCTTGACTTGGTTCACCTTGTGACTCCCCCTTTTCGTCGTTCCTTTAGCTGCCCACGCGCGGCGTGGCCTAGCTCCCATGATCTCATGAATCGGTCATCTCGATGACCGTCGCGCCGAACAACTCTTCTACGCGGACAGGATGTCCACATCCTCCTCGCCCTGGCCCCGGTGTTTTCGCCACAGGCTCGAAATGCGGCAGGTGATTTCGTTTCGCCTCAACGGGTTCGGCTCATGCGCGAGTTCTTCGATGAGGCACCGCATCAGTGTTTCATCGCGTCGGCGTTGCAGGTCGTTCCTCGGCGACGCTCCCACGTGGCCGGCAACACTCCCCGTCTCGTCCCCTTCCCCTTCACCTCGTGCGCGTGACATGGCTACATTCCTCCCCTCTGTGGGATCCGTCGCCGAATCCCTCCCCATAACCGGACATCTATGTCTGTCGGCGAAGCCCACCCGAGGTTGAGCTTTCTTTTCGAATCGAACTTTTTTTCAAAAGTAACGAATGGATGGCGGGTTATTGTAGAGAGGTTGGGTATGTGCCCGCTGCGTATTATCCAGCGCAAATCGACGCCGAATGGCGACATTCGGCGACATTCGGCGTCATTCGGCGTCATTCGGTGGCGCCCTGAGGGTTAGCGGGCGACGGATTCGATGTCGGACTCGGGTTCAGGGAAAGCGGATTCCTGCGCGCGCGACTTCTCGTAAAGTTCACCGAGGGCAGCGAACGCTCCTTGGAAGGGCGCGGCATCCTGGACCCAAAGGAAATCGGGTCGCGCGGGCCCCTGCCAAGCGCCGCCCACGATACGGCCAGACGCGTCGAGTTCCAGAGCGTAGCGGTAGTGCGCGAAAGAAACGGCGTCCGCGTTCCCTTCTTCTCCCCGTGCGAGCCAACGCGACGAGACCTCGCGGGCGTAGCCCACGCGTGCTTCGACGAGCACTTCCTTCACAGCGTCCGGCGCGGCCCCAGCGCTTGGCGCGCGCTCACCGGCCAACGCCGCCTCGTATGAAGACACAGGATGGTTCCAAACTTCGAAGTCGTGCTGCACATCGAAAATGAAGCCCTGTTTGCGGATCCCGATGAAGTTCGCAAGGATGACGTGGAAAGCGCCCGCGTTGACGTCAAGGCATTCGGGGCGACGCGATGCTTCCTCGGGACTTTCGGGCTTCACGTTGCAGCGCGCGCCCAGCATGCGGAATGGCGGATTCTCCACGACGCCTTGCAAGTAGATGAGAAGCGCCTTGATGTCGGACGCGCCGAAGGGGATTTCGATTCCATCGGGGTTACGCGCGAGCACCGAGTTGGGCTCGTCGAACCGGAGAGACGCGGCTGCCCATCCATGACACAGGCCTTCCCAAGAGGCATCGTCGGGGCTCACCCTCTGGCGTTCTGAGTTCACGAGGGGGTAAGAGAACTCGCCGCGCAACGCATCGTACTTCTCGGCGGGCGAAAGTTCGGCGCGTTCGCGCAAGCTCATGCGCGCGAGAAGTTCCTTGGACGGGGGGGCGTAGGCGAAGTCGCGGGGATGATCGGACAGCCAGCGATGGGCGATGCCGCTTTTGTGGGAAGGCCAGTAGTCGTCCACCCAAGGGGACCGCGCGAGTTGGCCCGAGAGCGGCAGGGCATCGAGTCGCCGCTCATAGTCGGCACCGAGTCGCAGGGGGTCGTTGATAGGGTTCCAGGCCTCTTGGAGACGCGAGGCCACGGCATTCAAGTCTTCGGAAGCATCCACACCGCAGGCGATGAGCGCGGCAATGGCACAGAGCACGAGTGGCAAACGGGCTTTCATGGCGTTTTTCCTTTTCTTGCGAGCCCACGCGATCTCTTCGTTCCGACCTTGGTAGGAACGCATAAACCAAGAGTTCACAGAACTCGGTTGAGCTGGAGTCATGGGGTGTGGGGTTATGCGATGCTGACCGAGTGCGTAGTGCCTCTTTCGCAGTTCACTTCGAACGGCAGGTGCTCAGTTTTAAAGGGACATAAGCTGGACAGAAGCGCGTGAGCCCCGTGGCGAGGGGAACGAACCCGAGCAAACCCCAGAAGGAGGGCGCCCAGAGACCCCAGGCCAGAAGGGCGCAACCAAGGATGATGCGCAGGGCTCGATCCATCGTACCGACGTTTTTTACGAACATTCTTTTGTTCCTCCGGGGAGTTTATGCGGCGTCGATGGAGTCGACTGCGTTAGACACTTACAACCCCACACAGCAGGAACCGTACCAAGAAATAAGCCTTTGCAATTCAGGTACTCGAGAGCGGGGGGGTGGAAGCTGAACGCGACATCTTGTCTCGTCCATTGGGGCAGATCGTCGTGTGTTGCGGAGTCAAATCCTCAGGGTGGCGAGGAAGCTTGACCCGCCTAGCGAGCTGACCCACGATCGCTCAAGGGGAAGCCACGTTGGCCGGACCTCGGAGGTCTCACTATGCGCGCATTCGGCTTTCGCTCGACGCTGTTCCACGTGCTTTCCATATCGACTCTTTCGACTCTATCGACTCTCGCCTTGTCGAACCTCATCCCGCAAAGCTTCATCACAGCTCACGCGTCCCCGAAAGCGGCGGTCAAGGCGAATGAGGAGCCGTTTACCAATGATGAGCTCGCCCTTATCCGCGCTCAGATGTTGGTTTTTCGTGAGGAGGCCATTGCCCTCATGCCGTTTGCATTCGGTGACGACGACGATTCCGGCTCCACGTCGTCCGGCGCACAGCCTTCCACCCCCGCTGGCTCGTCGGCTCCCGTGGACGGTGCGACACTCCAGGCCCTCGAGCGTTTCGCAGCCAGCGCCGCGCCTCAAAAACATGGCCAACTCTTTTCGTCGAATCCTATGGCGAAGGAAACGTTCGACATCCTGTCGCAAACCCTCCGCGAGAGTGCGCTCGATCTGAAGCAGGGGCGCGTCATGGCATCGCGCGCGCTGCTCAAGGCCGCCTTCCACACATGCCTCACGTGCCACGCCTCGGGACTCACCAAGGCGTCCTTCCGGTTTGGAGACACCGAAGCGGTGGCCGCGAGGGCGAAGACTCCCCTTAGGAAAGCCCAAATCCACTTCGTCTTCCGCGATTTCGAGAAGGCACGGGAAGAGGCGAGAACAGCGCTGAAGTTTCCGGAGCGAGCGGGCCCTCGCAACCCCGTGCCGGCACCATGGGACGCGCGCGACTCCATGGAAATCGTCCTTTCCACGAGCATCCTCCTTGGCGAAACCCCCGCCGCCATTGAAAAGGAACTCGATGCTTGGCGGGAGTCGCTGGTGCTGTCGGAATCCTTGGCCGCCGATGTTTCGGAGTGGAAGGTGGCTCTCACCGCCTGGGGCAAAGAGGCGCAGAGCCAGTCAGCGCCCACGCTCGCGAGCCTCAAGGCACTGGTTGGGCAAAAGAAGGACGAAGATCTCCTTCCCTTCCAAGCCAATCTCGTGGGCCATCTGAGGGCGCGTCAAGCATTGAGCGGGCTCGCTGGAAAGGTGAAAATGCCCGCCAAACAGAGGGCCGAGATCATGCATCTCCTTGGGCTCATCCATAGAGCTCAGGATAACGACATCTTCCTTGGATTCGCGGACGCCTATTTCTCCTCGTGCATCCGCCTCGCACCGCGCTCGGCGCCGGCCAAACGTTGCTTCCGCTCTCTCCGCGCGAGCGTGGTGGAATCCAGCACCGGCACGTCAGGCACGCATCTTGGCCGGGAAGAAACCGAGCTGCTCAAGAAGATGGGCACCCTCGCTGGAGTCGCTAAACCGCTTCCCTAAGTTACGCGCGGCTGAGGGAGTCGCGCTGCGGCTTGTGTATCCAGCATCCAGATGGCTCGGCGCGCCTGGCGCGCGGCGCGTGCGGCCGGCAACTCCTCTGTCCCGACGTCGGCACCCTGCACGATCCCCACATCGAGGCTAGCGAAAACGCGCGCCACGGCATCAGCCTTCTTGGCGCCAGCGACCACGAATGCCGTCTGGCGGGCGGACGCGATGAGGGGAAACGTGAAGGTTACGCGGCGAACGCCAGCATGCTCGTCGCGCGTGCCGACCACGGCGCGTTCCGACTCCGTGAGCTCAGGAGACCCAGGGAACAAGGAGGCGACGTGGGCGTCGTCGCCCATGCCCAGGAGGAGGTAGTCGAAAGTCGGCTCACCGACCCGCCACGGAGCACCGCCGAGGATGTCCACGATTTCAGCCTCGGCGCGCGAGGCTGCGGCCTCGGGGCCCTCCTCTCCTCGGATACGATGGATGTTCGCAGGCGGCAAGGGAACGCGCGAAAGGAGCGTCTCATGGGCCATGCGGTAGTTGCTCAAGTCGTGCAGCGGTCCCACGGCGCGGTCGTCGCCCCAAAAAACATGCGTGGCGCGCCAGTCGACGCGGGAGGCGAGGTCGGGTCTCGAGAGATAGGCATGCATGGCGCGGGGCGTGGATCCTCCGGTGAGCACGAGCAGCGCGCGTCCGCGTTCTTTAACGGCCTGTCGACAAGCCTCGACCACGGCCTCGGCGGCTGCGCGTGCCAGGGCGTCCTCGGAGTCGTGGACGAGTGTTTCGCTATTGATCCGTTGCATGGTTCATTTCCCTCCCTGACTCACTTGCCCAAGCAGGTCACGCCTCAAAGGCGAAGGCGTATGCCACGCAACGCCCGGAGGCAGCAGGGCGTCGGCCTCAACTGGTCCCCACGTGCCCTGCTCATAAGGGAACACGGGGGATTCGCCGTCGAGCACACCATCGAGCGCGGCCCACTGCGCCTCGACCATGTCCGAGCGCGCGAACAGCTCGGTGTCACCTTGGAGGGCGTCGCCGAAAAGACGCTCGTAGGGGCCCAGTTCGTCGGGTGCCTTATAGCTCGTGCACAGCTCGAGGAGTTCGCCACGCATCTCGGTGCCTGGTGTCTTCACGTTGAGACCCTGTGCGAGGGCCATGTCGGGACCTATGCGCAGACGGAGGTAGTCGCCCCCCACGCCCGGCTCCACGACGCGGGTCCACAAAGGGGGCTTGAAGCGCACGAGGATCTCGGTGCTTGCAAGCGGCAGTCGTTTGCCCGCGCGCAAGAGGAACGGCACGCCTTCCCATCTCTCGTTGTCGATATGCATGCTCAAAGCCGCGAACGTCTCCACGCGCGAATCGCGAGCGACGTCCTTCTCGGTGGTGTATCCCGCGTACTGGCCGCGCACGACGTCGCTATGGCTCAAGGGGCGGATAGCCTTGAGCACGCGCGCCATTTCGTCGCGGAAGGCTTCGTCGGAGGGGTTGGCGGGACACTCCATAGCGAGGCAGGCGACCAGTTGCAGGACGTGGTTCTGCACCACGTCGCGCAGCGCGCCGACCTCCTCGTAGAAGCGACCGCGACCCTCGACCCCAAGCTCCTCGGCCATGACGATTTGGACGTGATCAACGTAGTTGCGGTGCAGGCCGGCTCCGATGAGCCGGTTGGCGAGGTGGAAGTAGACCAGGTTCTGCACCGGCTCCTTGCCGAGGTAGTGGTCGATGCGGAAGAGCGCTTTTTCTGGAAAGTGCGCATGTAGGACTGCGTCGAGTTCGCGCGCGCTCGCGAGATCGCGTCCGAAAGGTTTCTCAATGACAAGTCGCGCGCCTGAGTTGCAGCCGGAGCGCGCCAACCCTTCGGCCACGGTGGTGAACATCGACGGTGGGATGGCAAGGTAGTGGAGCGGTGCCCTGGCGTTTCCAAGTGTTTGGCGCAGACTCGCGAAGGTGGCCGGGTCATCGTAATCGCCCTGGACCGCGCTCAGGAGCGAGAGGAGCTTGTCGAGGGCGCGCTCATCGACTCCGACCCCCTTACCCCCAGCGGTGACGCTGGCCCGCACCTCTTCCCTGAGGCGCTCGATTGAAAACGATCCTCGAGCAACACCCACGACCGGGACGTTGAGGGTGCCGCGGCGAGCCATTGCGTGGAGTGCCGGAAAGATTTTACGGCGTGCGAGGTCGCCCGTGACGCCGAACACCACGAAAGCGTCGGAGGGACCGATGGGACGGGCCCGCGGGTCCATCATGATCCGTGTCCTTTCTCGACGTGGCCCCCGAATTCCTTGCGCATGGCGGAGAGGAGGCGGTTGGCGAAGTCGCCTTCGCCCCGCGAGCTGAAGCGCTGGAAGAGCGCGGAGGCGAGGACCGGGGTGGGCACGCCTACGTCGATGGCGGACTCGATGGTCCAACGCCCTTCGCCCGAGTCGGACACGCGTCCCTTGAATTCACCTAGCTCGGGCGATCGGTGGAGGGCGTTGGATGTGAGGTCGAGGAGCCAGGAGGAAATGACGCTCCCGCGACGCCAGAGTTCAGCGACCGCGGCGAGGTCGAAGTCGAACTGGTAGCGTTCCGGATGCCTGAGGGGTGAAGTTTCGGCATCGGCGGCGCGAGCGGCCTTGCCGGCGTCGGCCTTTTCCAGGAGCGCAAAGCCCTCGGCGAACGCGGCCATCACGCCGTACTCGATGCCGTTGTGGACCATCTTCACGAAATGCCCTGCACCTGACGGGCCGCAATGGAGCCATCCCTTTTCCTCGGGAGCGACCGCTTCGCCCTCGCGCGAGGTGGCGCGGGGGGCCGCTCCGACGCCGGGGCAAAGCGTGTCGAACACGGGCGCCAGGCGTTCCACCGCCTCCTTCTCGCCGCCAACCATGAGGCAATATCCGCGCGTCGCGCCCCATACTCCGCCGCTCGTCCCGACGTCGAGGTAGCGGATGCCTTTGCGGTGAAGCGTTTCCGCACGGCGGATGTCGTCGTGAAAGTGGGAGTTGCCGCCGTCGATGAGTGCGTCGCCGGCCGCCATGTGCTCGACAAGGCTGCCGGTGAGGCTATCGACCACCGCCGCTGGAACCATCATCCAGATGGCGCGCGGCGAGGGAAGCTTCGTGCAGAGATCGGCAATTGAATCGGCCTTCACCGCGCCCTTGGCGACGAGACGGTCGCCAGCGGCCGGGTCGTTGTCGAAAACGACGCATTCGTGCCCGTGCGCCAAGAGACGTTCGACCATGTTGGCGCCCATGCGGCCGAGTCCGATCATTCCGATTCTCATGGGAGTGAGATCCTCCAAAAGACGAAGGGCGCGCGGGCGCCGTTTGTGATGTTCTAGTGCGTAAGCGGTCGAGGCGGGATGCCAGGGGGAAGTGAGATCCCGCGTTCGCTCGTGTTGGTACGCATGGGACTTTCGGAGTGCAAACGCAAGAGCGACATCCACAAAACCGAGTCCCCGTGATTGCCGCCCATGGAGAGCTCGAAATGCGCTCGCACCACTTCCGAGCGTTCGGGTTTGTCGACGCGGTGCCGTGAGTCACCGTCCCAGTCGGCGACGAAATGTCCCACGATGAGGACACTCTGTCCGCATCGGGAACGGGAGGTGAGCTAGAGTGCGACGTGTTCAGGGCATTCGTGTTACACATGAGTGGCACGATGGTTGCTATGGCTTTAATTGTCCCAGCCCCAACGTACCTCCGCGGAAAACCCCCTCCTTTGAAGGAGCTCCCCATGACGCGCATCCAGTCCGTCTCCGTCCGCGCCCTAGCTCGCACTGCCCTCCTCGCACCTGCCCTCCTCGCCCCCCTGAGCGCCCTTGCCGCTCCGCGTCCGGCGTTCCCGCGTGTCGTCTCCTTGCAAGCTGAGAAGCTCTACACCCCCAACGGTTTCGACAGCAACGACAACGTCGAGGTCGTGGTGCACGGCCATTTGCCAAGCACCTGCTATAAGGTTCAGGACGTCTCCGTGGAGCGCGACGACGCCACCGGTACCATCACCGTCCAGCCGTTGGTGTTCCGCTACCGCGGGCCGTGCTTGCAGATGCTCATTCCCTTCACGACCCCCGCGAAACTTGGGCTGCTCAAGCCAGGCAAGTACACGGTCAAGCAGAAGCGCTCCGGCGGGGCCACCGACGCTACGCTCACGGTGCGCGCAGCCGTCACCGAGTCGCCCGATGACTTCCTTTATGCTCCCGTGGACAACGTGAAGCTCTCGGCACTTCAGGAAGAGGCGGGCGCCTACAAGCTCACCATCGAGGGTAACTTCCCCTACATGTTCGTGGGCTGCATGCGCATGCAAAAGGTCGTGACCGACGTGCAGGGTGAGATCCTCGTCGTGCAGCCCGTGGCTGAGATCGTGGATGGCCCCGAGTGCTCCGACCGCCGTCCCGACAACTCCTATTCTTACGAAACCGTGGTGCGGGGAGCCCTCACCGACGAACTCCTCGTTCACGTGCGGAGTCTCAACGGCGAAAGCTTCAACCGCCACTTCCAATCGATCTCCGCAGGGGAGTGACCCTTCTCGAGGCCTCTGCTAGGCTCCCGGCCGAGGCGATGCAGCCTCCATAGCCCCGGGAGGACGCAGGCAATGACCTTCGCTTGGGAAAACACCGGCGACACGCTGTCGCGCGAGGGCATCGCGCGAGCCTTAGGCGACGAGTGGGCCGATGCCTGGGAGTTCTACGCGCGGATGGTCAATCACATGACCCTCGAAGCCGCACCCCACGGCGATCTCGGCATGGCCGCCGCCGAGATGCTCAGGGAGCGCATCCGAGCCCAGATTCCGGCCTCCCTCGAGGAGGTCGTCCCGTTCGCGGTGCGATATCTCTGGAACCACTCCATCGAGGGCCCCGAACGCGGTGCGTTCTTCGTCCGCCTCCAAAGCATCTCGCGCCTCGCCGGCGGTACTTGGGAGCTCGAAGAACTCGCCCGTCGCGTGGAAGACATCCTTCGTTCCTGATTGCCCTCCCCTCCCTGAGAAACCCGATGATCAGCTTCAACAACGTCACCAAGCAGTACGGCTCGCGCGTGCTCTACCGCAACGCGAGTTTCCAGATCCGTCCCGGAACGAAGATGGGCCTGGTCGGCCCTAATGGCGCCGGCAAAACAACCATCTTCCGCATCATCAAAGGAACCGAGGACGTCGACGCGGGCGAGGTTTCCCTCCCCTCGCGCCTCACGGTGGGTTACTTTTCCCAGGACGTCGGGGAAATGCAGGGGCGAAGCGCCCTGGAAGAGGTCAAGGCGGGCGCAGGCGAGGTCGACGAACTCGCCCGGGCGTTGGCGGACTTCGAGAAGCGCCTCGAGAACCTCGCCGAGGAGCCCCTCGACGATGATGCCATGGCCGACCTCCTCGAGCGTTACGGCGAAACCCAACAAGAGTTTGAGCGGCGCGGCGGCTACGACCTCGATCATCGCGCGCAGGAGATCCTCACGGGCTTGGGGATTCCGCCCGAGGATCACCGCCGGCCCGTGGAGGCTTTCAGCGGCGGATGGAAGATGCGCATCGAACTTGCCAAGATCCTCGCCCTGAACCCCGACGTGCTCCTCATGGACGAGCCCACCAACCACCTCGACGTCGAGAGCATCGTCTGGCTCGAGGAATGGCTCGTGAACTTCAAAGGCGCTGTGGTCATGACGAGCCACGATCGCGACTTCATGAACCGCATCGTGTCGCGCATCGTGGAGGTGGCCAACCAAGCCATCACCACCTACTCGGGGAACTACGACTTTTACGAGCGCGAGCGCGATTTACGACGCGAACAGCTGGTGGCCGCGCACGCACGGCAGCAGGAAATGCTCGCCAAGGAGGAGGAGTTCATCGCTCGCTTCGCCGCGCGCGCTTCTCACGCTGCCCAAGTGAATTCCCGCGTCAAGAAGCTCGAGAAAATCGACCGCATCGAGATTCCCGCCGAAGAAAAAGTGGTGCGTTTCGAGTTCAAGGCGCCCCCGCGCAGCGGCGAGGAGGTTGTCATCATGAACGACCTCGCCAAGACCTGGGCCCGTGACGACGGCGGCGCGCGCACGGTATTCGCGGGCGTCACAGGGGTTCTCCGTCGGCTTTCGCGCGTGGCGTTGGTGGGCGTCAACGGAGCAGGCAAGTCGACGCTTATGAAGTGCATCGTAGGAAACACCGAGTCGACCTCCGGGAGCGTCCGGCTAGGGGCCTCGGTGGAGGTTGGTTACTTCAGCCAACATGCGCTCGATGTCCTCGACCCGCGCAAGACCATTTTCGAGACTGTGCGCGACGTCATGCCAAACTCTTCCATTGGCGTTGTCAAGACCCTCTTGGGCGCGTTTCTTTTCTCGGACGACGAGGTCGACAAGAAGATAGGCGTCTTGTCGGGAGGGGAGAAGAGCCGGGTGGTGCTTGCCACCATCTTCGCGCGGCCCGTGAACTTCCTGGTGCTCGACGAGCCCACCAACCACCTCGACATCCGCTCGCGCGAGGTGCTCCTCGAGACGCTCAAGCGCTTCGAGGGCACAATCCTCCTAGTGAGCCACGATCGTTACTTCCTGCGTGCCCTCGTCGATCGCGTCTTTGAGGTTGGTCACGGAGATTTGCGCGTTTACGAAGGGAACTACGAGTACTATCTCGAGAAGTCGGCCGCCCTAGCGGCGAGGGCTTGACCCCGGTTGGCGCCGCGCCCACTGTAGGGATTCATCCTTCGTCATCATCCGCGGGACGCGTGTCGCGGATGGCCTCGAATTCGCACTTTTCCCTCTGCTTTTTGACGTTGTTCAAGTGGGCGTGCAGGGCATCCTGCCTGCGGCGTTCCGTTTTGAGGCGCGCGACCGCGTCTTCTTTGCGGACGACCTTGATGTCGCCACCCACGAGCCCGACTTCCTCCGTGCCTGCGGGCGCCTCCGCGTCGTCGAAATCAGTGAGTTGGGGCATTTCGCCCGTCGTCGCGCGCGCGCGGCTCTTCCAACATGATTTGAGGTGATGCTCCTCGGTCCTCACGTTCATCCGCAGGTTCTCATTGACGTGGAGGGCCACGCGAATTTCCGCCGAGAGGGCCTTTTCCTCCTGGAGAATAGCGTCGCCCTTGTCGTCGATGCCCACCACGGCTGTGCCCGTGGACCCCTTGGAATCGAGTTTCGTGTCGACCTGCTTCACGTTGGGTTCGCGCGAGGCGCACCCGACAGGGGCAAGTGCACCTGCGAGAACGATGGCCGCCAAGGTGGAGGTCAGGAGAAGCGAGCGGGGCGCACGCGGAGTGCACGGCATAGGGGGACTCCGTAAGGTCTGTGTTCCTCCGTGTTATCACGTGCGCTCCCGCGTGCGGAAGGGGCCATGGTGTCAGATGCCGTCGCCGCGAGCCACGAAGGCGAGGCTCGTGTCGATTTTGCGCAGCGTCTCGAGCCAGATCTTGGCGTTCTGGTGTCGCTCGCTTCGTGCACGGTTGTTTGGAAGTCGGTAATCTGCGCGGCCGAAAGGCCGAGACCTTGCAAATTGTAGGTGGTGTTGAAGAAGTCCTCCGGCATCTCGAGGCTCGTCCAGTCCCAATAGGGAAGCGCGAAATCGGGCTCACCCGTTACCGTTGCGCAGGCGGCCTCGAAGTAGTTCAGGTACACGCGATGCCAAGGGACGAAGTACCAGTTGCCATGAGGGCACGAAGCGAAGTGGATCCAGGCCAGTCCGCTCCAGGTTTGGCGGACTTCGAATCCCGCATTGATGGCGCCGGGCTGGTAGAAGCCTCCCTGGTAGGCCTTGGCGTCGTTGGCGCGCAGCAGCGCCACCGCCTTCACGTAGGTCTCCATGTCCTTCGTGGCGTCGGCACTTCCCCACTTCTTGCGCACGCGGAACTTCCCGCCGGCGGCACCGGTGTTCGCCACTTTCGTGTTGAACTGGCGGCTCTGGCAGCTCGCGAGGAAGGCGGCGATGGTCGCCGCGCTCGCACCCGTGGCGGTGAGATGGAGGAATTCCCTGCCATGCACGTGGTTCTTCGACATGACTAACCCTCTTGATGGAAGCCTAAGGCCGCGCTGCGCGCCAAATTGGCGCTTCGAGGAGTCAAAGTGCGGGACGCGCGCGACGTATGGATTGTGTTGGGCTGACCCGACGACTCTTCTTCAAACGCCCCGCGGCTGCCATCGAGTGGCGCGTGGGTGTTACGTCGTTGCGTATCTGTGCTCTCCGCGCAGAGTCAGTCCTGGCGAGCCTCTTCGAGGCCCTCGAAGCACAGCGGCGCCAGGCGTTTGTCGACCTTTGCGCGCTTCAAGACGGGATCGATGGCGTGCTGGATGGTGCCGATGTGTCCATCGTTGTCGGCGTAGAGCGAGGGGCAATCGGGGGCTTCGGGTTCCGTTTCCGGTTTCACGCGGTCGGTGCGGTAGACCGCCTCAGCGCTGCGCGCGACGACGTGGACTTCCGGCTTGCCCCCAAAGTCACTGCCCTTGGCGTTCACTGCCAAATAGGCGGCCGAAACACCGGCTCCCACGCCTGTCGACCACTCGATGGGATGGAGACGCGTGGCTGAGTTGACAAGGAAGCTCTGCGCCATTGTCTTGCCCGCGACCAACAGGTTGCGTCTGTTCTGGCTCGTGAGCGCTCTGAAGGGGATGCTGAATGGCCACGGACGCGCCCACTTCCCCCCGAGCGCATTGCTGATGTACTTGGGCAGTGCGTAGTCGGCGCCACCGTCGTTTCCTCCCTGGTGGATGTCCGCTTCGTAGGCGCCGATGGCAATGGCGTCGGGCCACCGGTAACCGTAGAAGAGCCCCTCCTTAGGTTGGTACTTCAGCGTGAAGCCTCGGTAGCCCACGCTCCTCCGGGTGTCGCGTATGTAGGGCAGTTTGGCGAGGCCGTTGGCGGTGCCGAAGGCGTCGCTCACCGTAACGAAGGGAGCGGTCGCGATGGGTAGGCTCCGAAGGTAACGCAGCCACGAGAACGCGCGCGCTTCGGC
>JBIKVI010000273.1:0-6061 GCA_044356935.1 Silvanigrellaceae bacterium | reverse complement strand
CCTCAGTGAGGCCAGCTTCAGCGGCTTTCGCAGCGTCCGAGCCGTTGGGGGCGTCGGAGTCGGCAGAGTCTTCGCCCCCGGCGACAAACGCGGGCTTGACCACGTAGGTGATTTCGACGCGGCGAGCTCCATTGGAGACAGCGGTGTCCAAAAGGCGGAGGTAGCGCCCTTCCACAACGTAACTGGACTCGGGAATCGAAGTGCCGTCGACCTTCACTTCAACGACCCTCGAGGCCTCCGCGGAGAGTTCGAAGTGACTCCGCGCGATGCTCTCTACGCTCGCCGTGATGGCACCGAAGTGCTCTTTCCAATTGCCATCGCAGATGTCGAAGAAGCCGCCTTGAGTCGCTGTGGCGAGGCGTTCGTATGACGAACTTCGGCGCGTTACCGTGCAGCCAGCGTCTGCTCCCACGCCTCCGGCGAAGCTCGCAGGCGAGGGAGCGACCGCACGTGCTCGCGTGTCGAGGAGTCCCACGCGAGCCGCGCCGAAGACGAAAACCGTGGGCACTTTGGTGAGTCCACCCGCCTTGAGGCGCTCGAGGAAATTGTCGCCCGTCACGTTGGCGGCCTCGTCGTCGGTCACGAACACAAGGACCAATTTGGCGTCGGGACGGAGCCTTTGGGCGAGAGTCCCTGGGAAGTCCTCGGCAACGGGAGAGGTCGGACGTTCCCTTAAGCGGGTAGGAACTTCGAGGCCACAGACACGCTGCGCTCGCAGTGAGGCCACTGTGGGAACGCCAGTTGCGAAGGCTGGACTGTCCGAGGTGGAAACCGCACACAATCCTACGGCCGCCAAATCGAGGGCGTTGGTGGAAGCGATGTCGATGTCGTCGTGCTTGAGGCCCATGGAACCGATTTTAGAAGCGTCAAAGAAGGGGGGACGAAACGCCTTTGAAGCAGGTGATCCTGGTCCTCCGCCGAATACCGTAGAGAAGGCGCGTGTATCGCCAAGGTCCATGGCCTTGGAAACCAGCGTGACTTCGATGCCCGAGAGCGCGTTGAGGCGCGCCATGAAAGAGTTGAAGTTGGCTTCCACGTTCGCAATGTGGGGGCCCATGGAGCCCGAGTTATCGACGACCCAAATGACGTCGACCAACCCCGCGGTTTTTCCAAGGGCATCGAACGACTCTGTGGCGAGTTTCTCGCCAGGGGAGGCGGCTGTCTCGGCGGTGTCTCGCAGGGCAGTTTTTCCGCTGGCCTTACCCGCGAAGCCGGGGTCTTTCTTGCAGCCAACCAATGGGTTTGCGCCGAAGACGATGAGCGCCAATGCCCATGGCGCGAAGCGTGTCAGGAGGCACGGCGCGCCCGCGCGCGAGAAGACAAACATAGCCCACCTCTTGAGAAACGAACTTTGCTCATTCGTATCGGCAGCTGAGCAAAGAAACTCAAGGGGTCGCCAAAAACCGAGGAAATACAGGGGAGAGACCGCTCAGCGGTCAGGCCTGCTCTCGAGCCCTTTGGTCGTCTACGCGCTGGGTTTTGATTTTTTCTTGGAGCTGCATGAGCCCGTCGATGACCGCCTCCGGCGTAGGAGGACAGCCAGGAACGTAGACGTCAACGGGTACGATACGGTCGATGCCCTGGACGACGTGGTAGGCGCGGTAAAACCCACCCGACGACGCGCATGCTCCCATGGAAAGGACCCACTTGGGTTCGCTCATTTGATCGTAGATACGTTTGAGGACAGGGGCCATTTTTTCGGTAATGGTTCCTGCCACCAGGAGGAGGTCGGCCTGACGCGGCGAGAAGCGCACCACTTCGGCTCCGAAGCGGGAGAGGTCGTACTTGGGACCCATGACCGACATGAGCTCAATACCGCAGCATGCCGTGCCGAAAGGGTAGGGCCACAGGCTGTTGCGGCGAGCCCAGGTGACCAGCTCATCGAGCTTGGTTGTGATGAAGAATTCGTTGCCGTAGCTGTGGTGCTTCATTGCGATGGACTCCACCGGGAAAAGGCGGGCTTGTGTCGTGAAACCGCCCCTGCATCCTGGCCGGTTTCACGACACAGGCCGAAAGGCAATTTTTAAAGAGGCCAAAGAGTTATGCCATAGCCGCAGGGCGCATGTCACGTCAGGAGCGCGGAATGAGCCGAAGCGTGGTTTGCTGCGGCATGGAAATCTCAATGCGCACGCCGAATCCCAAAAGGCATCCGTTGTCGGGTCCGTCGACGCACACCAGGCCGGTCCGCATGCGGCAAAACAACGATAAGGCCTCCACGTCGCCGTTGAGCGTGAAGCGTTCAAGGGCATAGGGGGTGGGAGTGGTGGTTCCCACTTGGGGTGGATTGTAGGGCTCGCGCACAGCGACATGAAAGGACGGAGAGTCGAGGGGCAGGGGGGGGAGACCGTATCCGCGGATGGCCGCGCTCGTTCCCGCAGGAGCGGCGACCCAAAGTCCGCTCGAGAGTTGGCCCTCGGTGTGCAACGGGAGGGCGGTGCCCAACGCTTCCGCTTGCTCTGCACCTGCTTCCGCCTGGGAGGCCGTTACCGAGATTTGATAGCGGCTAGTGGCTGCGGGATGTTGGTTGCAAAGAAGGACGTCGTTAAGGGCCAAGGGGAGGAGATGATTCTCGGAAGTTCGCACGAGGAGGCGGCGCGTTTCGACGAGGGGAGCGTCTCCCGAAAGGGCGGCGTCGAGCAGGGAAGGGAACGTTTCGCGCGTTGCGGCGCACAAGGCTCCCACGGAATGGGGTGGGCAGGAATTCACGCCGAGGATGACGACATCTCCGCCCACGTAATGGCTCGCGTGGAGGAGGGTGCCATCGCCGCCAAGCGAAACGACGAGCTTTCGTCGAGGCCGGAGACCCTGTTCGCCCGTGTCCGGACGGAACACGGGAGTTCCCAGTGATGCGAGCTCGTCGAGGTTCCAGAACACCGCAGTGAGCCCCCGCGACGCAAGCGCATCGACCACCACGCGTCGGGCAGCGACGTGATCGTCGTGAGCGACCTTCAGGTTCTCCAGCGAGCCGCCTCCTTGCTCGACGTACTCCAGGAAATCCACGTTCAGCGCTCTTCTCGTGTAGCGCTCAAGAGCGGTTTGCTTTTGAATGACGACGACATCGAACGCATCGGCTCGTCGTGAGACGCCTGAGGTGGGTTCCAACGGATTTCCTGCGCGGTCGCCCCGATGGGGAGTCATTCGAACCGCAGGATGGCGTCGTTGCGTTTGATTTGCTTGTCGCGCTGGTAGGTATCGAAGAGCGACTTCTGCGCACCCTGCACGAAGGCCTGCGACACGCGGAAAGTCTCGCCGCGCGAGGCGAGCGCCGCGTCCTTGGGATCGGGCGCTGCACCCTGGGAACGCGACACGAGGCGCACAGCCACGCGGCGCCCCCCAAAGTCGAGGATGCGACCGACCACGTCGCCGGGGGTCTTGAGAGCGAAGACTTCTTTGAGCAGAGGATCTGCCAGCCCAAGCTCCTCAATGAATCGCGAGCTGACCGTGACGGGCTTGGCGATTTTCTTCCACGCGAGGCCGTGTTTTCGGGCTGCCGCGTCGAGGGCGGCTCCCTTTTGCGACAGGGCCGCGCTCACGTCCTGCTCGATGGCAGAGGTGAGTTTTTGCTTGGTCTGTGGAGCGATGGTGCGCAGCGCGAGCTCGACCTTCACGTCGGCGAGCTTGCGCTCAATGGCAGGACGTGAGTCTGTGAGCCGCACGACGCGGTAGCCGAAAGGCGTCTTGAGGACGCCCGATAGGGGCGCTTGGGAAGTTAGCGCAAACGCCGCCTTTGCTGTGTCGGGGTCGATGTTCGTGTCGTCGATCCAGCCGATGTCACCCTGAGCGCCCTTGGCGTTGCCATCGTCGTTGACTTCCGAGGCCACCTTGCCGAAGTCCTCGCCACCGCGGGCGCGTTCGAGAGCTTTCTCCGCCATGGCTCGAGCCTCCGCTTCCGGGCGCTCGAGGGCCGCGCCTTGAGCACGCGTGGCGCCTTTGAAGGCCACGAGAACAGACTGGACGCGAACCTGTGCCTTCCTTGAAAAGTCGGCCTTTGAAGACTCGTAGGCTTTTGCGAGCTCCGCCTCGTTCTTCGCGTCGGCGGCAAAAGCTTCAGCCTCCGCCTGTGCGGCCTTCTTGACCTCCTCATCCTTGGGCGCGATTTCAACGAACTCCACGGTGAATTCCTCGCGGTCGCGCTTTTGGCGCTCTTCCACGAGCTTGACGGGCACGACGTCGGGCAACGCCAGGAGTGTGTAGAACTTATTGGCGCCGATGGACTCGCGTCCTTGCCGGTAGAGCTCCAACTCACTCAGCTGCCCCGACTTTAGGAACTTGCGGTAGGTTTCCATGTCGAACTTCTTGGTGTCTTTGTTCTGGAACGACGGGATTTTTTTGATCCAGTCGGCCACCTCGACATCGTTCGTGACCCAGCCGAGGCGCTCTGCCTCCTCCACGAAGATCTTTTGCTGGATTAGCTGATCGAGGGTGCTCTGCATCTGTGCTCGGCGAGCCGCGGGGTCGTCGTTGTCGGCACGCTGTTGCTGCATGGCCTCTTGGAGTTGCCGCATGGTGACCTGCTGGTTGCCCACGGAAGCGGCGGTGTTGGGATCGAGGGGATTGAACTGGCCCACCCCCGTGAACGCGAACGCGCCAACGGCAAGGACGACGATGGTTCCCACGAACATGGATTTTGTGGTTACGGAAGAGAACAGACGCGAGGTCAGCCGCATGGAGGGGCTCCGGCGAGGCGAGAGGGTGAGCGGGAGGCGCCACCGGCCCATGGCCAATTGCGCGCGCATCCTGAAGTGTTCCCCATAGTCTTAAGCCACGGCTCCTTCCTTTTTCAAGCCGTGGCGGATAGAGTCTGAAGCATCGACACCCGACACGACAGGATCTGCGCGCCGATGACACTCCTTCGACGTTACGGTTTCGCCCTGCTGGTGGCCTCGGCCGTGCTCTTCCCATTCGTCTTCTATTCTTCCGACCTGCAGTCGCGCAAAAACCTCTCGGCCGTCGAGAAAGTCGTGTACGCAGTGAGTTCCCCCGTGCAATTCGTGTTTCGGCTAGTGACCGGCCACATGAAGGGTGCTGTCGAGGCGTACGTCGACCTTCGTGGCGCTAAGGAGGAGGCCCGCCGCCTTGGCGAAGAGAACGCCAAGCTCGCCGTGCAGCTCCAGGTGGCGGGGCAGCTCGTGCAAGAGAACGAGCGCCTGCGCGCGCTGTTGGATTTCAGCCGGCAGGGCGAGCTCAAGTTCCTGATGGCGGAAGTGCAGAGCGCCGATCCGAGCTTCCTTTATAGGAGCGTTCGGCTCGCGCGCGGCGAGAAAGACGGTGTGGCGCCAGGAATGGCCGTGGTCGCGGCCGCCGGAGCGGTGGGCATGGTCATGCGGACGGTGTCTGACGCCTCCGACGTCCTGCTCGTCACCGACCCAAACGCGAACCTCGACGTTATCGTCGCGCGCAACCGTCGGCGTGGCATCCTCGTGGGCGGCGCGGGAAACATTATGCAATTCAAGTATTTCGATCGTGGCACCCGGCTCCTCGTGGGCGACGAGATCATCACCAGCGGTCTGACCGGGGCATTCCCGCGCGGTATCGCCGTTGGGCGCGTCTCGCGCATCAGGGTGGAATCCGATGGTGTGACACAAACCATCGAGGTCGAACCCGCGGTGAACTTCGCTGAGGTTTCGGAGGCCCTCATCCTGCTCACGCCCTCGCGCGAGGTCGACGTCATCCGGAAAGTCGGAGGCCTCGAGTGGATGAAGAGGATGATGGAAGTCGGCGCCGACAAGCGTTCAGGAGGCTAAGCCGCAATGGCGCGTCGGAATTATCGTCCCTTCGCGGCCCTTGCCGCTCTCGCCGGGCTCGGACCGCGACAGGCCCACTTCGTGATTACCTTGGCTCTCACATGCCTCGTCGTTTACCTGCAGGCCTACGGTTTCGCGCGCAGTCCCAATCCATGGTTTCATGTCGACCTCACTGCGATCCTCGTGGTTTACGTGAGCGTAGAGCATTTCCTGCTGGGTGCTTTGGCGCGCGTCCTCGTGGCGGGATTGCTGATGCAGACGCTCTCGTTGGCACCCAGCGGATTCTTCCCTATGTACTACGTGTGCGCCCTGGTTCT
>JBIKVI010000272.1:0-6081 GCA_044356935.1 Silvanigrellaceae bacterium | reverse complement strand
CGACCATGCGCACAGCCATCAAGAAGGTCCGCGAGGCCATCGAAAAGAAGGACCTCGGCAACGTGACCACTCTCCTGCGCGACGCCCAATCGGTCATCGCCAAGACGTGCAAAAAAGGCACGATTCACCACAACAACATGGCCCGCCGTATCTCCCGACTCGCGAAGGCGGTCTCCAAGGCCCAAGGGTTCGTTCCCACGGCCAAGTAAGCCTTGTCAGTCGCGGCTGCCGGCGCCTAGGCCGTCTACGCGCTGGCGAAGTTCAAGCCCCGTCTTCCAGAACGGGAGCTTTTTCTCGGGAACCTCGATGCGCTCACCCGTCTTGGGATTGCGACCATCGTAGGCCTTGTACTTTCGCACGGTGAACGCTCCGAAGCCGCGGATTTCCACGCGGCCTTCCGTGGTGAGCGATTCAACGATCGTGTTGAAGAACATATTCACCACATCCTCGGCCTGGGCCGTGGTGATGTCGGCCTTTGCGGCCAGTAGTTCGATGAGCTCGCTCTTGACCATGGCGCCTGGTCTCCCACTGGGTCTGGTTTTCTACCTAACGGGCCACTTCAAAAGTGGCCCTAACCGTATGAACTTCTTGTCGACTTGCTGAGCCTACCGTAAACCCCGGCCTCTCCGATAGTCCTCCGTCAAACTCGTGCTGTTGGAGGAGCTTCCCTAGGTCATCTGACCTTTTGCATGGCGCGATTCCAACGGGAGAAGCGTTCGAATCCATTCGCTTCCCGTGCACCGGCAGGGCGCAGGGAATAGGCGACCCGTACAACCCGACCCATCACGCTTTTCGCATCGACGAAGCCCCAGAAGCGTGAGGCTGGGCCATCCCCTCGGTTGTCTCCCAAGCAAAAAACCCGCCCGGTGGGGACCACGAATTCGTTGGCATCGAGCGGCGTGTCGCTAGCCCCGACGGGATGTTGGACGTAATGGCCGTGAAAACCATCGCCCCCCTCGCGCGTCAGCCGAGCGGCGGTGGGCTGGATTTCCGCGCGGACGTAAGCGTCGGCTTCCGTGAGGTCGACCTCATCGAGCTGTCGTCCGTTCACGCTCAGGCGTCCAGAGCGGATCTCCAGGCGGTCCCCGCCCACGCCCACGACCCGCTTGACGAGCACTCCCGAGCCGTCGGGCTCGCGGAACACGATGACGTCGCCACGCGCGGGAAGTTTCCAGGACGCCAAGGGAGTGCCGCTCACTGGGGCCAGGACGCCGTATGCGAGCCGATTTACGAGGATGCTGTCGCCCGGGAGGAGCGTGGGGCGCATGGACTCCCCGGGGACGTGGTATATCCCGAAAACGAAAGTCCGCAGGATTAACACCACGGCGATGAGGAACGCCAGAGAAAGGCCTTCCTTGAGCAGGGTCGTCGGGCGCTTCCTCGAAGGGGTCAAACTCCTTGCCCCCCGAACGGAAGCTGATTTAAGACAACGGTTTGCCCGTTTTCCATTCTCATCCTACCGCATCCACGTGAAAAAGGTTTTGGTGACATATGCGCGTCGAGAAACCCGAGAAGACCATCGACTTTCCCGCAATGGAACGCAAGGTGCTGGAAAAGTGGGACGCCGAAGACACATTCCGCAGGAGCGTGGAGACGCGTCCCGCCTCGCGCGCTTACAACTTCTACGATGGGCCGCCCTTCGCCACAGGCCTGCCCCACTTCGGCCACTTCCTCCCCTCGTCCATCAAGGATGCTTTCCCGCGTTACTTTACCATGAGGGGCCACCGGGTCGAACGCCGCTTCGGGTGGGACTGCCATGGACTCCCCATCGAGATGCTCATCCAGAAGGAGCTTGGCCTCAACGGCAGGGCCGACATCGAGGCTTTCGGCGTGGCCAAGTTCAACGAGGCGTGTCGCGCGTCCGTCCTGCGTTACACCACCGAGTGGCGCGCCTACATGAAGCGCCTCGGGCGGTGGGTCGACATGGACGACGAATACCGGACCATGGATCGCGACTTCATGGAGAGCGTGTGGGCGGTCATCAAACGCTTGTTCGAAAAGGGCCTTGTCTACGAAGGCTACACGGTCATGAGCTACTCGGCCGCGCTCGGTTCGACGCTCTCCAACTCCGAAGCCTCGCTCGATTACCGCGATGTCCAAGATCCGTCGGTCACCGTTAAGGCGCGCCTGCTCGACGGCCCCCATGCGGGCAAGTCGTTGCTCGTGTGGACCACGACGCCTTGGACGCTGCCCGCCAACGTCGCCGTTGCCATCGACGCGGAGGGCAGTTACGTCGAGGTCGTTTGTCCCGACTCGGGCGAGTCGTTCGTGCTCCTCGAGGAACGATTGGGCGACTATTGGAAGACGGACGCGGTGGAGAAGCGGCGGGTCTTCAAGGGCGCCGAGTTGGCCGGATCCCGGTATGAGCCCTTCTTCCCCCACTGGGCCCACCGCGCCACCGCGCCCCATTGTTTCCGGGTGCTGGCCACCGACTACGTCCTCCACGACACGGGGACGGGTGCCGTGCACACGGCCCCAGCCTTCGGCGAGGACGACTTCCGCTGCGCCAAGCAATACGACCTTCCCGTCATCGACCACCTCGATGTGAATGGGCGTTACCTTCCGGGCAACCTCGAGGAGGTGGTGGGGCTCTCCTTCAAGGACGGCGACAAGCCCCTCATGGCCGACCTCAAGAAGCGCGGCTTCGTGTTCCGCCACGAGACATTCGTCCACCCGTACCCGTTCTGTTATCGCTCCGGCACGCCGCTCCTCTATCGCGCGAGCCCCTCGTGGTTCGTGCGCGTGGAGTCGTTCCGCGACCGCCTCGTGGCCGCCAACCAGGACATCGCCTGGGTTCCCGAGCACATCAAGGAAGGCCGGTTCGGCAAGTGGATCGAGAACGCGCGCGACTGGAATATCGGTCGCTCGCGTTACTGGGGGAACCCCATCCCCGTCTGGAAGAATGACGCCACCGGCGAACTCGCTTGCCTAGGTTCGGTGGCGGAGCTCGAGGCCAAGGCCGGCCGCAAGATCCCCGACATCCACATGGAGTTCATCGACGACGTGACGTGGCCTGGAGAGGGCGGCGTAGGCACGTTCCGGCGTGTTCCCTTCGTGCTCGACTGCTGGTTCGAGTCGGGCTCCATGCCCTACGCGCAGCTCCATTGGCCCTTCGACGTGTCCGATGCCGAGCTTATGGAGCGCTTCCCTGCGGACTTCATCTGCGAGGGCCTCGATCAAACGCGCGGTTGGTTCTACAACCTCATGAACCTAAGCGTTGCCCTCTTCGATGCGCCCGCGTTCAAGAACGTCGTGGTCAACGGATTGGTCATGGCGGGCGACGGCCGCAAGATGAGCAAGAGCCTCAAGAACTACGCCGACCCCATGGAAACGCTCGACCTCTTCGGGGCCGACTCCTTGCGCCTGTTCCTGCTCACCTCGCCGGGAACCGCGGGAGAGGAAGTGCGCTTCAACGTGGAGAGCGTCAAGGAGAACACGCGCCGCGTCCTCCTTCCACTCTGGAATGCCTACTCCTTCTTCGCCACCTACGCCTCGCTCGATGGGTTCGATCCCGAAACGGATCGCGCCGAGGGCGGCGACGAACTCGACCTCTGGGTCAAGCTGCGCCTCGACCAGATGCTCCGCGAGCTCGACGACGCCATGACAACGTACCATATCGCCAAGGCGGCTCCCGCTGTCGTTACGTTCCTTGACGACCTCAACAATTGGTACATCCGCAGGAACCGCCGCCGCTTCTGGGACTCCGACCGCGCGGCTTACACCGCTCTCTTCGACGTGCTGGTGAGGACCTCGCAGGCACTCGCGCCCTTCGCACCCTTCGCTGCCGAGTACTTCTACGGCAAGCTGGCCCTCACGACGGAGCTTGGCGAGACGGGCTCGGTGCACCTTTCGCTCCTGCCCGAACCGCGCCTGCCTTCGGCCGCCGAGGCTGCCCTCCTCGATCGTGTCGCATTGGCGCGCCGAGTTGTGGAGTTGGGTCGCAATATCCGAACCCAGCACAAGCTCAAGAACCGCCAGCCGCTCTCACGCCTCACCGTGGGCGTGGTGCACGAAGCGCAAGCCGATGCGCTGCGGACCATGGCCGATGTCATCCGCGACGAGCTCAACGTGAAGGAGGTCGTCGTCACCCGCGAGAGCGCCAAGCTGGCCACCGTGTTGGTGAAGCCGAATTTCAAGGTCCTGGGCAAGTCGCTAGGTGAGCGCATCAAGGAGCTCCAAGGGCTTCTCGCCGCGTTGCCGCAGGAACAGGCCGCCAAAGCCCTTCGTAAAGAAACGCTCACCGTGGGCGACTTCACACTGCCGCCCGAGGCGCTCACGGTGGAGTTGCGCGGCAGCGGCGTGGAACTCGTGGCCACCGATGCCGATCTTGTGGCCTCCCTCGATCCGACCCTCACCGAGGAGCTTCGCCTCGAGGGCCTCGCCCGCGAACTTGTGAGCCTTGTTCAAAAGGCGCGCAAGAGCGGCGGATTCGAGGTCGAGGATCGCCTTCATCTGCGCGTCGAGGCGAGCACAGGACTGCTCGCGGCCCTCGAGAAGAACCGCGCCTATCTCGAGGAAGAAACGCTCTGCTCGCTCCACCCGACCCTCGAGGGCGGCGACCAGTCGGAATGCGATGTCGAAGGTGAGAAGGTCGTCCTGCATTTGAAAAAACGCAACGCGTGAGGCCACCCCCATGAACCAGCACGTCAATGCCACCAGGCCTCCCCGCCCCGCACCCGAGCGTCCCGCCGTTCCCGCGCGCGCCGTCATTACGGCCGGGATGCCTTACGGGAACAAGGACCTCCACTTCGGCCACATCGGCGGCATGTTCGTGCAGGCCGACGCGTTCGCCCGCTTCCTGCGCGACCGCATCGGAGCCCAGAACGTCGTCTTCGTGTCGGGCACCGACTGTTACGGCTCGCCCATCGTGGAGAGCCACCGGCAGCAGGTGGAGGCGGGATCGTTCCAGGGGAGCCTGGAAGACTTCGTCCGCTGGAATCACGATCGGCAGCGCGAGGTCCTCGACGCGTACGACGTGAGCCTCGATCTTTTTTCGGCGTCGGGATTCGGGCGCTCCGCGGAGATCCACGCTGAAACGTCGGCCTGGTTTTTCGAGACCCTCGCATCGCATGGGCATCTGGTAAAACTCTCGTCTTCGCAGTTTTTCGACCCCGAAGCCAAGGCGCTCCTCAATGGCCGTCAGGTGGTCGGGCAGTGTCCCATTCCGGGGTGTAAGTCGGAGAAAGCCTACGCCGACGAATGCGCTCTAGGGCACCCTTATGAGCCCAAAGACCTCGTGGATCCGCGGAGCACTCTCACTGGCGCGGTGCCCGAGCTGCGCGCGGTGGAGAACTGGTATCTCGACCTGCCGAAGTTCCATGGCGAGCTCTCGCGTTACGCCGACGCGTTATCCACGCAGCCTTTTGCGCGTCCCTATGTGGTGAGCGGATTGCGCGAGTTCCTCGAGCCCCCCGTCATTTACGTGAAGGCGGACAACGAGGCCCTGCTCGCCGACGTCGTCGCGACGTTGCCACCCCACGAGCGCCGCGAGCAACCCAAGAACCATCCCATCAAGCTCGTGTTCCAATCGCTTGCTGAACGCACCGACGCCAGCGGGCTCCTCACCCGGCAGGGCGTGCGATTCCGTGAAGGCAAGACGTTGGTGCCGTTCCGCCTTTCGGGCGACGTGGAATGGGGCGTGCCCGTACCAAAGAGCGCGGGCCAACGCGCGACCTTTTGGGTGTGGCCCGAGTCGCTCTGGGCGCCGTATTCGTTCACCCGGACTCTCCTGGAGTCCAGGGGCCTCCCGCACGACGAGTGGAAGCGCTGGTGGTGCTCGAAAGAGGCACGCGCCTACCAGTTCATCGGCGAGGACAATCTCTACTTCTACGGCCTAGCCGAAATGGGTTTGTTCATGGGCTTGCAGGGGAGCGTGTTTTCCGCCGAGCCGGCCGAGGGACAGCCTCGGCTGCCTGATCTGGTGGTCAACAACCACATCCTCTACTTCGACAAAAAGGCCAGCAGCAGCTCGGAATTGAAGCCGCCCATGGCCCGCGATTTGCTTAATCACTACACCTCAGACCAGCTCCGTGCTCACTTCCTCGCCCTGGGCCTGGGACTCAAGAGCGTGGGTTTCAAGCC
>JBIKVI010000271.1:0-6089 GCA_044356935.1 Silvanigrellaceae bacterium | reverse complement strand
TTGAAGCCTTGGGTTCCGGCGGCTGACGAGGCTTTGCGGCGGACAACACAGGCCTACAGGGCCACTTTAAAAATTGCCGATCTCGAGGGGCCCGCCCAGGGTTTTCGTCGCTCGCTCGCCGCATGTCTTTCCTTATGCACTGCGGCTCGTCTCGCTCCTTAGGCCTCGACCTGGCGGCTCTACGAGCGACGCCCAAATAAACGTCAAAACGCGCCGAGGACTGTGTTCAGTTCTCGGCGCGTTTTGACGTTTCTTTGGGTAAAAGAAGACCGGGTGGCAATCAGGCATTTTTGCTCAGGAGAAACCCACTTTTTTGATTAAAGTGGGTGCCGCTGTCCAATCTCTTCAGGCTTCCCTCAATCGCACTTAGTCGGAGGGCGTGCACACCGAGACGGTTTTGGCTCCCTTGCTACGAAAATGTAGGTTCACCGGCATTTTGTCGTTGCCACCCGGCTAACTGGATACTCATCTAGGGCGTGAGCGATGTCAAGCCGCAAGTGGCGCAAAACGGACACTGAAAAATCGGCAGTGTGGGAAGCATGTCAAGTCCACACGGTGCGCTGTCTAAAGAATCCTGGCCAGTCTGCCGAACCTTTCGACAGCCGCGAAAGGAGTGAGCATGGGTAGCGACGTACAGACCATGAATTACGAAGAGTTCGAGCGCCTGCACGTCGTGCGTAGGCTGCGACAGATCGTCGGGAATTGGTGGAAGGTCCAGCTCAACTTCACCGACGGCCGCGGATTCCTGCGCGGCGTTCCCCAGGGGCGCTTCTTCAATCCCGCCAACAAGGTTTGCGCCTTCATAACGGAACACGACGGAGGCTTCAAGGATTGCGTGGGCACCGCCCGCAACACGACCTTCGAGAACGTCAATACGCAAGGACACCGCCTCGGCACCTGTCACGCTGGATTCAGCACCTTGGCGCTCCCCCTTCGTATTGAGGGGCGTTACCTCGGCGCCATCTTCGCCGACGGTTTCCTCCTCGAATCGACAGCCGCGGAGCAGAAGGAGAAGTTGCGCCACTACCTCGCCTCCAAGTTCCCCGACGACGCCCAGGCCCTCGAGGCGCACATCGGCGAACTTCCCGTGCTCAGCCGCAAGGACATTGAGTACCTCACCGAGCTGCTCGAGGTCGTCATCGAGGAGGTCCTCACGCTCCGAAAGACGCTCTCCGATTCCGACGAGCGTCTGCAAGCCATGAGCAAGGAGCTCTCCGAGAAGTGGGACTTCGGCAAGATGGTCGGCAAATCCACCGCCATGATGACCCTTTTCAAACTCCTCGGACGCGTTGCCGACAGCGAAGCCACAATCCTTGTGACCGGCGAGAACGGCACGGGAAAAGAAGGTATCGCTCGCGCCGTGCACTACAACTCCAAGCGCAAGAAGAATGCCTTCGTCATCCAGAACTGCGGCGCCCTCAACGACAACCTCCTGGAGTCCGAGCTCTTCGGTCACGTGAAGGGCGCGTTCACCAGTGCGGTGAAGGACAAGAAGGGTCTCTTCGAGCTCGCGGATAGGGGAACGCTCTTCCTCGACGAAATTGGCGACACCACGCCCGCCATGCAGGTCAAACTCCTGCGCGTCCTCCAGGAGGGCACGTTCATCCCCGTGGGCGGCACGGAACAAAGGAAGGTGGACGTGCGCATCGTGGCGGCCACCAACAAGAACCTCGAGCAAATGGTCCGAGACGGATCGTTCCGTGAGGATCTCTATTACCGCCTCAATGTCATCAACATCAAAGTGCCGCCACTGCGGGATCGCAAGGAGGACATTCCCCTCCTGGTGTCCACGTTCCTCGAGGACTTCGCCAAGAACACGGCGACTCCCAAGAAGCGTCTCGCCCGCGAATGCCTCGAGAAGCTCGAGCGCCACGACTGGCCAGGTAACGTTCGCGAACTTCAGAACGAGGTCGAACGGCTGTGCGTGCTCGCTGGCGACCAGGCCGAGATCACCGCGGAGCTCGTATCCGATCGCCTCGGCGCGAAGAAGGAGGAGAAGTTCCCCGGCCTGCGCGTCGACGGCAAGCTGAAGGATTCCATCGAGGAGTTGGAGCGTCGAATGATCTATGACGCCCTCATTCGCGAGAATTGGAACAAGAGCCGGGTGGCGAAGATCCTTGGCATTAGCCGCGCCGGACTCATTATGAAGTGCGAGAAGTTCGGATTCGACAAAAACGACGACTATCGCAAAGCCGCCGGCTAAACCGGAGGTGCTGGCGTGGGTGGCATGGCCCGGTGGGGTGCGACGCGGTTGGCCGCCGAGGGCCTGGCCTTGTTGGCAGCCGCGATCCTCTTCCCTTCGCGCGTAGGACCCGCGGCGCCAAGTGTTTCGTTAGAGGCGCGCTACGCTTCGCGCGCGAAAATCTGCCGTGATCTCCATCGTCGATCGTTGGCGGCCGTCCTGGAGGGTCGACTCCGGGCCGTGCGTGCGTCCGACTCGCGTTTGGAGGAGGCTGCGCTCGCGCGCCTGAACGCGGCCCGGGCGGCCTACGCCATGGGACCCCTCACGCCCTCCGCCACCTTGATCCTCTCCGCGCGCGTCCATGCTCACGACCTGGCTTCGCGCCGCTACCGTGCCCATGCCTCGCCTGAAGGTTGCGACCTCTTCGCGCGCGCCATCGACTTTCTCGGCTACCCTTCCGGGGGCTTCGCTGAGAATCTCGCCCAGGGGCAAGCGGACCCTGAGAACCTGGTGGCGGAGTGGTTGGCGAGCGAGGGACATCGCTCCAACGCGTTCCACCCGGAGTACGTGGAGACGGGCTTGGCTCTCGCTCGATCGGCGGACGGGACCCCCTATTGGGTGCAGGTCTTCGGCGACGGAGCAACTGGGCCCAGAGCGCAAAAGGGAAGACTCGCGTGTCCCGATGGAAGCGCAGCGGTGCGCCTGCCGGGGAATCGCGGAGAGGTGTGCGCCACGGCCACTCACATCCTTGGCCCCTTTCCACGGGCCTATGTGGCACGCTGCAAGGCGCATGAGGCCTCGGCAAAGGGCATACCCTCGGCGCGTTTGGTGGGGCCAGATGCCTGCGACGCGCCCGCCTGGCAACGTTCACGCTTTTTGGAACTCAGAGGGCCGGGGAGCTGTCCTGTCGGGGCGAAGCGTGACGGGCTCACGGGCTACTGCGTCGAACGCGCACTGGCATTTGGACCGTTTCCACTGGCCCTGCGCGCAGTTTGCCAGGCTCTTGAAGAGCCGGCGTGTGCCACCGACGCTTGGCCCTTGCGTACCTTGCAACGTTCGTGGCGCGCGGGGGGATGGGCGGCACCCTCGAGTTCAGAATGACGCGCGCAACTGGAGCAGATCGAGCCCAATTGCGGTCGTCTTGTCTTCGACCTTGCGCTTGACCGTTCCTCCGTCCACTCCCTCGCCCTCCTTTCGTGTGAGCTCTTCCTTCGATGAGACGAAGTGGAGCGAGAGGCCCATGGCAATTTCGACCGCTGGGGAGGCCTTGATGAGAAGGTGGGCCGATGCCTCGCCACCGAATCCGGATCCCTTCTCGCTGGTTTCGGTTACGGATTCAACCTCAGTGGTCTCGGTATTTCCTGCGGCGTCGCGGGTCGAACTTTGAGTCGTCTCGGTGTCCTTGTCCCTCTCGCTCGTGGAGCGGAAAAACGCACCCGCGCGCCCTTCCCAACCCAACGAAGGTGAAAAGAATCCACGCGAACGGACATAGGGACCCGCGTCCACGAGGGTGCTTGACGCCTCCTGATTTTCGCCTTTCCCGTCACGTAGCCAAAAGTTAGGCCGCGCACGCCGAGGAGGAAGTTTCGCTGCGGCGCCAATGCGCCGCCCGAAGCGTTGCCATCCGCCGGCACGGCTCCGTCATCGGCTTGAGCCAAGGCAGTGCTTGGGAGAAGTGAAGCCAAAGACGCAGAGGCGAGGATGAAGGCAGTCGTAGCTAAGAGGGTCATGCTTTTCCCCAAGAGGGTTGTGTTCTACGCGATCGGACATCAATAAAGTCGCACTCAAAGAGCACAGGAGGGTGTTGTGACTGCTAAGAGTCTAATATTTTAAAGCTCTTTGCCAAAGAGTTGGGAAAAAGACTCGCCCCTTGCCAGGGCAATGACAAGCATGGTATCCCACGGGCCTGCGCTCGGAGAGGTGTCGGAGTGGCTGAACGTTCCTGATTCGAAATCAGGTGTACCGGTAACGGTACCGGGGGTTCGAATCCCCCCCTCTCCGCCAGCCAGAAATTAAACCCGCTTTAATGGCGGGTTTTTTCGATCTCGGATCCCATTTGCTACACTCTGCTACACGGGTCGTTCGCAAGGCGTTCAACCGCCCTTTGCGGCGATGCCCTGAGCGCGTGATTTCGCACGCTCCCAATGCTGCTCCGCCACCTTCGTCAGGGCGCCTTTTTGTCTCTTCGCATATACAACCCCGAATCCTCGACGACCCAAAACGCCTCGTCGGATCCCACGCCGGTGAGGCATTTTTTTGCCCTGGATTGGCGCGTCCCCGGACCTAAGCTCGCTGCGTTTGGGTCGGTATCCTCCTCATGGCCCATTTTTCTCGGTCAGTGCCACAAAAAGACCTAGTCACCTTGTGCCCTATGCATGCGGGCACAAACCGGAAGGCAACGCGCCGGCTTTTTACTACGGAGAGAGTAGTCGAGTGGCTACGTCTATGAAGTTGTCAAAGAGCGTGGCTTTTTCTCTGGAACCAGAGCCGCAGCACATTCGTTTATGTAATTTCTTTGCCAGCGAAGCACCTCCTTGAAATGGTTTGGCATAAATCGAAACGTCACCTCTCTACCGTGGCGTACCACTTCGCACGGCAGGCGAATGAGTGAGTCTCGAATTCGTTTTGCAAATTGAATGATTTTGTTTCCAGCGACATGCGCTATCAAGCGCATCACCGACATGGAAAATGCTGCGGCAAGAGCGAACGCGGCGCCTGAATTCAGGCGCTGAAACTGGAATCGACGGGTATTGATCCCATTCTTCATTTCACGGACAAAATTTTCGGCGTTGGAACGCTTGCGATATTTCTGAATAACGTTGAGCGCGTCGCAAGTATGCATCCCGAGATCGGTTGCGAACGCCGCGTAGTCGTAATCCTGGCCCTGAAAAATGCTGCCCTCATTATCATCGCGCAGAGCGCGGACAAAGACTACCCGCAATGTGCGGCCGCAGTCTTCAGGGTGGTACACAGTCTCCGCGTACTCAAAGGCACGGCCGTCGAAAAAGCGCATCTTTTCTGGGTTGCAGCGAAACCAGTTGAGGTTTCTTTTCTCCATCAGGGGACGGTAGACATTGGCCCTCATCGCCACGATGAAGTTCGCACCCTGCTGCGTACAGGCGTTGAAAAAATCTTTCGCGTAGTAACCACTGTCCGCAAGAACAAGACGCTTTTTGCAAGATGTTGGCAACTTGCGCAGCACCGCCGAGAGCACTTCCTCAGCGCCATCGGCGGTGTGGGTTGCGCCAGGCCTAAGCGCGTACCAGTAAGGAAAGCCATGTGTGTCATAGGCGTGCAGGCTGTCGAAGCCCCGGTGGCCGTCGTACGACCACTCCACTCCCTCTTGTTTTTTGCCAAATTGATCATGCTTGGTGCTGTCGAGGACCAGTGTAAATTCACTTAAGCCCGCAACGGCCCTCCGTGTGGCTAGAGAAGTGTCGATCAGTCGGTCCTGCAGTTGGCGCAGCTGCTGCGGGTCGAACTCAGAGAGAAATTCGCTGTACCGATTCGACGAGCACACGCCACCGGTCACAGCCAAAAAGCCCGCGTCTTGCGCACGCACATCCATGTCTTCCAGGCAGTCAATTCCGCTCAGAAATCCATAAATAAGGCCAACAAATTTCTGCTCGGGCGAAGTCGCGCCTTCGAATCCCTTCCGCGGCAAATGCGGTGCAACGCGGGCCTGTGTCACGAGGCCGACCAAACGACGTATCAGCGTAACAGTCTGATGATACGTTCTTGATGCCGTAACGAGCAATTGGGGAGAGGGCACTCCCTGCGTTACGTTCCTTGTTCCAAAAATATCAACTCCAAGGAACAAGGAGTGCCCGATGGCTAAGGATAGCGCGGAAAGCCCAGCAAAGTCTCGTCCTCATCACCTCTCACCTGCTGCCGTCATTTCTCTGCA
>JBIKVI010000043.1:0-20456 GCA_044356935.1 Silvanigrellaceae bacterium | reverse complement strand
TTTGGCTGAGCCGCCAGTTCTACCCCGTTGTCCCACACCTCGTCGAAGCCCTTGTTTCTTGCGCGAAATCCTTGCTGGAAATCCTTCGAAACGTCATTCAAAGACGTTGCCACGCACCCGTGGTTCGTCTAAATGTTGGCGACGCAGAACTCCGGCGACACGTGGTGCACAATGTCTTTTTTCCCGCTGCCGTTGTTTCCCGACTTCAGCCTCCCGTCGTCCATCATGGCCACGGTGCTCGTGGGCGTTGGTTACCTCTGTTTCTTCAACCTTCGTTTTGGCTGGCCGCTGTCGGGGCTCGTCGTTCCTGGATTCATTGCGCCCATCCTCCTCGCGCAGCCCTCGTCGGCTGCGTTCATCATGGGTGAGGGCGTCGTAACCTACGTTCTTGCGCGGGGGGTTTCCGGCGCTCTCGAGCGCACGGGCTACGCCGCTCCTTTTTTCGGCCGCGATCGCTTCTTCCTCATTGTACTGCTGGCGGTCTGCGTCCGCTTGGCCTGCGATACCGTGCTGCTGCCCTTGGCCTTGGGAGCCATGGGGCACGGTGACGTCGCGCTGCCAGCCCTCGTCGCCGACCTGTTCCGCCCGGCCGCGGAACAGGGCAGCCTTTCGCGTCTAGGTTTGGGCAGCTTCGGATTGGTGGTGTCCGCCCTGTTTGCCAACCAGCTCTGGAAGCCCGGCGTCGGTCGGGGACTCCTCTCGTCGGTCGTGGTGCTCGCGCTCACGTATTTGACTGCGCGCTGGTTGCTCGTCCCCTTCACCAATTTCAACCCTGGCCGCCTCTCGTTCCTTTACGACGAAGTCGGCTCCCGCATGGCGGACAGCCCCAAGGCCTACATCATCCTATTGTCCACCGCGCTCCTCGCATCGCGTCTCAACCTGCTCTATGGCTGGGAGTTCGCGGGCATCATGATCCCCTCGCTTTTGGCACTGGCCTGGTTCGACCCCATGACAATCGCCGTGAGTCTGGCTGAGGCCCTCGCCATCCTCGTTTTGGCGGGCGCCCTGCTCAAACTGCCGTTGTTCCGATCCGTCACCATGGAAGGTGCGCGCAAGATCCTCTTCTTCTTCAGCGTGTCTTTCATCCTAAAGCTTTCAATCGTGTGGGCCGTGCACCTCACCGTGCCGGCCGAGCAACCGTCCGACTTCTTCGGTTTCGGCTTCTTGCTCTCAACCCTCATCGCCGCCAAGGCCTACGACAAGAAGATATTCCTGCGCATGGCGGGGACAACTCTCCAGGCCTCCGCAGCCGGCCTCGCCCTTGGGCTGTGCGTGTCGGCCGCGCTCGCCCAAGTTCGTCAGCTCTCCTTGGGTGGAGTGCCCGAGGCCCTCGCTTTCCGCTCGCCCGGCTCTCTGTCGCGATCCCCTCGTGCGCCGGAAGTGGGTAAGCCGGCGACAGCCTCGTTCCCAACAGGCGTCGTTCCCGCGCGAAGGGAGCCCACCGCCTACGCGGCGCTACACAGGATCTTCGTCGATGACAAAGGTGCGTTCGCCGAACCTGGGGGTGCGGCCTTCCAGGCCGTCGACGAGGCTTGGCTCCGGCGTTTCTCTGCCGAGGTCATTGTGCCCTTCCTCGATGCCGTCTCGACGCTCGAACGCGGGGGATTGGAACGAGGAGAGTTCCACCAAGCGTTGGCGGATGTCGCGCGTCGCGCCGAACCTTTTTGTTACGTCGTTCAGTCGTTCCCGCGTTCACGCGCCGATGAACCCCGCCTCACCGCGGGCTTGCAGGGGGCCCGCATCGCGTTTCCGGAGGATACCCAGGGCGTTGCGGTCCTCATGGAACGCCCTGGAGCGCCCTGCCGAAGGCATCAGGCGGCTATCGTCGTACGTTGGGCAGAGTCCGACGCCGTCGACCCGGAGCGCATCGAGCCCGTGCTGGTTGCGTTACCTCGACCCCTCTCAGAGGCGTTCCTCATCGAGGCAGGGCTCCATGCGTTCGAACGGCTTTCCGCCCGTGCGCTCGTGATTCCGCTCGCGCGCCCCGACGCCGACCCCTCGGGAGCGGCCGACGTCCTCTCTCATCAAGGCCGTTCGACGGTGTATCGGCTCGCCCAAGAGAGCCTCCTGCGCGCATTCGGCGAAAAGGGAAAGTCGGAACTGAAAGTGGCCGAGTTTCGTGGCGCGCCCGAAGGCGGTCCGGCGGTCCGCGTGTCGGCTCCCTTCGGTGGTGAGAGCCTCCTGTCTGTGCTCGCGAATTGGTCGAACGATGCGCGCTTCACTGAGCTCGGGCGCGAGCAAGAAGCTGTGCTCGTGCATAACCGTGGCCTCGAATTGCTCGCCGAGAGTCTCGGTGCCCAAGCCATGGGAACCGTTTGGCTCTCGCGCGCGTGGCGGCAGGGCTTTGAGTTCCACGGCCATCCTGACTCGCTCGAGAGCGTGCAGTTCCGTTCGTTAGGCATTCCTTCGCGCGAGGCGTCGTTGGCCGCGTTGCTGCGTTCGGACGGCGTAGAAACTGCGGAACAAGGAGTTCCCGCTCGACTTCGCGAACTCCTCGCAGGTTACGTTGCCAGTGGTGAAGTCTCCCAGCTCGACGAGCTGCGCCGTTTGCCTGGCGGCGTGAGCCTCGAACGCATCGTCGACGTGCGCTCCCGCCTCACGTTCCTCGTGTTTCGGAACGCGGGGGGCAAGGTCTTGTGGGTCGCGAGCCTCGGAACCACCTCTCCAGGGGCGGTCCACGTTCTGCGACCTGGGCTCGAGCTCACAGAAGCCAACGTCGACGCGTTTGCCTTCGGTCGCTTGGGTTGGCTGGAGTTCTCCACGTGATCCGACGTCCCACTCTCGCACCATCTCTGGGTTTTCTCGTCGTCTTGGTTCTCGCAGCCGTGGGCTTCCTCGCCTTGCGCGACGAAGATGTGGCCCTTCCAGGGCCTCTCGCGACGCATTCGGAATCCGTTCTGCGCGAGGATTCCTTCTTGCTGACCCCAGGCAAGGAAATGCGCTTTGAACTCCACGCGGGCTTCCACGCCGTGGAGCTCGTCACGAATCTGGCCGCGCGCCTGGAAAGCGAAGCCCTCTTGAACGCGTTGCGCGCCCGCCCCGATGGCCGCGCGGCATACGCGCTCGATGTCCGCTTCGTCGGCGCGCAGGGCAGTGGCCCCGATCAAGCCTGGCGTCCCTTCTCGCAAATCGCCACGGTGAAGCTTTATCCAGTGGGAGAGGGCGGAGCGCTCGTTACACCAAGGTCGCACACCTCCGCCTTGCCGGGGCCTCTCTCGTCGCTCGAGGATGCCTTGCTCCGCTTCCAAAGCGCTGGGTCAGCCGACTCGCAGTGGCCTAGTTACCCAAAGGCATCGCGCTGGCTAGACATTCGACTGAACCCCGACCAGGCGCTTCCTCCGTGGGCGGAAGGAATACTCCTGCGCGTGGCTGGCGTCTCGACGACTCCCGTCCGGAAGCTGAGTTACCTTTGGGAACGACTTTCGTCGTCGGACCAGGAGTCGCTTTCGCACGTCTCGGCCATGGGTGAGTTCGGGCTCGACGAGGCGCAGAAAGAAGCTCTCCTCGCGGAGCATCGCGTGCGACTCGCTCCCGGGGGCCTCGAGACCTTGAGGAAATGGCGCGTCGTGACGCTCGCGCATCGCGGCGTGAACCTCCCGCCCCTCGACATCATTTCCCCGCCCGCGGGCGACATCGCACACGCGCGCCAAGTCCTCGTGTTCCGACTTGCTTCGGCTCGGCATCATGTCCGAGTCCATCTCAACTCCGTGGAGAGTTCGGGCAGGCGACTCTCGGCGCTCCAGGGAGCGGACGCGGGCCCCGCAACGACGACCGTCTCTCTGCTGTGGGAAGGCCTTCGCGCGGGCGACGATCGATCGCGCGAAGTGATGTTGAGAGAGGGAGGACAGGTTGTCGATTTCTCTGCGGCCGCCGGGACTCTCTTCGTGCTCTCGCAAGAGCCCGTGCGCGTTTCGGTTGTCGACGTGCTTCATCCCGGACCCCACGGCGACGACGCGGTGGTCGCGCCACTCGCCTCGGCGGTAAGTCGCAACGACGCCCATGCGCTCGACGAGCGCGAGCCCCTCCGTTACGTTTTCGCCGCTGACCGCGACGGGCCTATCGAGCTGCGCGTCGACGCGCGCCGTCGCCTCGATGAGGCTTCTGGATTCGGTGCCAAGGCCGGTGCCGTGGCCGTGGCTCCACCTCCCGTGAGAATCCGTCTGAGGAATTCCGAGGGCGAAACTCTCGCCGAGCAAGAACTTGCTGTTCCCGAGGTCCTCTCTCGGTTCGACTCCGTGGTCGCGCCGCGGGATGCCGGGCTCGCGGTGAGCGAGGCCGTATCCACTTTCGTGACGGTGCCCGTTTCGGCCGCGGTGTTGGAGATCCTCGGACCAAACGTTTCCATGGCCACTGTTTACACGCGCCCTTCTGGTCTCCCGCGCCTGTTCCGCCACGCTCCGCAAACGGCTTACTCAAGTCCAGGGCCCGATGCGGCTCATGCCACGGCGGCATGGTTCTCCGTTCGCCCGAGTGCTCCGGCAAACCGAGTCGAGTCTCCTCTTTCGGTGAGGGCGCAACCCACGCCGCGCGCCCACGATCAACGTCCTCCGGGATTTTGGGAGGCCGCCTTGCCGCCTTCGGGCGTCCTTGCAAGGAAGGTCGTTGTGCCTCGTAGTGGGGAGTTCCAGGAGGAGGCCGCCTTTCCCGCCGCGGTCGCCACCGAGCTCGAGCCGAAGGTGGGGGGGCGCGCCTCGACTCGCGTTCGCCTGCTCGAAGACCCGCTCGCATCCGGCGTATCTCTGTTCTACCGTCTCCCCCGGGCGCCGGTCGAAGCCAGACTCATGGTGGGCCGAGAAACGGTTTGGCGTGGTTACCTTCCGTTTCGGCAGGGTGAGGCGCGCCTTCCGGTGGAAGCGTTGCGTGGCGCACGCGGTTCCGGCGCGGAAGTCGCCTTGGAAACGTCTCCGGCGTTGGCCGAGGCTCGTTTCACTCTGGGTTCCACCGTGCCCGCGGGCGGCGATGCGCCTCCATTAGCGGTGCGCGAGGTTCACGCGCTCGGCGGCGAGTCGACAATCGTCCTGCGCGTCGAGAAGACCGAAACGGGGCCGCAGACGTTTTCTGGTTCCTTTTATCCCGTTGCGACGGGCGAGGATGTTCCGCTCAAGGGCACTTTGGACATCACGCTGTCATCGTCGGGGCGGGTGTTCACGCCCGAACCCACTCGATTCCGCAGTGGGCACACGTTCGCTCGCAGGCGCGTGGAGTTCGACGTGCCCTTGGACGCACTCCATGCGCTCGTGGGAGCGGAGTCCACGCGTTTGGCCGAGGGCGTGCCCTTCTCGTTCGTGCTCGACACCGACGCACCCCTGGGAACTTACACCGTGACGCTCCTCAACGAAGGCCGTGTCGGTGGATTCGTCCATCTGGGTACCCTTCGACGCGGTGCGGCTCGCGATGCCCGCATGGTGACTCTTCCTGCGCGTGGGCGCTCGTTTTCCGTGTCGCGGGGCGCGAAAGACCCCAATCCCCCTAAGGAGAAGGACGCAACGCTCGCCAAGAACGTAACGCTCGCCAAGGCCGCAACGCTCGCCAAGGACGCAACGCTCGCCAAGGACGTGAACGCCTGCGTCGCGCGCATCGAAAAGGGACTGTCCGCCGCCTTGTCCGACGCGCAGGCCGGTGGTCGTTACGTTGCTGACTCCAATGCGACATTGGCGGCGGTGGAGTCGGCGTTCGTCGAAACCCTACGCGCGTCCAGCGCGACAGAGCGATTGATCGCAAGGTGGCGTTCGTTGGGATTCGAAGTGGACGTCCTTGGCGACGGGTGTCGCAATCCCGTGTGGGTCATCACCGAAGCCAAGGGAGCCAAGCGCGGCCGCGGGTTCTATGCCGTGCGCAAAGGTCCCCGGACCTGGTCGCAAGGCATCCAGGCGCCACACTCCCGCGACGACCTCCACACGGGAGCCATCGCCGCCTCCCTGTTCTCCGAGTTCCCATTCTCCGTCGGAGCTTGGAACACGGTGGATCGAGAACAAGTCGATCTCAGCCACACCTACGTGAGCGTCTACCAGGCGTTCATGCGCGCCTCCAGTCGGCACGCCGCTCGCGGCGGGTTCGCGCAGTTGCACGGCTTCGATGTTTCCCGTCGCGCGACCGCAGAGGCGGCTCGCGCGGACGTCATCCTGGGCGACGGCGCCGCGCGACCCGCGCCGCGCGTCGTGGCCGCCGCCGCCACGCTCTCCGAGCTTCTCAAGGCGCGAGCGAAGGTGTACGCGCGCGACGTCCGCGAACTCGGAGGCACGACCAACGACCAAGCGCGCCTCCTCAGAACCCTCGACGCGGGGCCGTTCCTCCACGTCGAGATGAGCCTCACCACACGCGAACGCCTCCTCACCGATGCCCCGCGGCGCGCCGCCTTCGCGCGCGCCCTTCTCAAGGGCCTCGAACCGGACCCTACGAAACGATGAAAACTCCCACTTGCGTCCTCCCTCGTGCGAAGGCGGCAGCCTTCGCGTTGATCATCGCGGCAGCGGCTTCCCTCTGCGCCGTGTTCCTGGCTCGCGCCACCGATGCGCGCGCGGCGACGCAGGCGTCCCCCGTCGTCCCTCGACTCACCTCCGTGGTGTTCCCTCCGCTTGCGGGAGCGTTCGTGCCGCTTGCTCGGGGTCGTCACCTCTTCCCTTCAAGCAAATCCGCGCTGCCCGTGGAATTCTCACGCGGCGGCACCCGCGCCGACGTGTCCTGCGCTCCGGGGCGACGTTTCGATGTCGCACTCCCGCGCGGCACCGAGATGCATTTCCTGGTCCCCCCTGGAGGGGCCCTTCCCGGGGTCATGGTGGGCGACGGCAGCGGCATTTTCGTATCCACTTCCCTAACGCGCGCCGGTGAAAGCGGCGTCTTGCGTCCCTGGCACCCCACCCAGCGTCATGCGCTCGTGACGTGCCCTTCGGAACCCGTGACTTTAGGCGTGCGGCTCGTCGGCACGACGGGCCGTCGCTTGCCCCGCCTGACCGGTTATGTCGCGCGGGACCCTTCCCGGCCTTCCGAGCCCGTGCGCCGAGCGGATGGCTTCACGTGGCAAGGGTACCAGCGCGCCGTTGAAGGCGCGCCTTTGGGCATTCCCACGCGGGGGGATGCGCGTTACCTCGTGCGCGTGCGTCCCGTATTCACCCGCGATGGCATAACGTCTGGAAGCACCCGCTTGCGGATCGTCGCGCGCGCCAGCCCTTCGCCTGCGGGTGCGGGCATGGGGGAGAGCCTTGCGCTTCAATCCACTGTCGAAGTGCGATCGGCGGTCGACGCCAGTGCCCCCGCCCTTGCCGACGGCACCTTCGTGGGTACCCTGCGCGAAATGGTGCTCTCGCCCGAGGGTGCAGGGGCCATTACGCTCGAGTGTTCGCGGCCGTGCCTCGTGCGTGTCGAGGAACTCGCCGCCACCCCCGCTACCGACGAAGCCATCGATGCCGCGCTCCGCGAGGCGAGCGCGTTCGAACCACTCTCTTTGCGCACCCTCTCGCCCGAGACCATCGCTGGCGGGCTTTCGTTGAGTTACGTTGCAGCGCGCCATTGGGAACCCTTCGTGCCGGGAGACGCCCTAGCCGAGACGACTTCACCGGAGTGGGAGGAGTCACCTCTCGAAGCCCTGCGCGGCAGCGATCTCTACGCGCGGCCTCGTTCTAAGGGAGCGCTCACCTACGCCCTTCCTTCCGCGCGAGACGTGCGCGAATTGCGCATCTCTCTCTTCGCGCAAAACTCGTCGCCGCCCACCTCTGTCGCAGGCGCGCAGGCGTCGAACGAAAGGCGAGCGAGTGCTCGCGTCGATCGAGACTCTCGCACCGCCGGCACCGAGCCGGGCGATCGCGTCTACCGTATCGTGGGCGAGGAAACCTCGGACGCGGGCCTTACCCTGATTTGGAATCCTCGCCTTGCGCTGGCAGCGTCTTCCCGCATGCCCGTGTCGGCACTGGACCCGGAGGCGTTAACGGGAGGTGACGTCGTTCCTTCCTCATCGAACGCATCGCGCGTCGTGTTCCCTTGGAAGTCGCGCGCCGAGCGCCTGCGCGTTGAGCCGATCTCCGGTCCTGTCTCCGACGATTCTTTCGAGCCCACGATCGCCCTCACGGCCGCCCTGGTGGCGACGTCGACTGCACCCGTGCCTGCAGTGCGCGTGCTTGAGGCCCGGCTCGACCTCATGCGGCGTCATTTCACGTCTTCAGGAGCCCGAGTTGGTCGACTGCCGCCCGCCGCGCGCTTGCCCGCCGACGTGCGTTCGCTCGCCGCACTTGAGCGACGCATCGACTCCGCTTCGGAATCCGGCGTGGCGAGCAAGCTCCTGGCTGAGCGTCACAGTCGTCTCGAGGCCCTGGCGCGTGGCGGATTGGCGCGCGCTGTCGCCTGGCGCACTGTCTTCGCCCATCCCCGCCGGGCCGTCTCGTGCGAAGCGGCACGCCTCCTGTCTCGCTCCGCCGCGGAACGTTCCGATTTCCATGGCGCTGCACTGGCATCCTACGCGGCGTATCGCGCGTGCGCTGTGCCGGCCGATCTCGAAGCGGCACGCGTTGCGTTCCTGCGCGCCGGAGCCTTTTCCTCGGCGCATGAGCTCGAAGCCATCCTCCCTCCGCCCGTCGCGGCGAGCGCGCATGCCCTGGCATTCGCAGCTTCGCATCGTGACTTGAGTCCGAGCGCGCGGGAGGCTTTGCGCGCGCATCCGGTTGTCGGGGGCGTACCGTTCCTCCACCTTCCCACGGAGGGTGCCCTCGAAGAGGCCCCGGGCTTCGTGGTTTCGGTCAATAACGAAACAGGTGTGGAAGAGGCCCGCGTCGTATCGGGGGCCGCAACGCCTTCGCGCTGGCGATTGCCAAGAGGAAGTTCCTACTTAATAAGTTGGAGGCGTCTCCTCCCGGAGGGACGTTCCGTCGGCGAGTCGTGGATCGTTGTCGATCACGATGGTGTCGAGACCCGCCTGCCCATGGGTGCGTGCACGGCGCCCGATCGCGCGCTCGAGAAAGGCCCAGGCGGAAAAAACCTGTGCGAAGCGGAGAGTTTCGTCGTCGCGTTGCCCACGGGTTTGCGGGGGGCCGTTACAATCCGCCCTCTCGCGGGCGACGCCGCGTTTTCGGTCCGCGAACGTTTCTTTGCGCCATCGACCTCGCGCTCGCCCGTCTTGACCCGGAGCGAGCGCATCGTGACGGAGCTTGCGGAGATCGTCGCGCGCAAGGAAAAGGCGGAATCGAATGCGGGAATCGATGCTCCCGATGTGCGGCGTGCGGTGGCCGAAGGCGACGCGCTCTTTCGGAGCGCCAAGGACCCTTCGCCGCTCGTCGGTCTTCACGCGAGGCTCTTGCGCCGTCGCGCTTGGACGCCGGTGGCCGACAATATCCTGCACGCCGGAGTTTGGCGTGAGGATGGCGAAGCCACAGCTTGGCCCGTGGGCATTGATGATCGCGTGGAGCGTCTCTATGCGCTCGCGCGCGGAGTGCTATCGGTCGACGATCGCGTCTTCCGCCTGGGCGCCGCCAACCGCATGGCGTTCCGCGGACGCGAGGGCGCTTCCGACGAGGTCGAACTCCGTCTCTTCTCCGATGGAGTCGCTCCCTTGGAACCGCAGCGGGTTCGCGTCTTGCGCAACGGGCTTCCCGACAGGCTCCTGGCGCTCTCGGACGATCGCGCCCTCACGCGCCTGCGCGTTCCCGATGCGCGCCACGGTGATGTGCTCGCGTTCGAGCTCGATGAAGTCGTCTCGGGCCAGGACGTCTGGGTCCGTGTTCCCGGCTCCGAAGAGCACTGGCGCCGTCCCGAAGAGCGGTCGTGGTACGTTGCGACGTCAGCGCAACCGGTGAAAGCCTTCCTCAGGGGACCAGGTCGACTGCGCGTGGAAGAACTCGCCGACGACGGAGCAGTCCGAGAACGTTTCGTGACACTCGCCCCCGGATGGAACCCCGTGGAGGTTCGGCCCCAAGGAAAGGCCGTCCGCGCCCGCTTGCGGCTTGCGACTTTGGAGGCCGCACAGGGAGCGCTCGACCCTCGACCCCGGGTCGATCCTTGGACCGTCGACAATCTTGCCGCCCAGCCGGCACTGGCTGCGGCGTCGACGCCCGCGCGTCCCGCGCTCCCGCGCTTGGTCAACGGGGAAACCTTCGATGCGGCCTGGCGTGTTTACTCGGAAGCTGAGGCGAGTTCTCGTCCCGAGGGGGAAATCCTCCCCGTGGGCGAACGCCGAGATGCCCTCACCTTGGGAGTGCGTCGCAAGCAGTTGATCGGGTTCCAAGGTTGGGAGATCTACGCTGCGACGTCCGCGGAAGCCGTGGGCGTGCGAGGTCGGCAAGGCCTTGGCGGGGTCGCCCAAAAGTTCACCGTCGTGCCTGACCCCTCTTTCGCCCGTTACTCCTTCACCGCCAACGGCTACGCGCAGCAGCCCGTGGCCGGAGTTTCGCGCACGGAATGGAGCGCCCTGACGAGGCATGAATTGGCGTTCCCGCTTTCCTTCGGCCAGAGGTTGCAGGTCACCCCGCGCGCGGGATTCTTTTACCGCTGGTGGAGCCTCGAGGGAGAAAGCGTGGCCGAGCGTTACCCTGGGGGCGAAGTGGATTCCCTCATTTCCAACGGATTCTATAGGGCCCACCCCTACGGCGCCTCGCTCGGCGCCCGCGTTCAACTCGCTCCCTCTGCTGCGTTGCCCGCGCGCGTCCTCGTCGACACGCAATTGATGTCCGGAGTGGATTACGACCCCATGGATCCTGCGCGCCTTTCGGGTAGCCTGAGGTACGTCCATCTCGTGGGCGATTTTGACCTCGAAGCGTTCGGTGAAATCGAGCGGTCGCGATCGCGCAAGGACGCCATCGACGGCACGCGCGACGATCGAACCACCCAGCGCGCAGGGGCGGCCGCCGCGTTCGTGCGACATGCGCGCGGGAGCCGCCTGTTCGAAACGGGCGGACGCGGCGGTTATGACTTCGGTCGCGCGGCTCCTTTCGGAGTGGCGACGTTCACGTGGCACCTATCGCCCGACGCCCTCTTGCGCCACGATGCGCCCGAGGATCTCCTCATGCGAGAGGAGCGTCTGCGTCGCATGGGATCGCCTTCACCCGCCGGTGTTGGCGGCGTGTCCACGGCCCGCCGTTAGGGTTGGGCCATGATCCATGATCCACGGGCCACGAAAAACCCCGCAAGTCGCCTACGAATGAGGAAAGAAGGAGCGCCCGCATGTCCGATGCCAAGCACGAAGACTTGCCCCACGAGCGGTGCGCGGCCCCGCGGATGCGCCCTGACGCGTTCACGCGATTCGGGTTCGAAGCCGCTCCCTCGACTCTCCTCGCCCGAGCGTTCGCGCCGCAGCGCCGGTGGTACTCCAAGGCATCGCGTGCGGAATCCAAAGCGTCCGTTGCCACCCAGCGGAGTGCCTTCGGGATAGCCCTCGCCGTGTGTGAACGGGCGCGCGTGCTTGCGCGCGGCTCAGCCGCAGCGGGTCCGCTGCCTTCGTTTGCCCCGGCGGAAGCCCGTGCCGCCGGCTTTCACAAACTCTGCCTTCTCCATGCCCTTGGCGAGGCACATGGGGCGCTGGGGCCGTGGGGAGAGGTGTCGCCTCGGGGTAAGGTCTCCGGCGCACCCCCCGTCGACACAGGCTACGACACAGGCTACGACTCCGACGAAGCACGGTCCCTTTGCCAACTCGTGGCCTCTTGTCTCGAAGATGATGCCCTCCCCGCCATCGTGCAAGACGCAGCCCTGAGGCTTCTCGTGCGCGCGCTCGCGCAAGGACGTCCCTACGATCTCCTCTCCCTCGCCCGCACCCGCTTGTTGCCTCTCTTGGAGACGGCCGCGCGCGCACCAGGAACCACACCTTGGTTTCTGGAAGCGTTTCATCTCGCGCTCGCTCAGCTGGATGCGCCCGCATTCGCGCTTCGCATGCTCTCGCACTTTGGTTCTCCCCGCTCGGGTGTCGACGAAGCTTTCTTGCGCGCGCGCCTCGTGAAGTGCGTGGCCGCGTGGGAGTTCGCTTTGACCCCCGAGGACGTCGACCGCATCCTCGACCTCGCATCGAGTGATGTTTCAGAAATCGTCCGTTTGGAATGCGTGGCCGTCGATGCCCAGCGTTTGAGGTTCGGGTCCCTTCAGCGAGTCGTCGCCGAGGATCCTTGCCCGCGCGTCCGCGTCCGGGTGATTTCTTGCCTCGCTGCCAATTCCCGCGCGCCCAGCGCCTCTCGTGCGATCGTGGACGCATTTTTCTCTGCATGCGCGGTGGCTTTGGCCGCCGACTCTCCGGCGCCTTGCCGGCTTGCGGCCATGGACGCCCTCGCGATGTCCGCGCGCAACGCGTTGCGCGATGGCGGACCGACCACGTTCCCGACCGCGCTCCTCCTGGCCACCGCGACCTCCTCCACTCCCTTTTCAGCCTTGTCAGTGCGCCTCGATGCGTTGCCCGACGCGCCCGATTTCCGAGGCCCTTTGGCACGCTCCTGGCACGTATTCGTTCTTGCGCGCTGGGCGCTGGCCAACGACGCCATCCGGGACGCGGCACCGGCACTCGCGCGCTTCGCGACAGGACTCCCTAGCGGCACGTCGCGCCGCGTGCCTCGTGAACTCACCGACGCGTTCCCGACTTCAGACGATCTCGCGCGCGTCCTCGCGCTCCTGGCCGTCGATGACTTCGGATTCGAGCTTTCTCCCCTCGCCGGAAAGCGTTGGTTGCTTTCGCGCGGCCATGTGTTCGGGTTGCGCGCGTGGCGCATTCTCCACGAACTGCGTTCGCCTTCGAGCGACAAACGGCAGGGATTCCGCCACACCGTCGGCCGCGTGTTCGGGGGTGGAGTCCATGTTCCCTCCCAGATCCTCTGCGAGCTCGCGCAGACCCGGGTGCCTGGCGAGCCCCTTTACCTGTCCGATGACGACGGCTGGCGCCCTTCCGTGCCGCTTCCCGACGAGTTCGTTTCGTGTGTTTTCGGTGGTCGGCCCCTGAAGGTATTCACCCCGCAGGGGGTCACGCTGGTCGAGCCGCCAGTCGGCGTCCTCACTCGAGCGCGCGCGTGGTGGTCCTTGACCGCGCGTTTCGCGCGCTTCGCTGCTCTGCGCAACTGGACGGAGGGGCAGCAGGCTCCCGCCAACGCCTACGTCGCGCAGGCGCGTGCGCTCGGTTTCGAGGTGCGTTTCGAACCCGCTTTTCCGGGCGCTCCTTCCACGCGCGCGGCCATTCCTATGGTGAAATTCTTCCGGCGTGATGGGGGGCTGGTCGGTTCCACCGTGGGTGAGGGAGTGCGCGCGGCCTCGCTGTCCCTCACCGATCCAGGCACCGTATTGGCGGGTGCTGCGTCGATACATGCCGGCTGGGTAGCCTTCCAGCGCTTCGTGGCGGACGCGAACGCGAACACACTCGGCGAACTCCTCGTGTTCCTTTGCGCCATCCTCCTCCTCTTCGTGGGGTCTCACCTCTGGCGCCACGTCCAGTTCCGTCGCGCGCGCGGCAACCTCCCCTTAGTCGTGGGGGGATGGGGGACGCGCGGGAAGTCTGGAACCGAACGCCTCAAAGCAGCCCTGTTCTCGGCGATGGGATTTAGCGTCGTATCGAAGACCACGGGCTGCGAGGCTACCTTGCTCCTAGCGGCGCCGTTCGCTCCGCTGCGCGAAGTGCCGCTCTATCGGCCCTACGATAAGGCCACGGTTTGGGAACAGCATGCGGTTGTCGAATTCGCTTCCGCGTTCGGGGGTAACGTGTTTCTTTGGGAGTGCATGGGCCTCACGCCCGACTACGTGCGCATTCTCCAACGTTCCTGGATGCGCGACGACGTCTCGACGCTCACCAACGCGTACCCCGACCACGAGGATCTCCAGGGCCCCGCGGGGGTGAACATTCCCGAGGTGATGACCAATTTCGTTCCGCGGAACGGACTCCTTTGTACGACCGAGGAGCAGATGCTCCCCATCCTGCGCGAGGCCGCGCGCGATCAGGGCTCGGAGGTTCGCGCTGCTGGATGGAGAGAGGCAGCGCTCCTGCCCCCTGACATCATGGAGTTGTTTCCTTACGAGGAGCATCCCTACAACGTCTCGCTCGTCCTCGAGGTGGCGCGCGCCATGGGTATCGAGCCCCTTTTCGCGCTCAAGTCCATGGCCGAGAACGTCGTGCCCGACATCGGTGTCCTCAAAACCTACCCCGCCGTGGAGGGACGTGCGGGCCGGTCGTTGGTCTTTTCCAACGGCTGTTCCGCCAACGAACGGCACGGAGCCAAGGGTAACTGGATCCGCTTGGGCTTCGACGTTTGCTCCCCAGACGACTTCCCGGGCACGCGCGTGAGCGCGTTCGTCAACAACCGCGCCGACCGCACCGCTCGATCGCACGTCTTCGCGCGCGTCATGGTCTTTGACACGCCCGTAGATAGGCACGTGCTCGTGGGCAGCAACGTCTCGGGACTCGTGGGATTCTACGAGGAGGCCGTTGGCGAGTACGTCGGAGGGGTGGCGCTTTGGCAGCCGAGCGAGGAAGGGGCCGCGTCGGCCGACGATATCCGCGGTCTCGCCATCGAGCGTCTCCAGAGGCATTTCCGCCATCTCCGATTGGCCACCTCTGGAGGCCTCGTTCGGCAGGAACTCCTCGTGATGCTCAGGGGTGTGGGTCTTTCCGAGCCACATGCCGACACCGTCGGGCGAGGGTGGATGTCGCCCGAAGGCGTTTCACGCGCGCTGGAAGAGGCGGGCGTTTCCGAGGCGGAAGGCGCGGCCGTGGTGGCACACCTCTTAGCGCGTCTCACAGAGTGGCAAACCTACCAGCGATTCCTTCAACGTATCGCCGAGGTCGAATCGCCTTTGACGGCCGGAGGTCCTTCTGGCGAAGGCGCACGGGTCGACGCCGATCTGCGCGCCTATGTGCGAGAGCGTTTTCTGGCCAAGCTCTTGCCCCTCGACGAGGACCTGCAAACCGATGGCGATGCTCTGGTGGATGCCCTCGTAGCGGGCGTGCCTCCAGGCTTCCAAGAACGGCTTATGGGGGTCCAGAACATCAAGGGGCCGGGACTCGTGTTGCTCTACCGGCTTGAGATCGCGCAAGATCTTGGACGACTTCTCGAGTTGCTCGAGGGCTCGGGGGCACGGTATCAAAAGCGGCAGATCCTTGCCCGGTTGGAGAGCGCCACCGACTTGCCTCGTTTTGCCCGCGTTTGTTTGGCACGGTCGGTGGACCGGCTGTTGGACAGCGGGAATCTCGAGGCCGAGGAGGCGCGGGTCCTCGGTGACTTTCGTAGGAGGACTGGGTGCGCTCAAGAAGTGATTCCAGAGGGTTCGGTTAGGTCCCATGTGGAGGCCTTTCAGGCCAGTCTCGTGTCGAAGGAAGGGCCCTCGAAGGTGTCTACGAGGCCCGCGGACTCCTTCGGCATGGCGGCTGTGGCGCGTGGCTTAGGGGAGTTGGTGGAGCCACTCAAGGCCGTCGTGAGGCGTAAGCGGGCAGACCGGGTGTATCGCGCACTGGCAGGGGGATGTCTGAGTCCGGAACAGGCTGCCGGAGAGCTACGTCGACTGATAGACGGCGCTTGACTCTCCGGAGCCGTTAGGACTAGTGTCGGGCCGCGTCGTAAGCGGATTTTCCCGCAGTCCCCATCCCAGGTAGGAATCCCGTATGCCAACCGTGAACCAGCTCGTCAATAAGGGTCGCGTGGTCAACGTGTACCGCAGCAAGTCGCCGGCACTCAAAAAGTGCCCGCAGCGCCGCGGCGTGTGCACGCGCGTGTACACCACCACGCCCAAGAAGCCGAACTCCGCTATCCGTAAGGTCGCGAAAGTTCGTCTCACCACCCAAATCGAAGTCATCTCGTACATCCCCGGCGAAGGCCACAACCTGCAGGAGCACTCCGTGGTGCTCGTGCGTGGCGGCCGCGTGAAGGACCTTCCCGGCGTGCGCTACCACATCGTTCGTGGCGCTCTCGACACCGCCGGCGTGTCCAAGCGTCGCCAGTCCCGCTCGCACTACGGCGCCAAGCGTCCGAAGGGCGGCGCGGCCGTGGCCGAAGGCAAGAAGAGGTAACAGACGTCCCCCGCATGCGGGATCGTCGGTGGTGCTTTTCTCCGCGCCCAGCCTGAAATAGGGCGAAGCGGAGGACAGGTTCGGAACCTCGTTCCAACCGGGCTTGAGTAAGGGGCGGATTCCCGCTTCCCTGAAGAACAACGGAAACTCGAAAGGATACCGTCCCCATGGCTCGTAGACGCCGCCCCATACGCCGCGAGATCCTGCCCGATCCCGTGTTCGCCGACACTCTCGTCACCAAGTTCATCAACTGCATGATGATCGACGGTAAGAAGTCCGCCTCCGAGAAGATCTTCTACGGCGCGATCGAAATCGTCGCTAAGAAGTCCCCCGGTGAGGATGCCATCCAGGTCTTCAAGCGCGCCCTCGAGAACCTCAAGCCCCAGGTGGAAGTTAAATCCCGCCGCGTGGGTGGTTCGAACTACCAGGTGCCCGTCGAAGTCCGCCCCGAGCGCCGTCAGGCTCTCGCCCTCCGCTGGCTCATCCAGTATTCCCGCCTGCGCAACGAGAAGTCCATGCGCGACAAGCTCGCCGGCGAAATCGTTGACGCCGCCAACCGCCGCGGCGCCGCCGTTAAGAAGCGTGAGGACGTCCACAAGATGGCCGAAGCCAACAAGGCCTTCGCGCACTACCGCTTCTAAAAGGTCGTGGAAGAACGAGCGGCTGCGGTGTTGCCGCGGCGCTTGTGTACCTTCGTTTTTCGTACACGGCGCGCTGCGGCGCCTTGCATCCATCTCGTTCTTCCAACGATCTTTACGCCACCGGACCACCGCCTTACGACGCATGAGCCTCCGCCCTTGGCGGGGGTTTTTTTTTGAGTTGTGCCACTGTCGCGCGAGGCTGCCCGCGAGGCACAACAGCCTAGGAGTTTTCGGGCGTTCGTGGCATATTTGCGCGCGCACGCGCGATCATCGATGCCCTCAAAAGGCGCCGACGATCGCGCCTCGCTTCCCGATGACCCCAACGCAAAGAGCATCGCATGAGCAACGACCTGAGCAGGTTCCGCAACATCGGCATCATGGCGCACATCGACGCCGGAAAAACGACGACCTCCGAGCGGATCCTGTACTACACGGGCCGCAGCCACAAAATCGGCGAGGTCCACGAGGGCACCGCCACCATGGATTGGATGGTGCAGGAGCAGGAGCGAGGAATCACCATCACGTCGGCCGCTACGACCATCGCGTGGAAAGACACCCGTATCAACCTCATCGATACGCCCGGGCACGTTGATTTCACCATCGAGGTCGAACGTTCGCTGAGGGTGCTCGACGGTGCTGTCGCCGTGTTCGACGCCGCAAATGGCGTGGAGCCGCAATCGGAAACGGTGTGGCGCCAGGCGGAGCGCTACCACGTGCCGCGCATCGCGTTCCTCAACAAGATGGACAAAATAGGCGCCGACGTCGAGATGTGCGTCGAGTCCATGCGTTCCAAGCTAGGCGCGAACGTCGCTCTAGCGCAGCTAGCCATCGGCGTGGAGAGCGAGTTCAAGGGCGTGGTGGATCTCGTGCGTATGAAGGCCTACACGTGGAAGTCCGACGACAAAGACGCCGCCCTTAACGAGGGACCCGTGCCGGCCGAGTTGGCCGACGACGCCGCGCTCTACCGCCAGGAGCTCATAGAAAAGTGCGCCGACTTCGACGATGCCCTCGCGGAAGCGGTCCTCGCCGATGCCGAGGTGGCACCGGAGCTGCTCGCCAAAGCCCTGCGCCACGCGGTGGTCGGGGGCAAGCTCGTGCCCATTTTCCTGGGCACGGCTTTCAAGAACAAGGGCATCCAGCCGCTGCTCGACGCCATCGTCGCCTACCTCCCGTCTCCCCTCGACGTTCCGCCCGTCCAGGGCGTCGAAATCGAGGGCGTGGTGAAGGCCGGAGTGCGCGCGGCCGAAGACACGGCGCCCTTCTCGGGCATCGTCTTCAAAATCATGAGCGACCCGTTCGTGGGATCGCTCAGTTACCTTCGCATCTACTCGGGGCGTGTGAAGGTTGGCGAGACCGTCCTCAACGTGCTCAAGGGCAAGAAGGAACGCGTCACCAAAATCCTTCGCATGCACGCCAACGATCGCGAGGAAGTCCCCGAGGCGGGTCCGGGCGAGATCGTGGCCTGCGTGGGCCTCAAGTTCGCGGTCACGGGCGACACGCTCGCCAACCTTGACGCGCCCATCGCGTACGAGTCCATGCGCTTCCCCGAGCCGGTCATTTCCTTGGCCGTTGAACCCAAGTCGAGCGCCGATCTCGACAAGCTGCAGCAAGCCCTCGCGCGCCTGGCGCAAGAGGATCCTTCGCTCAAAGTATCGCTCAGCGAGGACACCGGGCAAATGCTCATTTCGGGCATGGGGGAGCTCCACCTGCAGATCATTGCCGATCGCCTCATCCGCGAGTTCAAGGTGGAGGCGAACATCGGTAAACCGCAGGTGAGTTACCGCGAGTGCATCTCGAGGACGGCCACGGCGACCGAGGAGTTCTCGCGATCGGTGGGCACAAAGTCCTTCTCCGCGCGTGTTACGGTATCTGTGGAGCCCGACGACCAAACGCAGGCGGTGTCCGTTACGCTGCCCACCAAGGCCAACGTGCCGCCCAACGTCTTCGCGGCCCTGCGCGAAGCCATCGAGGGCGCGGCCAGCAGTGGCGCTTTGTGCGGTTACCCCATTGTGAACATGAAGGCCGCGGTGAAGGACTTCTCGTTCGACGCGTCGTCCATCGACGACGTCACCTACAAGGTCGCCGCGAGCAACGCGCTGCGCGCGGCCTTGCAGGAGGCCAAGCCCAACATGATGGAACCCGTGATGCGAGTCGAAATCGTGGTTCCGCCGGAGTCGAGCGGCACCATCGTGAGCGATGTTGCGAGCCGGCGCGGCCACGTGAACGGCATGGAGTCGCGCGGCCACCTCCAGGTCGTCCTGGCGCAAATCCCGTTAGCGGAGTTGTTCGGCTATGAGACAGACATCCGCTCGTTGAGCCAGGGACGTGCGAGTTCCACGATGCACTTCTCCCACTACCAGCCGTTGACCAAGGCGCTGCAGGACAAGGTCATGGGGCTGGCATGAGTCCGCGGAGCACTATTGGTGGTGCCGGAGTCTGGTTGGTCGGCGTCATCGTTTTGGCCTTGGCTGCGTGCAGCGGACGGGGCCTTCGACTGCCTCCTTCCCTTCAGGCCTCGACGGCCACTCCGGAGCAGGCTACGTGACGGTAGATACCTTCGACTGGTACCTGGACGCGAAGTACCAACAAGCGGCGCTCGCGGGCCGGACCGTGAACGCCGAGCGCTTGCGCGAGGTGTATGTGCAGGTGCTGGTGGAAGGAGCCAACTTTTACGACGCCCTTTCCCGCAGGGCGCTAGGACGTTCGCCGAAGCATGTGCTGCTTCTCCACGAAAACGACCTCGCGGCCCTGCATATCGTTCCCTTGGTGGCTCGTTTGCGGCAAGAGGGTTGGACGATCGTCGACGCGGACGCCGCCTACGACGATGCAATCGCTCGCCTCGTGCCCGATACCCTTTTCTTGGGCCAAGGGCGCGTCGCTGCGCTCGCTCAGGATGCGGGGGACACGGGTCCGTTTTCGAAATGGGAAGACAAGGCTGAACTCGACGAACTCTTGGCCCGAGCGCGGGTTTTCCAATAGCGCGAAACTTGAGGTTACCGTAACCGAGGTGATGCGGTCGGTTCCAGCCCCCTCCCCCCTCCGTTAGCGGAGGGTGATTCCAGCCCGCGGCACAGTGTGCCCACATGGTGGATCGGCGCGCATTCCGTGCCGGCCACCCCTCTTCGTGAGGGCGTTATCCTCCTGGCGGGGGAAGACCATGAGACATCCAGACATCAGCCGGGCCCGCGCCTTGTTCCACTCGGGCGAACGCCAAGGCGCGATCGCGCTGCTGGCGCGCGAGGCCGAGATCGACGACACGCGAGCGCTCGCGCACGCTCATTTGGGCGAGTTCCTTCTCATGGACGGGCAGAACGCGGAAGCGCTCCGGGCCTTTTCGCGCGCCCTTGAACGCGATCCGCGCGATTATGTTTCCCTCCTCAACCTAGGGCTCCTCTCTCTGGAATCGGGAAAACTCGACCACGCAGCCCGATTTTTCCGAGAGTGCCTCTCGGTGTCGCCCACGAGTCCGGAGGCGTGGAACAACCTGGGCGTCGTGAACCAGAAGGCCGCCGACCCCGTCGCGGCGGTGCGCTGTTACGCGCGTGCCCTGAGCTTGCGGCCAGGCTTCCTCGACGCCCTCATCAACCAGTCGTTCGCGCACCACCAATGCGGTCGTTACGAGGAGGCCCTCGATGCCGCCGACAAGGCCCTTTCCTTGGCGCCTAACGCCCCCGTCGCGCATTGGCACCGCTCCCTTGCACTCCTCGCGCTCGGGCGCTACCGGGAGGGTTTCGCCGAGTACGAGTGGCGCTTGCGGCATCCGCAGTTCGAGCGCCTCTACGCGCCCGTCGCGCTGCTCCACCGCCCGTTCTGGAATGGCCAAGTCAAAGCGGGCCAGACCCTCTTCGTGCATGCCGAGCAGGGCATCGGCG
>JBIKVI010000270.1:0-6160 GCA_044356935.1 Silvanigrellaceae bacterium | reverse complement strand
GACGGTGCCCCCGCCGGCGGCGATGCATTTGGCCACCAACGCCTTGGGGAAGGGGCCGAAGGAATCGCCTCCCTCGGCGCAGTAACCGGTGAAGTCATCGAAGGCGGCGCCCTTGGGGCACAGGCCGGTGCCACGCAGCGAGAGGGCGAGGTCCTCCGACCAGCGATTAGAGTAGCACGCGGGGCCGCCGCCGAAGCGCACGCACGCATCGGTCATGTTCGTCGTGAAGGGCCCCCACGCGTTGGCGCCGTCGGTGCAGATTTGACCGCCGGCGGTGCCGACTGACTTGAGCGAGTAGCCATCGGGGCACTCGATGGCTCCGGGCTTGCGTTGCGTGAACAGGGCGCCGGGAGTGCCGCCTGCCGCGCGGATCTGTTCAGCGACCACGGGGACCTGGTCGACGCGCATGAACTTGTAGCCCTTCTGCTTGAGGATGGGCACGATGTATTGGACCATGTCGACGGTCTGGGAATGCTTATCGTGCATCAGCACGATGCCGCGCCCCTTGTCCTCGATCTCGGTGATGTACTTGTCGCCGCAGTCGCGCACGGTAACGCCCTGGCCCCAGCAGTCCCAGTCGGCGGCATAGCCGTTCGCGAGTTGCCCACCGATGTCCCAGAAGATGGAACCCACGTACCGGGTGAGCCCTTCGCTGTTGAGATAGTCGGCGACGTTGCCGTTCCACGAGCCGAAGGGAGCCCTGAACATGTAGATGTTGCCTGTCACGTAGGGCTTGATGAGGCTGTCGGTGGCCACCACTTGGCTCTTCTGCGCAGTGGTGGAAAGCTGCATGTCGAGGTGGTCGTGGGTGTGGTTGGCGATGAGATGGTTGAGCTTTTGGATCTCGGCCATCTCCTTGGTACGGCCGTTGGACCCGTTGAGGAAGAACGCGGAGAGGATGCCTTCCTGGGCCAAGTATTGCGCAAGCTCCAGCGAGCGCGGCGCAAGTCCGTCGTCGAAGGTGAGCGCGAGCGTGCGAGAAGGCATGGTGGCTCCTCGCGCATCTTTTTGGCGGCCCATGAGTTGATGGCGGGTGAATGCGTTCACGTCGGCATTCATGTCTTGAACATTGTCGCGTCCGCACGAAAAGGCGGTCAGCCCCCCGGCGAGCACGCTGGTCAAGCAGAATGCTGAGAAGGCGAAGCGGCCTTTGAGTTTCCGGCGAAGGGAACGAACGTGAACGACCATGAGACAGGACCTCCTGAAAGTGCGGGACTTTCTGACCGGACGTGGCAGCCTGACGCCAACGCACCGCTCAATAACCGTTCCTCGACTTTTATGCGGGCCGAGGCAAGTGTTGAGTGGTGTCAATCTAACTTTCCGTCATTCAAGGAGTTACTGCCATGACTTCACTCCTTCCCCCGCGCGTTACCGGCCTTCGCGATGGGCAGTTGAGTTTCCAGGCTTACCAAACGCAGGCTTTCGAGGAGCGTGGCCCGGCATTCTTCGCCCTGGAGCTCGCCGGAGAGTGCGGGGAGTTGTGCAATGCGGAGAAGAAGATCTGGCGCGACCCGAAGCGGCCTCTCGACTTGCCGCACCTTGCGGAGGAAGCTGCAGATGTGCTTATTACACTCTTGAACTACTGCAATGCGCGGGGCATCGATCTCGAGGGCGCCGTAGAGGCCAAGCTCGCCCGAATCGAGGAGCGCCGGATGCAGGGTCTCATGGGGGCGATCAAGGGTTCGCTCCCGCGGGCCTAGACGTGGGGGCGTGGCCGGCCCCAGACACACCGTGTGAGGGATCCTCATGTCGACTCCGCTGAACTTCGACTTCCCACTTTACGTGCGCAACGCGCGAGCTCGGCAGCTCATCCAAGAAGTGGCCTCGCTGTGCGAGCCCGAAGCCATCCACTTCTGCGACGGCTCGGAAGCCGAATACGACGCCCTCTGCGAGGGCATGGTGGCCAAAGGCATGCTCACCAGGCTCAACCCCCAGAAGCGGCCCAATTCTTACGCGGCCTTTTCGGACCCCAGCGACGTGGCCCGCGTGGAGGATCGCACCTATATCTGCAGCCGCCGCAAGGACGACGCCGGTCCAACGAACAATTGGATGGATCCGGGCGAAATGAAGTCCAAGCTCTCGAAGCTCTTCAAGGGTTGCATGCGCGGACGCACTCTCTACGTGGTCCCCTTCAGCATGGGCCCCCTCGGCTCCCCCATCAGCCAAATCGGTATCGAACTCACCGACTCCCCTTACGTGGCCGTCAACATGCGCATCATGACGCGCATGGGCAAAGACGTGTGGGAGTTCCTCGGCGAGAGGCCCTTCGTTGAGTGCGTCCATAGCGTCGGAAGGCCGCTCTCCGCCGGAGAGAAGGACGTCAAATGGCCTTGCAACGCGACAAAATACATTGTGCACTACCCAGAAGACCGTTCCATCTGGAGTTTCGGCAGTGGGTACGGCGGCAACGCGCTCCTCGGGAAGAAGTGCTTCGCCCTGCGCATCGCCTCCACCATGGCGCGCGATGAGGGTTGGCTCGCCGAGCATATGCTCATCCTCCGCGTGGAAGCACCGGGGGGCGAGAAGACCTACGTGGCGGCCGCCTTCCCGAGCGCCTGCGGCAAAACCAACTTCGCCATGATCATGCCGCCCACCGGCTTCGAGGGGTACAAGATCACCACAATCGGCGACGACATCGCGTGGATAAAGCCCGGTGCCGATGGACGCCTCCACGCTATCAACCCAGAGGCGGGCTTCTTCGGGGTGGCGCCCGGCACTTCCATGACGTCGAATCCAAACGCCATGAAGACCCTGCACGCCAACGTCCTGTTCACCAACGTGGCGCTCACGCCCGAGGGAGATGTCTGGTGGGAGGATATGACCGACACGCCCCCGCCTCACCTCACCGACTGGCAAGGAAACGCTTGGACACCCGCGTCGGGCACCAAGGCCGCTCAACCCAACGCCCGCTTCACCGCGCCCGCTCGGCAGTGCCCCGTCATCGACGAGGACTGGGAGAACCCCGCGGGCGTGCCCATCAGCGCGTTCATTTTTGGTGGCCGGCGCGCAACGACGGTGCCCCTAGTGACGGAAGCCTTCAACTGGAACGCCGGCGTGTACATGGCCGCCACCATTGGCTCCGAGCAGACGGCCGCCGCGGGTGGCGCCATCGGCGAGGTGCGCCGAGACCCCATGGCCATGCTGCCCTTCCTCGGGTACCACATGGGCGACTACTTCGCCCACTGGCTCCAAATGGGCCGCAAGGTGGCCAATCCGCCGCGCATCTTCTGCGTGAATTGGTTCCGCAAGGACAATAACGGCAAGTACATGTGGCCAGGTTTCGGTGAGAACGTCCGTGTGCTCAAGTGGGTCGTCGATCGCTTGCACGGCCGCGCTTCGGCAATGGAAGGTCCGCTGGGCCTGACGCCCAAGTACGAGGATCTCACCTGGAAGGGGGTCGACTTCTCGCGCGCGCGCTTCGAGGCCGTGATGGCCGTAGACCCGAGCGACTGGAAACGCGAGCTGCAAGGGCACGAAGAGCTCTTCGAGAAGCTCCACGATCGACTTCCCAAGGAGTTTAGCCACCAACGTGAGCTGTTTCTCGCCGCCATCCGGCGCGCGGAGCGGGGCTGAGGGAGCCGCAACGAGAGCAGCCAAGGAAGCAGCCAAGGAAGCAGCCAAGCAAGCAGGCCTTTAAAAGGGCCCGAGGTCCCATGTTGGTGCATCGGTATCTTGTAATTGAGAATGATTATCAGTATCAACATTGAGTCCGCGGACGGAAACACATGATTCCAACCCAGCGTGGCTCACCGCCGTGTGCGCAGCGCTATCACCTCGGAGTTCCTCATGCCGCGATTCCTCTCGAAGCTTCCTTCGCTCTTTGCCGCTTCAATCATCCTCGCGTCCACGCCCTCGGCCGCTCTCGCGCAGGACGACGTCTATTCCCGTTACGAAATCCTTGCCACGAAGCTCGTATCTTCTTTGAAGGCGCTCCCCGAGAACCCTACTCGAAAGGACCTAGAGCTTGTCGCGGCACAGAACGCCGAGCTGCAGGCTTTGGGAAGCGAGGTCATGGACATCTATGGCGCCCGCTACGCCGAGTGCGCCGATCAGTACGCCGAGCTCGTCGCCGAACTGCCGATGTTGGCAAGCATGAGCGCCGCGGACATCGAGGTTCAATACCACGACGGCGAGGGCCTGCCGCAAGCGCCCGGTCACTGTTACTTTGGGCGTTCCCTGGTCGTGCATCCGGCGATGAGTGCCGCGCGCCTCGGGGACCTGGTCTTTGAACCGGCTGAACGCGAGGCCGTCCTGGGCGAAACCGAGGAGGTCGTCTACCACGTGCGTACTGCAAAGAAACGCATAGAAGCGCCGCGCTGAAAGCCCACGGAGGAAGCGCTCAGAGTTCCGAGATGTCCACGAAGCGGTGCGTGCCATCTTCGCGGATTTCGAGCACGCGGTTGGCCAGCGACGTGATGAAGTCGAGGTCGTGGCTCACGAACACAAGGGATCCCGGGAACTGCTTGAGAGCGTCGTTGAGCGCCGTAATGGACTCGAGATCGAGGTGGTTGGTGGGCTCGTCGAGGAGCATGACGTTGGCCCCATCCATCATGAGTTTGGCGAACAGGACGCGAGCGCGCTCCCCGCCGCTGAGAGCTTCGGTGGGTTTGTCCTGCTCGGGCCCCTTGAACAGCATGCGTCCAAGGAAGCCGCGCAAGAACTCGTTGCTCTCCTGGGGCCGGAACGATTGCAGCCATTGGAACGGCGTCGTGCCGGAAGGGAGCGCTTCCTTGTGGTCCTGCGGGAAGTAGCCCTGCTGCACGCTCACGCCCCACTTGATGCTACCCACATCGGGCGTTAGCTCGTCGACGAGCATGCGCAGGAGCGTGGTTTTGCCCACACCCCCAGGCCCGATGATGGCGAGGCGATCGCCAGGGTTCAAGTGGATGTGGAGGTCTCGGTAAAGCGTCTTCGGCTCGGTGGCGCCCTCGAGCGGCGGGAAAGTTTTAGAGATTCCCTCCACGGCGAGAAGCTGTTTGCCGAGCTGCTTCTCGGGCTTGAACATGAATTTCGGATAAAGGCGCCGTGAAGGAACGATTTCCTCCACCTGCTTCTCGAGTTTCTCGAGGAGCTTCTGCCGGCTCGACGCCTGCGAGCTCTTGCTCGCGTTGGCCGAGAAGCGTGCCACGAAGGCCTCGAGTTCGCCCTTGCGCTTCTCGATCTTCATGTTCGAGAGTTCCTTCTGCTCGTTGGCGAGCTGGCTCGCCGCCATGAAGTACTCGTAGTCGCCGGTGTAGAAGCGGATGGTGCTGCAGTCGACGTCGGCGATGTGCGTGCACGTGGAGTTGAGGAAGTGCCTGTCGTGCGACACGATGAGCGTGATGCCCTCGCGCGCCTTGATCATGTTCTCGAGCCACTTGATGGAGTGGACGTCGAGGTTGTTGGTGGGTTCGTCGAGCAGCAGGATGTCGGGATTGGGGAACAGAGCCTGGGCCAGCAGGACGCGCACCTTGTATCCGCCCGCGAGCGTCTTCATTTTTTCGCCGTGCTTGTCGGTGCCAATGCCTAGGCCCTCGAGCAGCTGCGCGGCCCTTACGTCGGCATCGTAGCCGTCCTTTTCTGCGACGACCATTTCGAGCTCGCCGAGGCGGTCGTTTTCGGCGTCGGTATAGGTGCCCCGTTCGTAGATGGCTTCCTTTTCCGCCATGGCGTCCCAGAGTTCCTTGTCGCCCTGGATGACCGTGCCGAGGATGGTTTCCTCGTCGAAGGCGAAATGGTCCTGCTTGAGGAAGCCGAGTTTGAGGCCCTTGCCGTAGGTCACCGAGCCGAGGTCGGGCTCGAGGATGCCGGCAATGATTTTGAGGAGGGTCGATTTGCCGGCCCCGTTGGCCCCGATGATGCCGTAGGTACAGCCGGGGTTGAAGCGGGCGTTGATGCTCTCGAAGAGCATTTTGGGGCCAAAGCGCATGGTAAGGTCGTTGAGCTGGATCATGGGGCGGGTTCTCCTTGGAAGGCGCTATCGTGTGCAGGAAAACCGTCGGATGCAAGGCCGAACCGAGGGGGACTTGCGGGCATAACGCCTTTCAGGTACCTCTCCCCGACCGCGCGGGGATTAGCGCAGTTGGTAGCGCGCTTGTTTCGGGAGCAAGAGGTCAGCAGTTCGAGTCTGCTATCCCCGACCATGCTTTTTGGCGAGAATCATTGGCTTGATTGGGTTCAG
>JBIKVI010000269.1:0-6174 GCA_044356935.1 Silvanigrellaceae bacterium | reverse complement strand
AGCCTCTCCACTTCCTCCTCGACCACTTTCTCACCCCTGTCATGCAGGCGACGATGAGGCATTCGTTCGTCGCCGAAAGCGACGAGTTGTTGCGCCAGGCGACTCCGGAGGAACTTCGCAAGGCGGGTGCCCCTCCTAACGCCGGCGTGATGACGGTGGAGGGGGTGTATCTCGATACGAACTGCTGGGCCACCGCCTACGAAGTTTCACGCTACGCGACTCCCGACAAGGCGGGCGAGGTCGACTACGACCTCCACGTGATCATGCCTCGGGACTTCTTCAAGACGTTCCGTTCTCCCGCCAATGCGAAGGATCGCGGCGGCGCCATCGTGCCTTCTGCATTCTTGAAATGGCACGGTCAGTACGGTGCGGCTTTTGGAGACGTCCTCGTGGTCGCCTCTAAGGAAACGAAAAAGGAGACGGACAAGCAGACCGGGGACGAAGTGGAGTATCCCGTGCAGCTCTTGCACGCGGCCGTGTTCGTCGACAATGGTCTCCTGTTCGAGCGAGTCGGAAACGCTCAACCGAATCTGCCGTTTCGGCTCGTGGGTCTCGACGACATCATGAAAGAGTACGGATCGGACGATTACCGTTTCTACGTGTACACCCCGCTCAGGGCGCTTCCCCAGGTAAATGACAACGAAGATCTCGATAGCGTGGAGTTCGTCGAAGGAACCGTCTACGTCGCGGACCAAAAGCTGGAAGACGTGGCGCTGACGCTCAAGCCTGACGGAACCTACAAAATGGGCGATAACGCCTACAAACGGGGTGTTCAGAAGACTCAGGACTGATGAGCTGATCAGCTGAAAAGCGGGCCTGTGTCACGAGGCCGACCAGTCGAGGCGACCGAGGCGAGAGCCGACGCAGTGGACATGCGGGTCCATGAGGAGGCCGAGCCCGATGGGCAACGACGACTGGTCGGCCTCGTGACACAGGCCGAATTCCCGCTCGCGCCGAGTTCATTTCGTCGATGTCGCGTGCAGCCTCCGCGTCGAATTGGAACGCCGCAAAGACCAGCATCTCAGGCTTCGGGAACAAGTGGCCCGCCTCGCGCAGGGCCTCTTCCACTTGTCGCTGCTCGAGTGGGGCGTGCTCGGGCCCAAACGCAATCACTACACGCATCGGCTTGACGCCAGCATTTGCTCGCGTTTCGCCGTCCGCGTGGAGGAACCGCGTTGCAGGCATAGCTTCAAGGCGCGTGAACGTGACGTGCTCACCCTTGCGCGCCCTGATGCCACAGCGCTTGAGTTCGTCGAGCCACGTCGACTGGCGAAGCGGCTCCCCACGGCGAACGATCGACTTGCACTCAGAAACGATCTGTTCGTCGCGTTGAGCCTCATCTGCATCTTCGGCCGAAGGAGACCTGACGAGCGGGGCTGGCACTGCCTCAACCGTAAACGGGCCTGTGACGCGTAGCTTGCCCGGGTCGTGCTTTGGCTGGTCGTAGAGCTCGACTGTCTCAGCATAGCGACGAATGCTAGAAGCAATGGCGTCCTTGTCAGCTCCCGGGACGATCTCCGGGTTGTTCGCGATGCTGCCGAGCGTGACGCGAGGCGCCACGTTGAAGTCAAAGCCGCTGCCGACGCCCTCGGCAGGACGCTTGAGCTTGTAGTATTTGAAAGCGCTCGTCATGAGTCGCTGCCGCGACAGCGTTACGGCGACCCGCGAGGTGTCGATGGCGATCCAACGGCGTCCCCACTGCTCGGCGACCACGGCGGTTGTCCCGGAGCCGCTCGTTGGGTCTAGCACAAGGTCACCTGGATCGGTCGTCATCAGCATGCATCGCTGCACGATTGCCGCATTGGTCTGCACGACGTAGATGGGGTTCGAGGCTCCGCCTAGCCCGTCCCACCAGTTGGAAATCTGCATGAACCCAAAGTCGTCGAGGTAGCGCTTGAAACCGAGCTGCCCTCCTCCTGACACTAAGCGTCCTGCCAATCGGAGCCGCTCCATGCCCGATATCGATCCGTCGTCAGTCATCGATGAGGCCCGCCAGCTCTTATTGGGGCCGGGATTGAAAGTGCGGCCCTCAAACTCGATTGGCTGAATTTGCGTTCGAAATACTCCGCCGTTCGTGATGGGATTCGAACGGAACAGTCTGCCGTCTGGATAGTCCACGCTCAGCTTCCGAGGAGAAGTACGGTAGTCTTGGAAGGTGCCATCTGGACTCTTCAAATTTGACAAGCTGTGGCAAGTTCCGTCAGGAAACTCAATGTACCGAAATTCCTTCAGCGTCGCTTCATCAAGCTCGCGTTTTACATATACTGGCCTAAACTTAGTCAAGCCGTCTGACTTCGGGCGCCGTGAGTACCACACGATGTAGTCGTTGACAGGAGCGACAAGGTTGCTTTTCTGATTGCCCTTCTTCTTAACGCAGAACGTCACCACGAAGCACTCGTTGCCGAAGACTTCGTCCATGATGTTGCGGAGCAAGTGCAGATTCTCGTCGGAGATTTGCACGAAGCACGATCCCGAGTCAGTCAGGAGAGATTTCGCGAGCACCAGGCGGTCGCGCAGGTAAGAAAGGTAGGAGTGAATGCCAAGCTCCCACGTGTCGCGGAAAGCTTTGAGTGTCTCAGGCTCTTGAGTAAGGTCGTCGTCCTTATCGCGTACCTCGCGTTTACCGACGAACGGCTGGAAGTTCGAGTTGTACGAGATGCCGTAGGGAGGATCGATGTAGATCATCTGCACCTGCCCGCCAAGCCCCTCTTTCTCGAGCAGCGAGTTCATCACGAGCGCGCTGTCGCCCGCGACTAGGCGGTTCGTCCATCCCGATTGGTGCTGGTAGAACTCGATGGCGTGACGGATTGGCGGGTTCTCCTCTGGCTGCTCGAACAGTGACGGCTGCTCTGGGCCAGAATCGTGCTTGTCGCCTTTGGCGCCTAACGCCGAGATGATCGTCAGGGGGTCGACTCTCTCGTGGACGTGCAGCGAGACGGTATCGACGCCAAGTTCGTCGCGCTCGCGGCGCCCTGCCCAGTCGAGGCGTGGGTCAAGGTGCGGGTCAAACTCATACCTCTTCTGGGCGCCGTCGCGATCGGAGTCGCTCGTCACAAGCCCTACCGGAGGGTTGTTCATCCGCTTTTTGCCAGTATGGGTGTAGCGCGTAATTGCGCCCGTCATCGCCCCGTCGCCTAAGAGCTCTACTTCGTCGCTTTCCGATTCGTCAGCGCTTGATACGACGGTGAGGTGGGTAGCGGCGCGCGGCGCGGAGCCTTTCGGTGCAGCAGCCGGCGGGTCTTGGACCGGCACGCCGTTTGCCGCAGCGTGAAGCCTAGCGACAAGTACTGTCTTTTCTTTTCCGGTGTCCTCGAGTCCACAGGCACGACACATAGCCTTTAATGAATCACGCGACAGACTTGCCGTAACGATGCTGCTAACTTTTGCTAAAGATGAGGCGAGAATCAGGCTGCGAACTGCATCAATGTTCATTCTCGCGGAGGCCTTCAGCCCGAGGTCGTTTGCTAGCTCAATCAGTTCGGGCTTGGTATACGTGGAAAGAATTCCTTCTAGCATCGTCATTTGGACTTGCTCCCGCGCTTGGCCCGGCTGGGCAATTCTGCATCGAAAAAACCTCTCTGATTCAACATGATGCGGATTTTTGGCTTTGGAGCGTGAGTCACGGACATGGCGCAGGTTACGATGCGTCTCCATTCTGCGCCTGTCTTACGACACAGGCGCAGAATGGAGACGCATCGTAACGCGTCGGGAAGCACTGCCTCGCCATTGCGAGTGAAAGCAGCTCCCCCCCCTCTCAGCGGGAGAAGAAGGCATCTGCAATAAATACGAGCAAAAGCTCATGATGGGGCGGTGCTGTTTCCTTGTGCAGGCTTTTGTGAATGACCTGGTCAGTTTACTTATCATAAGATGGTTTATGATAAGTTAACGGCCGAGCCCGGAAATAGGCTCTGAATTTCACGTGTCAATGAATTCGCTACTTCAATTGACTCCGCTCGAGACTGAGTTGGCATGGAAGGGGGGCAATGGTTGCCTAAGAGAGACAACTCAAAGTGAGTCGGAGTGCTAAGTGATAGAGCAATCTCAAAAGAAAGCTAAGGCGGACGGCGGTAGCAAAAAGTCGAAGAAAGAGAAAGCTGAGCGCAGCACGCGCCCGGCGCGGAGAGCAAAACCGCTAAAAGCCAAGAAAGCAAACAATGCCAAGCGCGTCTCGAAGCCAAAAGCAGTGAAGAGTTTGGTCATCGATGGCATCGACGTCACGACGCTGCCCTTGGCGGTTGTGCGCAAGGCTCTCACTGTTATCCCTCAAGACCCCGTCCTCTTCTCCGGAACCCTCCGCGACAACCTCGATCCTTTTGGCGAGTTTTCCGACGAGGCCATTGGTGATGCACTCCGACGTTCCCACCTGACCCGCATTTGCGCCGATGGTGCCTCGGCGGCGCGCACTCCTGTTGAGGAGAACGGACGGAACTTCAGCGTGGGTGAGCGACAGCTCGTTTGCCTGGCCCGCGCTCTGCTTACAAACACTCGTTTCCTGCTCATCGACGAAGCCACCGCCAATGTTGACGTGGAAACAGACGCCCGCATCCAAACCGTCATCCGAGAGGAGTTTAGCCACTGCACTATTCTCACCATTGCGCACCGGCTCGGAACGCTGCGTGAGTGCCACCGCATCGTGGAGCTCGAGGAAGGACGCGTCGCCCGCATCATCGAGCAGGCGCAGGCCTCAGGAAGTGACCTCAATTCGAAAATCAGGGAGTGATTCATGTGGAAATCTGTTTGCATTCTTGCTTCATGCGCATCGCTGCTGGTCTTACCCTCCTGCAAAAACCGGTCTTTCAACGAAACGAAGACGCGTTCAGATGCTCTCGACTCAACACCCCGCTTAGGTGATCCGCTTAAAGTTGAATATGCGCAACTTGAGAAAATGTTGGAGAACCCGACACCTCAAGCTCAAGAAACGAAAATCATCGTTGCACTCGAGTCAACCCCTCTCGACGGGCTCTGGTCACCCCATGCGAAGGCCGTTTTCAATGGCTTCCAATCGACGGGCCACAACGCTCAGGTCTTGAAGTTCCAGGTCGATTCCATGGGCAAGCTTGTGCTCATGGACTTCACCACCGGTGCACCCATCGCCTCAACTCAACTCAAAAACGGCGAGAATGCTAAAGCCCTGCTTTTGATTCTCTCGGACTTCACAAGCGCCCATTGGGGAACTTCGGCGGGAGAAAAGGCGTTGGTCGATATGGCTTTGCTCTCTTCCGTCGTATTGGCTCCCCTCTTGCCCGAATCTCTGTGGTCGCAGACGCATCTTAAGAGTTGGACCGACGGATCATCAAAGTCCGACTCTAAGGTACCCGAGCAAGGACTCGACAATTTCAATCTATCTTGCGAAATGAGTACTTTTGAGGCCGACCTTTTGCCTGAACCAGTGAAGCCCATCGGGCTCCCCGTTCTGAAGTTGCGCGAGGAGTTGAAACCCACGAAAGACCTCGGAACCTTGAAAACCCTTATAGGGCGATCGGGGTCACTTTCTGGCGCCCTGTGCAAGGTACTCGACACCGACGAACAGAGCCTTTCGAGGAGCGCCGAAAAACCAAATGGGGCGCTCAAGGTCGCCACGAAACAGGATTCCGAAAGTCAGCACCCGTCCCTTTCCCCCGAACAAAGGGCCAGCCTTTTCTCAGTGAGCGCGCGCCGCGTAGCCGTGCCGCTTCTGGGATCCCTCACGGAACTTCAATCGTTCACAATCGCCGACATCCAAACCATCCAGAAGGAGTTCCTTTCTTCAAACCCACTCAGTGGAGACGGAGTCGTCGCTGAGGTGCTGCTCAGTGGCCTCTTGACGGTCGACGAAACCGCCACCGATTCGTTTACCTTCTTGAGCGCAGAGGTCAGGAACGCTGTCGTGAACGAATCGCGCATTTCCAAGGAGTATGCGGATAAGGCCTATGCCCTCCTCAAGCCAAGCGCGTCGCCTCCTCGGGAGTAACGGCGCCGCCGGCCCCCGGCGCAGTGGCCCAACTTCACCCTTGCGGGCGAGCGGCCCTTGGGACCGTCAAGGCGACAGACGTTCGAGGTGGAGGGAGGTAACCCCTCCTTTTCGGCACATCCGCTCAAATCGCGGTCATGGCCTGGGGGCGTTCAGGCCCGCGACGCCCTGGCGAACGCGAGGGGGGTGAACTCCTCGGGGCGCGCGGCGACGCTTTCGGGGTC
>JBIKVI010000268.1:0-6208 GCA_044356935.1 Silvanigrellaceae bacterium | reverse complement strand
CGTCTTCCCGTAAACCCTGAAGTCGTCACCCACGAAGTGGTCCATCTTCAAACCTGTACCTGCGAAAAATCGGCCACCGTCTCGTAGATCTTGCGAATGCGAAGAAGCAGAGCGAGACGGTTTTCGCGGGCCTTGGGATCCTTGTCGAGCACCATGACACCCTCGAAGAACGCGGCGAGGGGTTTACCCAAAGCGGCGAGCTCCGCGAAATACCCTTCAAAATCGTCGCTGGCCAGCAGTCCCCTGACGCGCGACTCAGTCGTGGTCACCTTCTGATAAAGCGCGTCTTCACAGGCATGCGAGAACAGCTTCGCGTCCACCGAAAGCCGAGTCGCAGCATCGACGGGCAACTCGAGCGTCAGGTTGCGGCTCCGACGGTAGGGAGCTAGTGCCGCAAGAAGCGACCCTTCGCCCGTCTGCCGAAGAGCAACCTCAGTGGCCTTCACCAAAAGCCGTGCCCTCGGTAGCGTCATGCCCCCGGTATCGGCCAACGCAGCTTCCACAGCGAAGGGAGTGTACTTCTCGCGCCAAGCAGCTTTGAGGCGAGCAAGAAGAAACGCGCGCACCTTCGCATGGGTGTCTGCCTTCACTGCGCGTCCAGCGGCCCCCAACTCTTCGAGACCCTGGCGAAGGGCTTCGTCGAGCGTCAGGATCACATGTGTCCTATCTCCCTCCTCCATACCCAACAGTCGCAATATGCCGATGGCCAAACGACGCAGCCCGAAGGGGTCTTTATTTCCTTTAAGTTCCGCACCATGGTTCATCATCAGGCACAACGAATCGAGCTTATCCGCCAACGCGACGACCTGGGCCAAGGCCGTTGGGGGGAGAGCAGCCTGGGCCGACCTCGGCTCGTAGTGGGTGCCGATCGCCTCGGCGATCGCCTCCGAGGAGGCGCCGAAGGGAATCTGGTGCCTCACAAGAACGCCACCCATGATCCCCTGCATTTCGTCGGGGAACTCTTGAACGCAACCCGAACGTAAGTCCGCCTTGCAATAGGCCCCTGCCTTGAAGGCAGCGTCGGCGAAGGAGTCCTTATCGAACCCGTCGGTCGATTTCACGCACAACGCCAGCGACTTCGCCAGCACGCTGACACGCTCCGACTTATCCCATAGCGTGCCCAGGTCCGCCTGGAACAGCTGGGCTTTGAGCTTTTCACGCAGCTCGTCGAGAGGCGTAGCAAGATCGCCATCGTAATAGAAAGCGCCGTCCTCGAGCCGGCCAACGACGACGACTTGAGTGCCAGCGACCATGGATTCGAGATTTCCACACCGATATCCGGCAACGCCCACATAGTGAGGTAGCAACTCTCCCTCGGCCGTCTCGAGGGCAAAGTAGTTCATGTGCTCGCGCAGCACGCTCGCTACCAGAGCAACCGGCAACCTGAGATACTTTGCATCAAAGGACCCGAGAAACACGTGTGGACTTTCGCTGAGTCCCGCGCACTTGTCCAAGAGCGCCTCATCTTCCCGAACCCGCCCCTTCAACCCCGTCGCCAACCGGGCCGCCTCATTCGCGATGAACTGGCGGCGGTCGGCCCAAGAAAGATTCACCCCGGCTTCCCTGAGTGCAGCCTCGTAAGAGGAGGCCTTAGAAAGAACAACGGCCTCAGGCGAGAGGATACGCAGACCAGAAGAGGCACGGCCCGACGTTAGACCGAACATCTCCAAAGGAATGACAGCGTCGTCAACCAGCGCCACGATCCATCTCACGGGGCGGATAAATGGCTTCGAAATCGTCTCGGGCAACCACCTCATCATGAGCGGGGCACCAAGGGCCTCGATCCAGAGCTTGAAATGCTCAGCAAGCAAGCCTGGAAGGTCCCTGCCAACAATCGCCTTTTCCGCATGAAGGAAAAGACCTCCCTCCTTCTCGCGGAACTTCCCAGCCGAAGGGTCGAGCCCATTTTTCCTCAAAAAGCCTTCACCTGCAGCCGACAACCCGCCGTCGGGCTTCTTGGCGATACGCTCGGCTGGACCCCAGACCTCTTGGAGGCGGTCGGGTTCGAAACAAGGGGCGGAATGGACCTGGAGAGCGATGCGCCGACTGGACACGAAAACTTTCGCGCGAGTCGAGGCCACGGCAGACGCAAATCCAGGCACATGCGCAAACGTTTCACCCAGGCCCTGAAGGAAGGCACTCGCCTTCTTTTCAAGCTCCTCGGAGGCCATTTGTTGAAATGCCGGAGGCATTTCTTCGACGCCCAACTCGAAAAGCACATCGCAAGTGGACTTCCCATTGAGCATTTTTGCGTCGTACTGCTTCGCCTCAATGCTCGCCACGTTGCCGCCAAAGCCATTCGCGCCTCTCTGGCTCGAGAGTGGCAACAAGACTTGGCGCGGATCTGCGTCCAATCGCTTTTGCATTGGGAAACCGAGCTTCTCGCGTTCAGCCCGGTAGATTTCAGCACACTTGCGGGCGCAATCGCGAACGCGTCCGATGAACCGCTGACGTTCGCTCACCGAAATCGCTCCGCGCGCGTCGAGGAGATTGAACGCGTGGGAGGCTTGGAGGACGTAATCGTACGCCGGAAGGATGAGCGCTTTCGAGCACAAGTCAGACACATTCCTCTCGCACCTGTCGAAAAGGGCGAACAGTTCTGCGACATCCGCTTGCTTGAAATTGAAGTGCGAAAACTCGTGCTCGTTCTGAAAGAACACATCTCCGTAGGTGAAGTTATCGTTGTAAGGCATGTCGAGGGCGTTTCCGATGCCCTTCGCGTACATGTACAAACGCTCGAGACCGTAGGTGATTTCTCCCGACACAACCTCGATATCCATGCCGCCCAACTGCTGGAAGTACGTGAACTGCGTCACCTCCTGCCCATTGGCGCGAACTTCCCATCCCAAGCCCCAGGCACCGAGGGTAGGGCCCTTCCAGTCGTCCTCGAGAAGCGAAACGTCATTCTCAGTGAGAGCGACGCCCACATGCTGAAGGCTGTTAAGAAAGAGATCCACGATGTTTGCGGGTGACGGCTTCAGGAGCACCTGCAGCTGATAATAATGCTGGAACCGATAGGGGCTTTTCCCATAGCGGCCGTCCACAGGCCTGCGACAGGGTTGCACGTAGACCGCTCGCCACGGCTCGGGCCCAATCCCTTTGAGGAAGGTGTGGGGGTGAAACGTCCCCGCACCCATGTTGGCATCATAGGGCTGGGTCCACAGGCATCCGTGGTCGATCCAGTACTGAGTGAGTTTAAGAACGAACTCTTGAAAGTTCCTGATTTCCACGGTGCCTACCTCTTCTCCAATGCCCGCCTAAGCCTCTAAGGCGGTACATGCCTAGTCACCCGGCAAACCTTTCCTCATCACGATTGGGACGCCCGCGTAACATCGCGAGAGAGCCAAAGACAGGGAGGACTGGAAATGCGGCAGCCAGCCAATACGAGTGTGTCATGCCTGCTGGCGCGTCGAATGGGAATGACACTAATGCCAACCCGGTCGGTGTCAAAGCACGCCCCACGGAAAAATCCGACACGCTTAGCAGCCCTGACGTTCTTCGCTGCATGTTTTCTCGCCTGCCACTTCGTCGAAACACCCGCTTTCATTCTGCGCAGCGCGACACTCAACTCCGAACGCGCGAACGCGCATGGCTTCAACGCAAACCGCGTCCGAATCATGCGCACCTTGAGTGGAAAGCACCGAGTCATCATTCGATACAGTCATGTCGAGATAGGTGAATATCGAGAAGCGCATGTCGACTTCGACACCGAAGTCGAAGCCATTGCCGCCTACCAACAGCTTGCACAAGGAGCCGACTTCTTCCTGGGAGACATCACAAAGTCGCTGCACTTCCACAAGCCGCCACAGAAAAACGTCCCCTACTAACGCAAAAAAGGAGAGGCGAGCCTCTCCTTCTTCAGGCGACACAATGAGTGTCTCAGTCGGCCTTGTCGGCCGGCCCAGTGAAACGGCTCTCGATACGAGCCGCCTTCCCCTTGAGCTTCTTGATGTAATAGATTCGCGACTTCCTAACCTTACCGCGGACCTTTACATCAACGCGATCGATCATCGGCGAATGCACGAAGAAGTTACGATCGACCCCGATACCACCTGCCGAAATTTTCCGAACCATGAATGTCGAATTCGTCGTTCCCTTGCGAAAACGAATCACAGTGCCCTCGAAGGCCTGGAGGCGGAACTTTGGGGTCCCGTCCTTATTCGTCCCTTCAAGGATCTTCACATACACCGACACCGTGTCACCGGCGCGGAAGTTAGGAAGCGTGTTCTTACGGAGAAACTTCGATTCGAACTGAGCCAAAACAGGATGCTTCATTTGCCTTACACCAATCACTCGGGAGGAACCTGAGACGAGCCGGCAAGAAGGCCGGCTCGTCGGGGATTTACGGTGTCCCTGTGAGAAAAGTGGTCGGGGCGACAGGATTTGAACCTGCGACCACTTGCACCCCAAGCAAGTGCGCTAGCCAGGCTGCGCCACGCCCCGACGAAAACTATGTGCTGAACGCACAAACTACACAATAAAAATTAAAGCGCAAGCGCCTTCTTCACGTTTTTAACGACAGCCTCAAAAGCCGCCGGATCGTGGATCGCGAGCTCGGAAAGCTGCTTACGATCGATCTCAATATTGGCCTTTTTTATCCCGCACATGAACTTACTATAGGGCAGTCCATGCGAGCGGGTAGCCGCGTTAATACGCTGAATCCAGAGTTGACGGAACTCGCGCTTCTTCACCCGTCGGTCACGGAACGCATACACCAATGAGCGGCGAACGATCTGTACGGCGGTTCTGTACAGTCGGCTACGTGCCCCACGGAAACCCTTGGCGAGCTTCAGAATCTTTTTGTGACGACGGCGGAGCTTAAATCCACGTTTAACGCGAGCCATGGAACTTTCCTTTCATCGACGGCCGGAGTCTCTGGGAGAGATCTTTTGCCCGGCAGTCAAACGGTGTAACGAGTCAGAACGAGGGAATCAGAACGAGTTCGGGAGACAGCGCTTAACCAGGCTCATATTTTCCTTGCGGACGAGCTTGCCTTTGCGCAGGCGGTTTTTGTGCTTACGAGACTTGTGCCCCGTAAGGTGCTGCTTGTTCGTACAGCCCACTTTTACCAAACCACTTCCCAAGACCTTATAGCGCTTTGCTGCAGCCCGCTTGGTCTTGATTTTGATCTTCTTCGCCTTTGGGAGCTCCTTTTTACGGATCACCTTGCAGCGAGCTTTCGTCTTTGCCATTTAAACCGCCCCTAACAATCGACCGAATCAAAAACCCAAGCGCGTCTTCCGAGTCACGCGAAGGGATGGTGAGCCCGCCCGGACTCGAACCGGGGACCAAAAGATTAAAAGTCTTTTGCTCTACCAACTGAGCTACGAGCCCACCTAGAGCTTTTGCTTGTATTAGGGGAGAGTCCGCTTGTCAATCGCATAGCTATAAAAAAGCGTCCCGATTGTAGAACAACTTCACCACGGAAACAAAGCACTTGCCGTCAAACACACCACCGAAAATACCCCTCAGTAGCAAGCAACCACTTCATCCTAGACCCTCCCATTTTGGCCTCAGAGCCTGGCCCGGAAATAGAAGAAGCCCGGTGGTCACATGGACCACCGGGCTCCCCTTTGGGGTAGGCTGCACCGAGCTACTCTCCCACACTTAAAAGTGCAGTACCATCGCCGCTGACGGGCTTGACTTCGGAGTTCGGAATGGGATCCGGTATTTCCCCGTCGCTATCAGCACAGCCAAACTGAAAATCTCGATTCGTTCGAGTTCATAGGCCAAGAAATCGTCCGGAGTCAAGGACTCCACGCGCCTAAACGCGTCTTATTTTTTGTCTCGAATCCACGCAAGTGAAGCGAAGATAAAAGCAGCCAGGGCGATTAGGAGTGGTTAGCTCAACGTCTCGCAACGCTTACACACCCACCCTATCAAACTCGTAGTCTTCGAGTGCCCTGTGGACCTTGCGGTCCGAAAAGTTCATCTTGAGATGGGTTTCACGCTTAGATGCTTTCAGCGTTTATCCCTTCCGAATATAGCTACTCGGCTGTGCCACTGGCGTGACAACCGATCCACCAGAGATTCGTCCAACCCGGTCCTCTCGTACTAAGGTCAGATTCCCTCAACTTTTCAACGCCCACGACGGATAGGGACCGAACTGTCTCACGACGTTCTGAACCCAGCTCGCGTACCACTTTAATTGGCGAACAGCCAAACCCTTGGGACCTGCTCCAGCCCCAGGATGTGATGAGCCGACATC